>NZ_JAZAQQ010000004.1:310052-540383 GCF_036861315.1 Pseudomonas sp. S3(2024) | reverse complement strand
GGTGTGTCATGCAGTTTCAAGCTGCCTGATACACCGCCTTCGCGAGCAAGCCCGCTCCCACATTTGGATTTGTGTAGGTCCTTAAAGGCCGAGCAGGGACAGCATGATAAACGTCGCAAACAGCACAAAGTGAGTCATGCCTTCGATGGCATTGGTCTCGCCGTCATTCAGATTGATCGCACTGACAATCAGCGTGATGAAGATCATCACCGTCTGCACCGGGGTCATCGCCATTTGAAACGGCTGACCGGTGTACAGCGCCATCGCTTCCATCACCGGCACCGTCAGGATCACCGTCGACAGTGACGCGCCCATCGCAATGTTCACCACCGATTGCATGCGGTTGGCCAACGCGGCACGCAACGCCGTCAGAATCTCCGGCGCCGCGGAAATCGCCGCCACCAGAATCGCCGTGATCACCGGCGGTGCACCGGTACCTTCCAGGCCCAGATCGAGGGTCTTGGACATCACTTCGGCCAGTGCGCCGATCACCACCACGCCGAACACCAGAATGCCGATCGACCAGGTCAGGCTCAGCGGTTTCGGTTCATCTTCCACCGGTTCTTTCTTGCGGCGTTTATCCGGGTAGCTGTAGCTGAAAAAGTAACTGTGCGGCCCGACCTGCATGCGCAGGAACAGCGCGTAAAGCACCACCATCGCACCGATGGTGAACGCTGAATAAATCTTCCAGTTGGCCGCCGGAATAAACTCCGGCACCACCATCGATACGCCCATGGCGGTGAGGATCATCACGCTGTAGCTGCGTGCCGAATCATCGTTGTACGACTGCTCACCGTGCTTGAGCCCGCCCATCAACGCGGCGAGGCCGAGGATGCCGTTAATGTCGAGCATCACCGCCGAATAGATCGTGTCCCGCACCAGCGTGGCGGACGCCTCGTTGCTCATCATGATCGCCAGGATCACCACTTCCACCAGCACCGCAGCGAGGGTCAGGATCATCGTGCCGTAGGGGTCGCCGACTTTTTCTGCGAGCAGTTCGGCATGATGGGCGACGCGCATCGAGGCGGCGACGATGAAGGCGATCAGCACCAGACCGCAGATCAGCGCGACGATCTGGCCGCTGTGGAGCATCCAGTGTTCCAGCGGATAAGCGATGCACGCGGCAATCACCGCCAGCAGCAGAAAGCTTTCTTGCTTGAGGATCGTGAGCATGGCGGGCCTTTTTGCAGAGAGATTCGAATGAGCTACTGACTGCGGCGCGGCGCTAACGTTTCGTTACACCTTAGCNGCCGCTGTGGAGCATCCAGTGTTCCAGCGGATAAGCGATGCACGCGGCAATCACCGCCAGCAGCAGAAAGCTTTCTTGCTTGAGGATCGTGAGCATGGCGGGCCTTTTTGCAGAGAGATTCGAATGAGCTACTGACTGCGGCGCGGCGCTAACGTTTCGTTACACCTTAGCGCACCAACCGATTGCAGCTGGTTTCAGGCATGCACTTTTATCGTTCCTGCCGGCCTCTTCGCGAGCAAGCCCGCTCCCACAGGGAATCGCATTCCAATGTGGGAGCGGGCTTGCTCGCGAAGGCCGCGCCTCGGTTTCGGATTGTTTGTTGTCCTGTTGGTCAGCAATTTGCATTGCCCCTGACCACACACAACAAAATGGAGCTCCAATTCATGCAAATACGTCCGCTGCACAAACTGCTGTGCGCCGCCATCGGTCTGGGGATCAGCCTGAGCGCCAGCGCTGCCGATCCGCTGAAGGTCGGTTTCGTCTACATCGGCCCGATCGGCGACCACGGCTGGACGTATCAGCATGAACAGGGGCGCAAGGCGCTGGCGGAGAAATTCGGCGCGCAGATCAGCACCAATTACGTCGAGAACGTGGCCGAGGGCGCCGACGCCGAGCGGGTGATCCGCAACATGGCCAAGGACAATTACGACCTGATTTTCACCACCTCCTTCGGCTACATGAACCCGACGCTGAAAGTCGCCAAACAGTTTCCCAAGGTCACCTTCGAACACGCCACCGGCTACAAGCAGGACAAGAACCTCGGCACCTATCTCGCGCGCACCTACGAAGGTCGTTATGTCGGCGGTTTCCTTGCAGCGAAGATGACCAAGAGCAAGAAGGTCGGTTACGTCGCCTCGTTCCCGATTCCGGAAGTGATCCGCGACATCAACGCCATCCAGCTGGCGCTGAACAAGTACAACCCTGGCACCGAGATCAAAGTGGTGTGGGTCAACTCGTGGTTTGACCCGGGCAAGGAAGCCGACGCCGCCAACGCCCTGATCGATCAGGGTGTGGACGTAGTGTTCCAGCACACCGACAGCCCGGCGCCGATTCAGGCCGCCGAACGGCGTGGCGTGTACGCCGTGGGTTACGCCTCGGACATGGCGCACTTCGGCCCGAAAGCGGTGCTGACTTCGATCGTCAACGACTGGGCACCGCACTACATTCAGGCGACCCAGAGCGTGATCGACCACAACTGGAAATCCCAGGACTACTGGGGCGGGCTGAAGGAAGGCACGGTTGAACTGCCGATCAGTGATCTGGTACCGGCACCGGTGAAAGCCGAGGCCGAACAAATTATCGCCGACATCAAGAGCGGCGCGCTGCAACCGTTCACCGGGCCGATCAAGGATCAGGCCGGCGTGGAGAAGATCCCTGCTGGGGTGAGCGCAACCAATGCCGAATTGGCGTCGATGAACTATTACGTGGAAGGGATGAAGGCAGAGATGCCGAAGTAATTCCGGCCCCACCACCATTCCCCTGTGGGAGCGGGCTTGCTCGCGAAAGCGGTGTATCAGCCAACGCATGTATTGACTGACACGGCCCCTTCGCGAGCAAGCCCGCTCCCACATTTGGATCTTCAGTGTTCTCAAGGATTGTGTATGGATCAGCTCCCGATCATCGACATCAGCCCGCTCTATTCCACCGACCGAAACGCCTGGCCCGCCGTCGCCGCGCAGATCGACCAGGCCTGCCGCGAATGGGGCTTTTTCTACATCACGGGCCACCCGATTTCCGCGCAGCGCATCGACGCCGTGCTCGATCAGACTCAACGTTTTTTTGCTCTGCCCTCAGCGGAAAAACTCAAGATCGACATCACCCAGACCCGCCACCATCGCGGCTACGGCGCCATCGCCACCGAACAGCTCGACCCGGACAAACCCAGCGACCTCAAGGAAACCTTCGACATGGGCCTGCACTTGCCGGCGGATCATCCCGACGTGCTCGCGGAAAAACCGCTGCGCGGGCCGAATCGTCATCCTGCACAAGCTGGCTGGGAGGCGCTGATGGAGCAGCATTACCTCGACATGCAGGCGCTCGCGCAAACCCTGCTGCGGGCGATGACGATTGCGCTGGGGATCGAACGCGACTTCTTCGATTCGCGCTTCGTTGAGCCGGTCAGCGTACTGCGGATGATCCACTACCCACCACGCCACACCGCCAGCAGCGCCGAACAGCAAGGCGCCGGAGCGCACACCGATTACGGCTGCATCACCCTGCTCTACCAGGACAGCGCCGGCGGCCTGCAAGTGAAGAACATCAACGGTGAATGGATCGACGCGCCACCGATTGACGGCACCTTCGTGGTCAACCTCGGCGACATGATGGCGCGCTGGAGCAACGACCGCTATCGCTCGACCCCGCACCGGGTGATCAGCCCGCTGGGGGTGGATCGCTATTCGATGCCGTTCTTCGCCGAGCCGCACCCGGACACCCGTATCGAATGCCTGCCCGGTTGCCAGGACGCACAGCATCCGGCGAAATATCCGACCACCACCTGCGCCGAATTCCTGCTGTCGCGCTTCGCCGATACCTACGCCTATCGGCGCGAGCCGCAAGCGGTGTGATGGATCGCTTGGTCAGGTTTTGCCAATTGTTTCGGCGCGCATCTGTAGAATGGCCGCCATCTGCACCTGATGAGAAAAGAATATGTACGATTGGCTCAACGCCCTTCCCAAGGCCGAACTGCACCTGCATCTGGAAGGCTCGCTGGAGCCTGAGTTGCTGTTCGCCCTGGCCGAACGCAACAAGATCGCCCTGCCGTGGAGCGATGTCGAAACCCTGCGCAAGGCCTACGCCTTCAACAACCTGCAGGAATTCCTCGACCTGTATTACCAGGGCGCCGACGTGCTGCGCACCTCGCAGGACTTCTACGACCTGACCTGGGCCTACCTGCTGCGCTGCAAAGCGCAGAACGTGATTCACACAGAACCGTTCTTCGACCCGCAGACCCACACCGACCGGGGCATCCCGTTCGAAGTGGTGCTCAACGGCATCGCTGCGGCACTCAAGGATGGCGAACAGCAACTGGGCATCACCAGCGGTTTGATCCTGAGCTTCCTGCGCCACCTGAGCGAAGACGAAGCACAGAAAACCCTCGATCAGGCGCTGCCGTTCCGTGATGCGTTTGTCGCCGTCGGTCTCGACAGCTCGGAGATGGGTCACCCACCAAGCAAGTTCCAGCGTGTGTTCGACCGCGCCCGCCACGAGGGTTTCCTGACCGTCGCCCACGCCGGTGAAGAAGGCCCGCCGGAATACATCTGGGAAGCCATCGACCTGCTGAAGATCCAGCGTATCGACCATGGCGTACGCGCCATCGAAGACGAGCGCCTGATGCAGCGGATCATCGACGAGCAGATCCCGTTAACTGTGTGCCCGCTGTCGAACACCAAGCTCTGCGTGTTCGATCACATGTCGCAGCACAACATCCTCGACATGCTAGAGCGTGGGGTGAAGGTCACCGTCAACTCCGATGACCCGGCGTACTTCGGCGGCTACGTCACCGAGAACTTCCATGCGCTGCATGAACACCTGGGCATGACCCAGGATCAGGCCAAGCGCCTGGCGCAGAACAGCCTGGATGCGCGTCTGGTAAAACCGTAAGTACAAAGCAAATCCCCTGTGGGAGCGGGCTTGCTCGCGAAAGCGGTGTGTCAGTCGACATATTGGTTGAATGACACACCGCTTTCGCGAGCAAGCCCGCTCCCACAGGGTGCTGTGTTCAGCCAGCGATCTCTGCTTCAGTCAGCTCTTCCAGGGTTTTACCGCGCGTCTCCATCCCGAACAGCCACACCACCCCCGCCGCAATCGCAAAGCACAGCGCCCCCAGCGCAAACACCCCGCCCTGCCCGGTAATCGGGAACACCAGCCCGGTCACCAGCGGCCCGAGCAACGAGCCGACACGGCCAATCGCCGAGGCAAAGCCCGAGCCTGTGGCGCGCGCCGAAGTCGGGTACAACTCAGGCGTGTAGGTGTAGAGCACCGCCCACATGCCGAACAGGAAAAACTGCATCAGCAGCCCCGAGCTGATCAGCAACGCGACGTTGCCGCCGAACACCGCACTCTGCCCGTAGAGAAACGCCATCACTCCGCCGCCGAGCAACGTCACGATGCACACCGGTTTGCGCCCCCAGCGTTCCACCAGCCACGCGGCCATCAGGAACCCGGGAATCCCGCCCAGAGAAATCAGTACGGTGTAATACACCGACTGGGTCACGGCGAAACCCGACTGTTGCAACAACGCACTGAGCCACGATGTCAGCCCGTAGAAACCGAGCAAGGCGAAAAACCACAGGCTCCAGATCATCGTGGTGCGCTGGCGATATTGCGGCGACCAGATCTGCTTGAGCGCCGAGAAGAAGTTGCCCGGCGGCGTCACTGTTCTTGGCAGGCGCACCGGCTCCGGCAGCGTCGCCCCCCCGAGCGACGTGCGCACGCGCGTCTCTATTGCGCTCAGGACCTTGTCCGCCGCCTCAAGGCGTCCGGCTTGCTCCAGCCAGCGCGGTGATTCGGGGATAAAGAAACGGATCGCCAGCACAAACACCGCCGGCACCGCCAACACCAGGAAGATATCGCGCCAGCCAATCAGCGGCAGCAGAAAGTACGACAGCACCCCGGCGGCGACGAAACCCAGCGGCCAGAAACCGTCCATCAATGCAATGTAGCGCCCGCGCCGCTGCGCCGGGATCAACTCCGAAAGCATCGACTGTGCAATCGGAAACTCCATGCCCATGCCGATCCCCAGCAGGATCCGGAACAGCGTCAGGCTCTCGACCGTTTGCGCGGTCGAACACAGATAACTGGCCACGCCCCACAGCACGATGCTCCACTGAAACACCGGTTTGCGCCCGAAACGATCGGCGAGCATCCCCGATAAAGACGCCCCCAGCACCATGCCGAAAAAACTCGAACTGGCGAGCAGGCCGGCTTGTGCACTGCTCAAGCCGAACTCGGTTTTGATCGAGCCGAGCAGGAACGTCATCATGGCCAAGTCCATGGAGTCGAAAAAGAACGCCAGGGCAATGATGATGAAAATAACCCGGTGATAACCGCTGAGCGGCAGCCGTTCCAGGCGTTCTGCCGCGCTGAAGTCTCGCGTATCCATGCCCATCCCCTCCGCAATGTGTGCGGATCGAGTGTGCGCGATAACGCCTCAGCGCTTTTTCTGGATACGACCTGTTCGCAGTCACAGGCGACGCCAGCGCGAAGTGTCGGTCGGCGAACGCTCTATCACGCCAATTCCAGCTCGGTTTCCTTGGCGAACCGCTGGATTTCCCGCTGCCCGGCCGGGGTCACTTGCAAGGCTCGGGAGTCCTTGGGCAGCACCAGCCAGCCGGACTGCATGAACAGTTGCAGCACCGCCGCGCCGAGTGAACCGCCCAGGTGCGGGCGACGTTCACTCCAGTCCGGACAGGCGCACGCCACCTGAGCCTTGCGATGAGCGAGGGCCTGGATGAACACACCGCGGTTGGCCAGTTGAGTCGAGCCTTTGAGGGTCACCACGACCCGCTGCTCGATCTGTTCGAGCCAGCCGGCATCGAGCAGACGCTGATACAGATCGGCGGCCAGCGTGCCACCCAAATGATCATCGCAAAAGCGCGCACGCAGCAGTGAAGACGGCGCAGTCCGGGGATTGGCGCTCGGTGCCGAGCGTTTGAATACGTGAGGAATTTCCCGCGGTGCGCTGGCGATCGTGGCACTGGCCAACGCTTCGATGGCCGCCGCGATCTCCGGGGCTGCCAGACGGAAAAAGCGCTTGCGCCCACGGACCTCGACTTTCAACAGGCCCCCGGCGGACAAACGCCCCAGATGCGCACTGGCCGAAGATGGCGACAACCCTGCCAGCAGCGCCAGCTCTTCGGTCTGGCGTGCCGAGCCATCCATCAACGCCCACATCATCGCACTGCGCTTGGGGTCGGCCAGCAGCGTGGCGATCTGGCTGATGCAAGGTGCATGTTCCATGTATTCACTCCCTGTTGAATCGTATCGTCTACTGCTCGAAGACATCTTGACCAGTAATGGGTCATCGGCCAAGACGGGTAAAACGCCATGAACCGGAGCAAGCCAGGCCGGTGCTGCGGCACCCGTCAATGGAGTGTCCGCGGCGTTTGTGCAGCACTCGCCCGGCTCTGAAAAACCGGCCGGATTCAGTCCTGACCGGTTATCGGTGCAGGTTTGAGGCGGTCGCTAGTATAAGCGGGATGCACGCTGCTTCCTGCGCCGTGGCTGACACGAATGGTGATAGTTCCTGAGTGAAATTTCGCTAATTGCCTGCGACTAATGATCAACTTTCGGGAAATGGGGAAATTGACTACTCAATTCGGCGCATCGGCTGGCGAGCATTTCCCTCAAAAGGTTCACCGGCTTACTCAATTGTGCGCGATGGGCGCACAACAGATTCAGCGGAGCACGCTCACAGAGCAGCTCTGGCAGCAACACTTTGAGGCGCCCGGCGAGCACATCCGCGCCGACATCGAGCCACGATTTGTAGGCGATGCCCGCCCCCGCCACCGCCCACAACCGGACGACGTCGGCGTCATCACTGAAGCGATCGCCACTGACCGTCAGGCCGACTTCACGTTTGCCGTCATGAAAACTCCAATGGTCGTGCACGCGGCTGCCGAGCATGTACAGCAGGCAATTGTGCTGCGCCAGTTGTTCGAGCTGACGCGGCTCACCGTGGCGCGCCAGGTATGCCGGCGATGCGCAGAGCACGCGGCGATTGTCCGGGGCGATGGGCAGGGCCACCAGGCTCGAATCCTCGGGTTCGCCATAACGCAGGGCGATGTCCACCGGCTGGCGGAACAGGTCGGCGATCCGGTCACCGAGCAGCAGGCGCACGGTCAGCTTCGGATGCTCGCGCTGAAACTCGTCGAGCCACGGCAACAGCAGGTTGCGCCCGAAATCCGAAGGCGCCGACAACTGCAGGATGCCGCTGACCTGATCCTGCGCGCTGGAGAGAAATCGCCGGCCTTCGTCCAGCGAACTCAACGCGGCCCGCGCGTATTCGAGGAAGCCTTCGCCCTCGGCGGTCAGACGCAGACTGCGGGTCGAGCGCGCCAGCAAACGCACGCCCAGTTGCTGTTCGATGCGTTTGAGCGCGGCGCTGGCCACAGCGGCGGACATGTCCATCACCCGCGCCGCTGCCGATAGGCTGCCCAGATCCGCCGCGCGAACGAACAACTGTAAATCGTCGAAACGCAGCATTCTCAGCCTCGATTATCAAAAAAATATTGAAAGAGACTGCTCTTTTAGCCGGTTTTATCGCGCCGAGAAATAGCCAATGATGGGTTCAAGCAAATTTATCCCGCGACTGGAGCCGCACATGTCCCAAGCATTCACCGCCATCGCCACACTGATCGCCAAACCCGGCCAGCAGGACACCCTCGAAAACGCCCTGCGCGCACTGGTTGAGCCGAGCCGCGCCGAGGAAGGCTGCAGCCAGTACGACCTGCACCGCGACCTCGCCGATCCGCTGACCTTTTATGTGATCGAACACTGGGCCAGCGAGGAAATCCTTTCGGCGCACAACGCCAGCGCGCATTTTCAGAACTTCCAGGCCGCCGCCGGCCACTGCATCGAACACTTCCAATTGAAACGTCTGGGCGCCATCGCCTGAGCCCTTCTTCTATTACCGTTACGGAGCAAGTCATGAAAGCCATCGCCTATTACGCCTCCCTGCCGATCAGCGACGAAAAATCCCTGCAAGACATCGAACTGCCGGAGCCGGTCGCCGGCCCGCGCGACCTGCTGGTGGAAGTCAAAGCCATCTCGGTCAACCCGGTCGACACCAAGGTGCGGCAGAACGTGGCGCCGGAAAACGGCGCAGCAAAAGTACTGGGCTGGGACGTCGCCGGTGTGGTCAAGGCCGTCGGCAGTGAAGTGACGCTGTTCAAGGCCGGCGACAAAGTGTTTTACGCCGGCTCCATCGCCCGTGCCGGTGGCAACAGCGAGCTGCACGTGGTCGATGAGCGCATTGTTGGCCACATGCCCAAATCCCTCGGTTTTGCCGAAGCCGCCGCGCTGCCGCTGACCGCGATCACCGCGTGGGAACTGCTGTTCGAACGCCTGCAGATCCGTGAGGGCAAGACCGATGAAGGTCAAAGCCTGCTGATCGTCGGCGCCGCTGGCGGCGTCGGTTCGATCCTAACCCAACTGGCCAGCCAGTTGACCGGCCTGAAGGTCATCGGCACCGCGTCCCGCGCACAGACTCGCGACTGGGTGACCGAGCTGGGCGCCGACCTGGTGATCGACCACAGCCAGCCGCTGAGCGAAGAACTGAAACGCGCCGGCATCGATCACGTGACCCACGTCGCCAGCCTGACCCAGACCGATCTGCACCTGGAGCAACTGGTCGAGGCGTTGGCCCCGCAAGGCAAACTCGCGCTGATCGACGATCCGAAGTCGCTGGACGTGAGCCAGCTCAAGCGCAAGAGCCTGTCGCTGCACTGGGAGTTCATGTACACCCGCTCGCTGTTCGAAACACCGGACATGATAGAGCAGCACAAGCTGCTCAACCGAGTGGCCGAGCTGATTGATGCGGGGACGTTGAAGACCACCGTCGGCGAGCATTTCGGCACGATCAACGCGGCGAACCTGCGCCGGGCGCATGAGCTGCTGGAAAGCGGCAAGGCCAAGGGCAAAATTGTTTTAGAAAGTTTCTGAAAACCCGGACGTCGTAATCAGCGCCAGTCCTTTCAAGGGCTGGCGCTATTTTTTGCCGTCAGTCAGATGCTTGATCGTTGTCACAAATCCGATCGTATTCAGGTCTACACTCGAAGCCTCTGCGATGCATCTTTTACACAAGGGAGGTCAGTAATGAAGATCCTGATAAAAGAAGTGGCAAAGTCCCAATGGCAGGTTCGCCTGGACCAGCACGCCGTGACCTTTCGCAGTGAAGCCGAGGCGCTCGCCTTCACCCGCACCCTCGAAGCGCGCCTGCACGCGCCCCATCGGATTCCCGACCCCGGACAGCAACGCGCCGTCGGCTGAGGCAGTCAGGCTTCGGCCTGTGCTTGCGCCAACGCCCGGGCATTCTGCAAATGCCGGGTGTACATCGCGACGCTCACCACCAGCAACCCGCACAGGCTGATGACCATCGCCATCGGCATGGCGCTGCCGTCGTGCAGAACGCCCACCAGCGAAGCCGCGCCGGAAGCCACGCTGAACTGCAGGCAGCCCATCAGTGCCGACGCACTACCGGCACGCGCACCCTGGCCATTCATTGCACACGCCGCTGCGTTGGGCAGGATGCAGCCGAGGCTGGCGATACACACGAACAACGGGATCAACAGCGGCCACAACGCTTCGGTGTGCAGCGAGCTGACCGCGAGCAAAGAAACCCCGGCCAACAGATACACCCACACCGCCCGTGCCAGCAGGAATGCCGGACCGCGCTTGGCCAACAGCCGTGCGTTGACCTGGGCCACCAGAATGAAACCCGCCGCATTGGTGCCGAACAGCCAGCCGAAATGCTCGGCCGGTACGCCGTAGAGCTTGATGAAGACGAACGGCGAACCGGCGATATAGGAAAACATCCCGGCGACCGCGATCCCACCGGTCAGGGCGTGCCCGAGAAACACCCGGTCGCCGAACAACCGGCCGTATTGGCGCAACGCACCGGACAGTGGTTGGCGCGGCACATGGGCCGGCAGACTTTCTGGCAGCCCCAACGCCACAGCCAGGCCGGCCAGTGCGCTGAAGCCCGTCAGTGCGAGGAAGATCGACTGCCAGCCCGTGGTGTTGACCAGCAGACCGCCGAGCAACGGCGCGAGAATCGGCGCCAACCCCATCACCAGCATCAGTTGCGAAAAGACTTTCGCCGAACCGACCGCATCGCACTTGTCACTGACCACCGCCCGGGAAATCACCATCCCCGCGCAGCCGCCCAGCGCCTGAACGAAACGCGCGCCGATCAGCCATTCCAGATTCGGTGCATAAGCACAGGCCAGCGAGGCCAGGGTGAACAGGCCGACACCGACCAACAGCGGCAGGCGCCGCCCAAACCGGTCGGCCACCGGGCCATACAGCAGCTGCCCGATCGACAGACCGGCGAAATAGGCCGCCAGGGTCAGTTGCACATGCTTTTCATCAGTGCCAAAGGCCAGCGCCATCGACGGGAACGCCGGCAAATAGAAGTCGATCGCCAGCGGACCGAAGGCGCTCAGGGCACCGAGAATCAGAATGGTACGGAAGTTCATCAGGCATCCAGGTGGGATAGAAGTCGGCAGCCCGACAGTCTAGCCGCGCTGAGACACCTTGAACATTCCGATAGCTCGCTAACTATTAGAAATCAGATGACCTACACCTGAAATCTGCTCCCGCTGGACTGCGCAGCAGGCCCAGTGTTTTTCAATTGAAAAAAGGGCCGCTTCGCGCCCCGGCGGCAGCAAGCTCCCTCGCCACAGGGGTCTATCGTTAACCGGCCAATTTCACCGGGTAGCCCTCATCCTTGATGACCTCGATCACCTGCTCCGCGCTGAGCGAACTCTCGACGCCGACTACTTTGGCCGCCAGATCGACTCGCACGCTGGCCGCCGGATCCTTCGCCTGCACGGCGTTGGTGATGGCTTTGACACAGTGGCCGCAGGACATGCCTTGAACGTTGAACACTTGCATGGATGGACTCCTTTGAGTGAGGTTGCCCGCAGTGTCGAGCTTGCCACCATGGCAAGGTCAAGTTCTGCAGAAAACTGCCGGGCTGGCAATCGGCGTCGCGCTCAGCCAAGCTGCGTGCATCAATGACTCAAATTCAGGAGATTCAGCCATGCGCTGGTCAGCTTTCAGCCTGTTTGGCTTGCTCAGCCTCTTTGCCGCCCTGCCCCAGGCCAACGCGACCGGTGAGGACTACGCCGTTCTGATCATCTCGCGCGAGCGTCTGGAAGTGCCGACTCCCTGCGAGATTGGCGTGTACGTCAATGATGAACTGGCAGCGCGCCTGCTTCAGGAACAGACCACTTCGTTCAACCTGCCCCACGGGACGATTTCCATCCGTCTGAAACAATTGCCTGGCCAAGTGCCGGGTTGCCAGGCAGGCATGCTCGCGCCGCCGGCGCAGGAGATCTCGCTCAAGGCCGGCGATGTGCTCAAGTACCGGATCGCGGCAAATGCCAAAGGCTTGTACCTGCGACCTGCCGCCCTCGAATACTAAGCAAAACTCCAAATGTGGGAGCGGGCTTGCTCGTGAATGCGCTGTGTCATTCAGCGATGATGTTGACTGACACACCGCATTCGCGAGCAAGCCCGCTCCCACACTGTTTTTGTAGTGAGTCAAATATTGGCGCTTGACCTTGCCCGCGTGGCAAGGTTGATCCTTGTAGGCATCTTCTACAGGGAGTAAGACCGATGTCCGATTCCATCACTTTCGATCTGCCGATTGCCGGCATGACCTGCGCCAGTTGCGCCGGGCGTGTCGAGCGGGCGTTGCGCAAAGTCAGCGGCGCCAGTGCCGTCAGCGTCAATCTCGCCACCGAACAGGCCCGCGTCCAGGCGCCTGGTGACAGCTTGCCGGCGTTGATGGCGGCGGTTGAACGCGCCGGTTACAGCGTGCCGCAGCAGACGGTGGAGTTGAGCATCGACGGCATGACCTGCGCCTCGTGCGTCGGTCGCGTCGAGCGCGCCCTGAACAAAGTCCCCGGGGTGAAGAGCGTCAGCGTCAACCTCGCCAACGAACGCGCACACCTCGAATGGCTCGGTCAGGTCGACATTCAGTCGCTGCTCGATGCTGTAAGCAAGGCCGGTTACTCGGCCAGCGTCTGGCAAGCCGAACACCCCGCCACCGATAACCAGCAACAGCGCCTGCAACATGAACGCTGGGCGCTGATCTGCGCGATCGTCCTGGCGTTGCCGCTGGTGTTGCCGATGCTGCTGCAACCGTTCGGCACTCACTGGATGCTTCCGGCCTGGGCGCAATTCGCCCTCGCCACCCCGGTGCAATTCATTTTCGGTGCACGTTTCTACGTGGCCGCGTGGAAAGCCGTGCGCGCCGGCGCCGGTAACATGGACTTGCTGGTGGCCCTCGGCACCAGCGCCGGTTATGGCTTGAGCCTGTACGAATGGGCCACCGCCGCCGGGCGCATGCCGCATCTGTATTTCGAAGCCTCGGCGGTGGTGATCGCCCTGGTGCTCCTCGGCAAATACCTGGAAAGCCGCGCCAAACGCCAGACCGCCAGCGCCATCCGCGCCCTCGAAGCCTTGCGTCCGGAACGGGCGATTCAGGTCATTGACGGTCGCGAGCAAGACGTGGCGATCAGCGCTCTGCGCCTGAATGATCAGGTGCTGGTCAAACCCGGCGAACGCTTCCCGGTCGACGGCGAAGTGCTCGAAGGTCAGAGCCACGCGGACGAAGCGCTAATCAGCGGCGAAAGCCTGCCGGTGCCAAAACAGCCGGGCGACAAAGTCACCGGCGGCGCGATCAACGGTGAAGGTCGCTTGCTGGTGCGCACCACCGCCCTCGGCGCGGAAAGCGTGCTGGCGCGGATCATCCGTCTGGTAGAGGACGCTCAGGCGGCGAAAGCGCCGATCCAAAAACTGGTGGATAAAGTCAGCCAGGTGTTTGTGCCCAGCGTGTTGCTGATCGCGTTGGCGACACTGATTGGCTGGTGGCTGTACGGCGCGCCTATGGAAACAGCATTGATCAACGCGGTCGCTGTGCTGGTGATTGCCTGTCCATGTGCCCTCGGCCTCGCCACGCCGACGGCGATCATGGCCGGCACGGGTGTGGCTGCGCGTCACGGCATTCTGATCAAGGACGCCGAAGCGCTGGAACGTGCCCATGCAGTCGACAACGTGGTCTTCGACAAGACCGGCACGCTGACTTCCGGCACCCCGCGTATCGCCCATTTCAGTGCGCTGGATGGCGATGAAAATACTCTGCTGACACTGGCCGGCGCCCTGCAACGCGGCAGCGAGCATCCGCTGGCCAAAGCCGTGTTAGACGCGGCCGCCGAGCGTGACCTGAGCGTGCCGGATGTCAGCGACAGCCAGGCCCTGACCGGGCGCGGTATCGCTGGCACGCTTGATGGTCGGCGCCTGGCGCTGGGCAATCGGCGCTTGCTGGAAGAAAGTGGCCTGAGCGCCGGCCACCTCGCCGAGTCCGCCAAGGCCTGGGAAAGCCAAGGCCGGACCTTGTCGTGGCTGATCGAGCAAAGCCCGGAACCGCAAGTGCTCGGTTTGTTCGCCTTCGGCGACACGCTCAAGCCCGGCGCACTGCAAGCCGTGCAGCAACTGGCCGCCCGCGGTATTCACAGCCATCTGCTGACCGGTGACAACCGTGGCAGTGCGCGCGTGGTGGCCGAGGCGCTGGGCATTGAAAACGTTCATGCCGAAGTGCTCCCCGCCGACAAAGCCGCGACCGTCGCCGAACTGAAGCAAACCGGGGTGGTGGCGATGGTCGGCGACGGCATCAACGACGCCCCGGCACTGGCTGCTGCCGACATCGGCATCGCCATGGGCGGCGGCACCGACGTAGCGATGCACGCCGCCGGCATCACTCTGATGCGCGGCGATCCACGGCTGGTGCCGGCAGCGCTGGAGATCAGCCGCAAGACTTACGCGAAGATCCGCCAGAACCTGTTCTGGGCCTTCGTCTACAACCTGATCGGCATTCCGCTGGCAGCGCTCGGCTTCCTCAATCCGGTGCTGGCCGGTGCGGCGATGGCGCTGTCGAGCGTCAGCGTGGTGAGCAATGCGCTACTGTTGAAAACCTGGAAACCGAAGGATCTGGAGGAGCACCGATGAACATCGGCCAAGCGGCCCGGCACAGTGGCCTGAGCGCGAAGATGATCCGCTATTACGAGTCGATCGGCCTGCTCAAGGCTGCCCATCGCACCGACAGCGGCTACCGGGTCTACAGCGACGATGACCTGCACACCCTGGCGTTCATCAAGCGTTCGCGGGACCTGGGATTTTCTCTGGAAGAAGTCGGCAAGCTGCTGACCCTGTGGCAGGATCGCCAGCGTGCCAGTGCCGATGTGAAAGCGCTGGCGCGTCAGCACATCGACGAGCTGAACCGGAAGATCCGTGAACTCGGCGAGCTGCGCGACACCCTGCAGGATCTGGTCGAGCACTGTAATGGCGACCATCGCCCCGATTGCCCGATCCTCAAGGAACTGGCGTCGGGCTGCTGCGCGCAACCCGCCCGCGCCTGAGCGCCAGCAGCTTCACGGTCAACAGCGTACCGAGCGGGATGCCGTGGAACAGCATGACCACGGCACCCGGCGTCCACCAGCCGTAAAACGGCGCGGCAACCAGCATGCCGACGCCGAACCCGATCATTTGCAGCAAGGTCAGGAAACTGAAAATCGGCAGGCGCAAATGCTCGGGCTCACGTTGCAGGCGCGACATCAGGCTGACTTCGGAGACGCCATCACCCAGCCCCGCCGGCAGGGAAAACAGCAGCAGACCGAGCAGGCTGTGCTGCTGGAACATCAGGATGAAACCGCAGGACATCAGCGCCACGCCGAAGAAATACCGTCGCTCCAGATCACGGTTATCCGTGCCTTTGAGGCGACTGGCAATCCGCGCACCCAGCAGTTTGCCGCTGGCCCACACCGCCAGCATCAGGCCCAGCGTGGTGCTGGCCGAATCGGGTGTGAGCAATTTGGAGATGATCGGGAATCCGACGTTATGCGCGGCACTGCCCAAGGTGTCGGCCATGGTCACGGCAAGCATCGCGGCGATCACCGGAGCGCTGCGCAGGCCTTGTTTCAGAGCTGACCATTCGCCGCGTTCGCTGGTCGATTGTTCGCTGACTTCTGCAGCGGCGAAGCGCAACGGTGCAATCAACAGCGCCGCCAGCACATAGGTCAGTGCGTTGAGCGCGAAGACCGTTTCGAAACCGAAGGCCGCCACCAGCAAGCCGGACACCAGGCTGCCGCCGACCATCGCTGCGGATGACGCCGAGGTGATCCAGGCATTGGTTTTCAGTAGCTGCGCCGGGTCGATCAGCCTCGGCAACTGGCTGTTGAGGCCGATGGCGAACATCGAATTGCCAAAACCCAGGCCGAAAGCGATCACCGGCAACAGCAACGCCTGCTGGCTCAGCGGCAGGATCAACAGCAGGCCAAGCAAAGCCGCGCGCAGCAGATCGAAAGCGATCAACGGCACCCGGCCATTCCAGCGCCGATAGAAGCGCGTACCGATCAGACTGGCAAAAATCCCCCCGCCGACCCGGCTGGCGAGGAACACCCCGACGCTCATGGCGCTGTTGCTTAGCAGGTAAACGTAAGTCGCCAGCGCGACCATGTTGAGGAAAGCGCCGAAGTCGGAGATCAGCCGGGCGGTGATGATGAGGCGGGCGTTCACATTCAATCCTTGAGTGTGCGAGGGCTGACAAGATTCCCACACACATTTCAAGAACACCACAAATCCCTGTGGGAGCGGGCTTGCCCGCGAAGGCGGTGTGTCAGCCAACAAGGATGGCGGCTGATACGGCCCCTTCGCGAGCAAGCCCGCTCCCACAGGGGATCTGCGGTGGTTCTGGAAATGCGGCAGGCACAAAAAACCCGGCCGAAGCCGGGTTTCTGTTCATGCGCTTACTGCATCCACGGTGGCGGCGGCGGTTCGTCGGACTTGCCTTTGGGCTCGTCATCCGCCGCACGGATCGCCTGCTTGCGCTCTTCGTCGAGCCGCGCCGCTTCGATCTCGCGCAACACTCCGCCAACGTCGGCCAGGTCTTCAGGATCGTCGAACTCGCCGGTGAGCACGCTGTTGGGGTGCAAGGTGCCGGCTTCGTACAGCGCCCACATTTCTTTCGCGTAGCGGGTCTGCTTCAGCTCCGGGGCAAAGCGCCCGAAGTACGAAGCCATGTTGCCCACATCGCGCTCGAGCATGCTGAACGCGTGGTTGTTGCCAGCGGCATCCACCGCCTGCGGCAGGTCGATGATCACCGGGCCGGTCGGGGTCAGCAGCACGTTGAACTCCGAGAGGTCACCGTGCACCAGACCGGTACACAACATCAGCACGATCTGCGAGATCAGGAACGCGTGATACTCGCGGGCCTGATCCGGCTCCAGCACCACATCGTTCAGACGCGGGGCGGCATCGCCGTATTCGTCGGCCACCAGTTCCATCAGCAGCACGCCATCCAGAAAGTCGTACGGCTTGGGCACTCGCACGCCGGCACCGGCCAGACGGAACAGCGCCGCGACTTCGGCGTTCTGCCAGGCGTCTTCGGTCTCTTTGCGACCGAATTTCGAACCCTTGGCCATCGCTCGCGCCTGCCGGCTGTTACGCACCTTGCGGCCTTCCTGATACTCGGCTGCCTGGCGGAAACTGCGTTTGTTCGCCTCCTTGTAAACCTTCGCGCAACGTAACTGGTTACCGCAGCGCACCACATAAACAGCTGCTTCTTTACCACTCATGAGTGGGCGCAGCACTTCGTCGACCAGACCGTCTTCGATCAGGGGTTCAATGCGTTTTGGAGTCTTCATCAGCTTTTATTGTGGGTCCTTTATTACCAAACACGCGAATGTCACTCGTTATACGGCAATCCTCGCGCTACGGGGAGGGGTTGCCGACCTGTGAACCCTGTGGATGCACACACTGTGCCGAAATAATCGACCGTTGCCGATCATAGCTGAGCCCGTTTGAAATGTTGGCAATCAGCGTCGAGGGCATTTGCGACAGAATCTGACATTGGCATTCATTTCCCCCTATGGGAGCGGGCTCAACGTTCGATGATCGCGGTGACACCCTGGCCGCCCGCCGCGCAGATCGAGATCAGCCCCCTGCCCTTGCCGGCCGCATCCAGCAGTTTTGCCAGGTTGGCGACAATCCGCCCTCCGGTCGCGGCAAACGGATGCCCCGCCGCCAGCGAGCTGCCTTTCACATTCAGCCGGCTGCGGTCGATCGAACCCAGCGGTGCGTCCAGCCCCAAACGCGTCTTGCAGTATTCGGGGTCTTCCCAGGCCTTGAGCGTGCACAGCACCTGCGCGGCAAACGCTTCGTGAATTTCGTAGTAATCGAAGTCTTGCAGGGTCAACCCATTACGCGCCAGCAGGCGCGGCACTGCATACACCGGCGCCATCAACAGGCCTTCGGCGCCGTTGACGAAATCCACCGCCGCCGCTTCGCCATCGCGCAGGTAGGCGAGGATCGGCAAACCACGCTCCTTCGCCCATTCCTCGCTGCCCAGCAGCACCACCGAGGCGCCGTCGGTGAGTGGCGTGGAGTTGCCCGCTGTCAGCGTGCCCTTCGCGCTTTTTTCGAAAGCGGGTTTGAGCGTGGCGAGTTTTTCCAGGGTCAGGTCCGGACGCAGGTTGTTGTCGCGGGTCAGGCCGAGGAACGGCGTCATCAGGTCGTTGTGCCAGCCTTCACTGTAGGACGCGGCGAGTTTGTGATGGCTTTCGAGGGCCAGTTGATCCTGCTCCTCACGGGGGATGTTCCAGGTCTGCGCCATCAGTTCGCAGTGCTGGCCCATCGACAGGCCGGTGCGCGGCTCGCCGTTACGCGGGAATTCCGGGATCAGGTGCCGCGGACGCAGTTGCAGAAAGGTTTTCAGCTTGTCGCCGGTGGTCTTGGCGCGGTTGGCCTGCAGAAGGATTTTGCGCAAGCCTTCGCTGACGCTGATCGGCGCGTCCGAGGTGGTGTCGACGCCACCGGCAATGCCGCAATCGATCTGGCCGAGGGCGATTTTGTTGGCCACCAGCAGCGCTGCCTCCAGCCCGGTGCCGCAGGCTTGCTGGATGTCATAGGCCGGGGTGGCCGGCGACAGCCGCGAGCCGAGCACGCACTCGCGGGTCAGGTTCATATCCCGTGACAATTTAAGCACCGCACCCGCCACCACTTCGCCGATGCGCAGGCCGTGCAGGTTGTAGCGTTCGATCAGGCCTTCCAGGGCAGCAGTGAGCATCACCTGATTGCTGGCAGTGGCGTACGGCCCGTTGGAACGGGCGAAAGGAATACGGTTACCACCGATGATGGCGACGCGGCGCAGCTGACTCATGAAAAGCTCCTTGTTGATCCGAATTCATGGAAACCCTGTGGGAGCTGGCTTGCCAGCGATAGGGCCGGCACCTCCAGCATTTCCAGTGGCTGACACTCCGCCATCGCTGGCAAGCCAGCTCCCACAGGGACGGTGGTCTACTCTGCTGTTCTAGCGTAGGCCTTATTGCGTGGATCGAACGATTGATTGCCGTTGGTAGTCCACACTTTGAACCCCAACTTTTGGAGAGCGTTCCATGTCTGACCGCTATATCGACTTCGCCAACTCATCCATCGGCCACCGTCTGGTCGGGGCTTTGGGCCTGCCGTCGCCGGTGCGGCTGGAACGCTGGCAGGCCGGACGCCTGCGGCCGGTGGACGGCGCGCTGCTGATCGGTGGCGGGCCGCTGGCCGAGCGGGTCAATGCGTTCGCCAATCGCCTGACCGACTCGATCTACAGCTACGGCACCGAACCGTCGCTGGCCGCCGCGTGGATTCCCGGGCACGGGCCGAAACTCAAGGCCGTGGTGTTCGACGCCAGTGATCTGCAGCACACCGACCAGCTCAAACAGCTGCGCGAGTTCTTCCAGCCGTTGATGAAAAACCTCGACAGCAGTGCGCACCTGGTGATTCTCGGCCGCGCCCCGGAAACCCTGCGCGATCCGTTTGCGTCCAGTGCACAGCGAGCGCTCGAAGGCTTTTCGCGTTCGCTGGCCAAGGAGCTGCGCAGCGGCGGCACGCTGCAACTGATCTATGTCGGTGAGGGTGCCGAAGATCAGCTTGAGGGGCCGTTGCGGTTTTTCCTGTCTCCGAAAAGTGCCTTTGTTTCCGGGCAGGTGATTCGCCTGAGCCCGTGCGCCACGCCGGTCACCGATTGGACCCGGCCATTGGCCGGACGCAAGGCGCTGGTCACCGGCGCGGCACGCGGGATCGGCGCCTCGATTGCCGAGACCCTCGCCCGCGATGGCGCCGAGGTGATTCTGCTCGACGTACCACCGGCCAAGACCGATCTGGAAGCCCTCGCCGCGCGCCTCGGCGGCCGGGCGATCACCCTCGACATCTGCGCCGAAGACGCCGCGGCGCAATTGGTCGAACAGCTGCCGGACGGCCTCGATATTCTGGTGCACAACGCCGGGATCACCCGCGACAAGACCCTGGCCAACATGACCCCGGAATTCTGGGACGCGGTGCTGGCGGTCAACCTCAATGCCCCGCAAGTGCTGACCAAGGCGCTGCTCGACAGCGGCACCCTGCACGACAATGCGCGGGTGATTCTGCTGGCCTCGATCAGCGGCATCGCCGGCAATCGCGGGCAGACCAACTACGCCGCGAGCAAGGCCGGCCTGATCGGCCTGGCTCAGGCCTGGGCGCCGACGCTGCACGAACGCGGCATCAGCATCAACGCCGTGGCCCCGGGCTTCATCGAAACCCAGATGACCGCGCATATCCCGTTCGGCCTGCGTGAGGCCGGACGGCGCATGAGTTCGCTGGGCCAGGGCGGCTTGCCGCAAGACGTCGCCGAAGCCGTCGCGTGGCTGGCGCAACCGGGCACCGGCGCATTTACCGGCCAGGCATTGCGGGTCTGTGGACAAAGTGTTCTGGGGGCATAGGCATGAGCATTGAATGGCACACCCTCGACCGTGAACCGAGCCTGCCCGGCCTGTACGCGCGGGCCGCGACACGGCGCAAGATCACCGGCACCCGACTGCCCGACAGCGGTTTGCGCTGCTGGGTCGATGTCGACCCGCAAAAACTGGCGGCCTATCGCAAGGTCTGCGGCTTTACCGATGACGGCCTGCTGCCGCCAACTTATCCACACATCCTCGCGTTCGCCCTGCAGATGCAATTGCTCACGGCCAAGGCGTTTCCGTTCCCGTTGCTGGGGCTGATTCACCTGAGCAACCGCATTCGCGTGTTGCGGCCGATGGGCGGGATCAGTCGCGCGCAAGTCAGCGTCCGCGCCCATAACCTGCAGCCGCATCCCAAAGGCGCGACCTTCGAGGTGTTGACCAGCCTCGATGATCAACTCGGGCCGCTGTGGGAAGCCGAAAGCCAGATGCTCTGTCGCGGCGTGAAACTCGACGGCGAACCCGTTGAGCAACACTGGGAACCGTCCCAGGTGTTGACGCAAGTCGCGCAATGGAAAGCCCCGGCCGATATCGGTCGGCAATACGCCAAAGTCTCGGGCGACTACAACCCGATTCACCTGAGCGCGGCCAGTGCCAAGCTGTTCGATTTTCCCACGGCGATTGCTCACGGTCTGTGGAACAAGGCACGAACCCTCGCCGCGCTGGCTGATCATCTACCCAAGGCCAACCTTGAAATCGCCGTGCACTTTCGCAAACCGGTGCGCTTGCCCAGCGAGGTCTCATTGCTGGCGAGCGCGCCGGGATCCAGCGGCGAGTTGCGCCTGATCGGCAACGGCGATCTGGAACATATGGTCGGTCAGTGGCAACCGGTTGCCTGAGTATCCGCCCGGGCAAGCCTGTAAATTGTGTATATATCACTTAAGTTTTTCCGCGTTTGGCGCCGCACTCTGAAAAACTCCAGGCCTTGATTTTCAAGGCCTTTTTTTATGCGTCTATATCCTGGGTATTAGTCCTTAGGCACGGCGCGGCGCCTTATATATAAAGGCGTTAATACCAACTTGAGAATGGTGGAAAAGCACCGCGCGATCGAGATTGGCACCACGGACGAGGCATCACCGGCGACAGATCGGTGAGCCATCGAAAACGACGAATGTTGTTACAGGTGCAAGGAATCTCAATCATGAAAACTCAAGTGTGGTGCAAATCGGCAACAGCTCTGGCATTGATCCTCTCCCTTGGCCTCGCTGGCTGCAGCAGCGGCGGTGGCGGCCATCACAGCAGCTCCGGCAGCTCTTCGCCAGACAGCGCGACGTCGGGCACTGGTGGCACAGGCGGTAGCAGTGGCACTGGCGGTACTGGCGGCACCGATACCGCTGGCACAGGTGGTACCGGTGGCACTGGCGGTACGGGCACGACCAACCCGACCAATCCGACGAACCCGACCAATCCTACCAATCCGACAGACCCTACGGATCCAACCAACCCGACCAACCCGATTACCACCCCGCTGGTGACCACCACCCTGGTGCAGGATGTCGGCAACACCGTCGCGGGCGTCGGCAGTGGTGTCGGTCAGGTCGGCGACTCCTTGAGCACCGTTCCAGTAGTGGGCGGCGTGGTGCAAAGCGCAGTAAAAACCACAGGCAATGTGGTCACTACCCTGGGTGATGGCGTGGCCAACGGCATCGGCAAACTGGGCACGGTCGACAATGGCCTGGGCGTCACGGCGTCCTCGGTCGGCGGCGTGGTTTCAGATGTCGGTACCGGCGTCTCGGACCTGAGCGGCAAACTGGCGACCGCCACCGGCAGCGTTCCGGTCGTCGGCGGCGTGGTCACCAAAGTGGCACCGGTGCTCGACGGCGTCGGTGAAAAAGTCACCATGCTCGGCGACACCCTGAGCCTGGCCACCACCACCGGCCCACTGGGCTCGGTGACTAAAAGTGTCGGCAACGGTCTGGTGCCAGTGATTGCCATGGTTGAAAGCACCACCGACAAAGTAGGCGATGCAACCGGCCTCGGCGCTCCGCTCAATGGTGTCCTCGGCCAGGTCGGTGGCGCCGTCAAAGGCGTGGGTGGTCAAGTCACCGGTGCTGGCGGCGGCAACGCCTTGACCAACACCGTCGGCGGCGCCTTGACCAACGTCGGCACCGCCGTCGGCAAAGCCGGCGGGCTGGTGGACAACGGCACCAGCAGCGGTGGCGGATTGGGCGGTGGTCTCGGCGGCGGTCTGGGCGGTACCGGCTTGCTGCAAACTGTCGGCGGCGCCGTGGTCAACGTCGGCTCCGGTCTGAATGCCGGCAGCACCAACGGCGTGGTCAGCGCCGGCGGCGTCACGGCTGGCGGACTGGGCAACACCATCGCTTCGCTCAACACCGTACTCGGCGGCTCGGGCACTCCGATCACCGCCACCACCTCGCCACTGGCCACCGTCGGCGCCACCGTGGGTGCCGGGCTTAACCCAGTCACCAGTGCGGTCACCAGCGTCACTCAACAAGTCGGCGCCGCGACAGGTCTGGGCGCGCCGGTCGCCGGTCTCACTGGCCAGGTTGGCGGCGCCGTCAGCGGCATCGGCAACACCATTGCCTCCACCAACAACCCGGTCACCACCGCCGTGGGTGGTGTGGTCAGCAACGTAGGCGCCACCGTCGGTGCGGTCGGTGGTCTGGTCAGCGGCGGCACCGCCACCGGAGGCACCGCAACCGGAGGTCTGGGCGGTGTACTCGGTGGCCTGACCGGCGCTCTTGGAGGCAACAAACGCTAAATTGCACCTGGCCGATTCGACGGCCGCACCTACAGCGCCTACGCTTGGTTGAGGGCGGAAGATTCCCACGAGTCTTCCGCTTTTTTCTTAGGAAAAATTCAGCCCAGCGCTGTGATCTGACCATGGAGTGTCCTATGCGCGTAATGGCATCCCTGCTGTTCCTCAGTCTCAGTTCCGCCGCCCTCGCCGACACCCTGCCCAGCTTTCTCAACAGCAACGAAACCACGCGTAACCTGCCCGTGCCGAACCTGCCGGCAGATGCTTATCGCCCCGCCGCCACGCCCCTGCAAGTACCCGACCCCGGCGCGGCCACGACGCAGCCGCTGTTGATGGAAACCAAAATCAACCTGAAAACCGTGCAGATCGAAGGCGGCACGATCTACCCGCTCAACGAACTGGCCGAAGTCTACAAACCCCTGATCGGCCACCAGAGCAGCCTCGCCGACCTGATCGAAGCCACACGCGACATCACCCGGCGCTACCAGAAGGACGGCTATCTGCTGTCCTATGCCTTCCTGCCGCAACAGCGTTTCGACGATGGCGTGGCCCGGGTGGTGTTGGTGGAAGGTTATGTGCGCGATGTGCAGGTGCAGGGCGATGTCGGCCGGGTCAAAGGCCTGCTCGACGAACTGGCAGCCAAAATCCAGGCCGAGCGCCCGCTGACCCGCAAGACCTTCGAACGCTACACCACCCTGATGACCCGCATCCCCGGCGTGACCATCCAGGCGCAAGTACCGCCGCCCGGCACCACCGACGGTGCAACGACGCTGGTGGCCCAGGCCAGCCGCAAACCGTTCACCAGCACCATGAGCACCACCGAAGATAACCGCAACGGCACGCAGGCATTGCTGGGGGTCAGCAGCAACTCGCAGACCGCCATGGGCGAGCAATTGACCCTCAGCGGTCTGTTTCCACCGGGCGACGATCACGAGCGCTACTACCGTGTGGACTACAACCAGTTCCTCAATAGCGAAGGTACGCAACTGAGCCTGTTTGCCTCGCGCTACCGGGCCGATCCGGGCACCAATTTGCTCACCAGCGATGGCTTCGAACTCAAACCGCACAAGGAGGACGATCGTTACTCCATCGGTGTCAGCCACCCGTTCATTGCCGCCTCCAACGAGCTGCTTAACGCGGGAGCGCGGCTCTATGCAGTGGATGACAAAAACCGCTACGACGTGGTCGGCTATCCGCTCAGCATCGAAGAGCGCACCAACGTGCGTGCCCTCGCATTCGAGGGTGACTGGCGCAAGAGCGATGCCCGGCAACTGCGGATTCTCAGTGGTGGCGTGTATCAGGGTCTGGACAGCATGGGCGCGCATTCCAACAACCCGGCGCTGGACCTGAACTTCCTGCGCCTGCGCCTCTCCGGGGTGCAAAGCGACAAGTTCTTCGACAACTGGCAAGGCGTGCTGTCGGCCGCGCTGTACTGGAGTGATGACACCCTGCCTGACAGCGAACGCGCGGTGTTCGGCGGGCAGAATTTCGGCCGTGGCTACCCGGACGATCAGGCATCGGGCGACAAGGGCTGGGGTGCGGCTTACGAGGTCAACTACAGTTTCAATCGCGACGGCAACTGGGTGCGCATCCTGCAGCCGTACGTGGTGCTGGACCGTTCGAAAACCTGGTTCAACAAGCTGGCGGTGCAGAGCAATGACCTGTCATCGGCAGCAGTAGGCCTGCGTTTTGGCGATGCCAAGTACTACAACATTGCGTTGGAGGCCGCCAAGCCGATGTCCGATGAAGCGCTGGATACGTTCAATCGTCGGGCGCGTTACAGCATCAGTTTCAGCTATCAACTGTAGGGTGTCAGATCAATCAACTGAGCAGGCAGACCGCTTGCTCTCACATTGCAGCGCACATCACTGTGGGAGCGGGCTTGCTCGCGAAAGCGGTGGATCAGCCAGCATTTTTGCCGACTGACACTACGCCTTCGCGAGCAGGCTCGCTCCCACAGGTTTTACCCGATGTGGATCAGAACGCGTAACGCACCTTCGCGGTGAAACTGTCGGAGTCGAAACCGCTGGAGGTCAGATAGTTGTAAGAGCCGCCGACGCTCCACGCGCCCATGCGGTAGTTGGCGCCCAGGCCCAGTTCATAGCCGTCACGCACCGGCGTGGTACCGCGGCTGACGGACGACTCGCCCCCCAGCACGAAGGCCGATGTGGTGCTGACCTTGTCACCGATGAAATCATGCCAGGCCATCAGCTTCGCTTCCGGTTCCAGGCTGCCGCTGCCGACATCGAATGCCGCCGCCAGACGTGCACCGACGCCCATCTCACCGACTTCATAACGCTGACTGCCGACATTCAGCGACGCCGAGCTGCCCTTCTCGCGATACGCATCCATGCCCACGTTGGCATAGCGCGCGCCGACCTGTGGTTCCAGCACCACATCAGGCATCAGCCGCAGGCTGTAACCGGCCAGTGCGCTTACGCCGAATACATCACTGTCGTAATCAGCCTTGGCCTGAGTGCCAGCGATATAACGTTTGGATTCGTTATCGTTCCAGCCGTACATCAGCGTCGAGTCGACGAACCAGTTGTCATGCACCCAGTTGCTGTACAGCGTCAGCGCATGCCCGGTGACCTTGGTCTTGTTGCCGAGGTCGGATTTCACATCGGTATCGAGGTAGCTGTAAGCCAGACCCAGTGTGGTATCGGCATTCAACTGACCATCGGCACCGACCGCGATCCCGTGGCTGTCGGCGTCATAACCGGCGACACCGCGACGCTCGTCCTGATTGGCATCGCTGCTCAAGGCTTGCAGCCATACGCCTTTTTCCGGGGCGCCGGTGGCTGAGCGTGCGCGACTGGAGCGATCATTGATCACGCCCGAGACCAGCGTCTGACTGTTGGTCGCCGCGTGCAGTACACCACGGCTGACATCCGGGCTGAGGGTTTCACTCAGGCGCGCCAGTTCGGCATCGGTGCTCGCGTTGGCGAATGCCTGGAACACCGGATCCTGTTCATCGAGGCGTGCCAGCAGTCCTGGCACATGCCCGACCGCCGTCGCCGCGTTATCACTGCCGCCGACTGCCAGGGTGTTCTCGGCCAGCACCTCGCTCGACTTGGTCGTCACCACACTGGTGATGTCATTGCCGACCACACCGAAACTCTTCACATCCAGCAGCGCGGAGGTCGAGGTCACGGTCAGGTTGTTGCCACCGACCAGACTCCCCGAGCTGATCAGGGTGTAACGCGTTCCACCGGGGCTCACGCGAAAATCACTGGAGCGCGCCAGCAGACGCAGCTGCGCGCCCGGGGCGATATCGGTGGTGCCGGTGACTTTCAGCACAGGCAGCGCCGGGTTGGTGTCATTGCCCAGGTACATCTCCAGCAGCGAGTTCGACTCTTCCATATCGAAGTCGCCGATGAAGGTGGTGTGCGGCTTCATCAGGGTCAGCGTGCCCTCTTCGATGGTGACGTAGCCGGAGCGGATGGTCGAACCGTCGAAAGTCGCATCACCGTCGACCAGTACTCCAGACAGGCCGAGCAAGTCACCCTTCACCGCGCCGCCATAGAAATAAAAGTAGCTCGCGCCGTCATCGACCTGGATCGCCGCCTTGCCACCCTCGATCAACCCGTTCATTTGATAGATGCCGAAAGGCAGGGCGCCACTGGCCTGGCCGCTGACATGCACACCGATGTCCTCGCCGGAGATGGTTCCGCCGTTCCACAGCCTGGTGGAGCCGGAACCCGCTGCGCCGCTGAACTTGACGCCCTCGAACACCAATGCCTGGGCATTGGCACCGGTCGCACGGATAGTCCCGGTGTTGTTGACCGACTGGCTCAGCGTCGCACCATCGAGCAATACGCCCAATGCATCGGTACCGCTTGCATTGATGGTGCCTCGGTTGCTGAGCCCGGTCATGCTGGTATGCACCAGCAGCAGGCCACTGGCGGTCTGGCCGCTGACGTCGATGCTGCCACTGTTGCCCAACGAATCGCCCAGCGTGCTGCCGAGATCGGAAATACCGCTGGAGGTGCCAGCGTCGGCCAGACCGTGAACTGAAATAGAGCCTTCGTTGAGCAGCGCGCCGGCGATTTTGGTCGGCACCACTCCAGCGGTCCCAAGACTGATCCCGGTGCCGAACCTGGCGCCGTCAATCCGGATATTGCCGGTGTTGCGCAGTTGATCCGCCGTCACCCCCGAGAGCTGTGCGCCGTAGGTCGTACTCACCTGGGAAACGGGAGCGATATTGCCGTTACCGCTCAGAGTGATCAGCCCCCAGTTCTGCAGGTTACTGGTCAGCGGGCCGCTACTCAGATCGTGGTTCAGGCTCGCGCCGGCGGCGATAGCCATAGAGGTGTGCAAAGCGGCGGCGGCGGCGGAGATGGAGAGCGCCAGGGCAGAGCGGCGCAGGCATACGATAGTCACGCGAGATTCCCTTCCAAAACATGAGAAACAGTTTCAGCAGGGTTCGTTACATGATTCAGGCATCCCTACCGTCCCACCAGGTCGTCCTGGTTCGGGCGCGGGGAATGTATACGAGCCATCACTTTGATACCACACAAAAGTCAAAGTGATGGCGTCAATTTTCAAGACAATCCATCCAGTATCCGCTCAGGCCGCATCTCCTGCGCGCTTGAGCGTTGCGATCAACCTAGTTCTTGGTCTCGATCTTGCCGCCCGCATCCGGGTCGTAAAAATCCGGAATCTCGTATTTGTATTTCTTCAACCAGCGTTGCAGCGCCAGCTCCCGCTCCACCGCCGTGGCGGTTTGCGGCTTGGGCGAGGCGGCCTGGTTGCGACTTTGCAGCACCAGCCAGCCTTCGGTTTCCTGTTGCTGCGCCGAGGCCGGGCCGGCGTCGATCGCCTGGGCGGCGAACGGCAGGCTGAGCAGGGCCAGGCAATAAACACTGTGCAAGGTGTTCATGGTCATCTCCCGGAGTGTCACTTGAGCGTCGACGGTTGTGGGTCAGCCACCACCGCTACTTGATTACCAACCGCGGTCGGGGCCTTGGCCGGCACCTTGAGTTTTTCCGCGCGGGCCTGGGCGTCGGCGAACTGCTCCGGCGTCAGGTGCGCGCGGCTGACGATTTCGGCAGCTTGCTGCCAGTTGTTCTGGTACAGCAACAAGCTCACCAGATTCAGCGTGGCCAGTTGATCGTTCTGCTTGAGTTCAATAGCGGTCAGAAACTCGAAGCGCGCGTCTTCAAGACGCAACTGGTTGAGATAGACCACGCCGAGGTCGTTGCGGATTTTTTCATTGGTCGGCGCCAGACGTACCGCACGCTGCAAGTGCGCCTGGGCCTGGCCGTTGTCGCCACGGGCGGCATAGATCTGTCCCAGGCCATGTTCGGCATCCGCCGTCAGACAGGTGCCGAGCAAACCGCGATACAGCGGCTCGGCTTCACTGCGCCCGAGCAAGCGGTAGACCCTGGCCTTGCGCAGGCGTACCTCGACCAGTTTGTCGGGCAGGCTTTGCAGGTTGGCCAGGCTGGCGTGCAGTTTGCCGTCGTTGGCCAGATCGTCCGCCAGGTTCAGTGCCAGTTCCTGTTCGGAATCGAGTTTGCTGCAACTGGTCGGTGCGAGCATCGCCGACCACGGCGCCTGACCGTCGGTGGCGCAACCACCGAGCAACAACACACTTGCCAAGACAATCAGTGCTTTCATCAAACGCTCTCCATGAGCCAACGTCAGTTTGCAAACGCCCGGGTAATCGCGGTGAACCCCGGGCCGGCCAGTACGATCAGCAAGGCAGGAAACAGAAACAGCATCATCACCACCGACATCTTCGCCGACATCTTCGAGATGTATTCCTGCAGTCGGGTGAGGCGGCGGTCGTCGAGTAATTGTTTGAGCGCCAGCAGCGATTTCATTGCCCCGCCACCCTGCTGAATCAGTTGCTGCAGGATCACGCAGGTGTCGGTGAACTCATCGACCGCCAGCATCACCGAGGTCTTGTTCAACTCCTGTCCCAGCTCCAGTCCCGAGTCGACCCGGGCCAGAATCAGGCGCAGTTCGCGGGTCAGTTCCGGCAGCAGTTTCTGCCCTTCGGTGCTGAGCACGCGCAAGGCTTGTTCAACCGCCATGCCCGACTCGAAGAGGATGCGCAGCAGCGGAATGAACGTGGAGATTTCCACGGCGATGGTTTTCTGCCGACGCCCGGCGGCGTAAGCCAGCAGCCGCTTGGGTAACAGGTAACCGGCGCCGGTGGCGAGCATCGGCACGATCCAGCGGTTGGCGGCGTGCGGAAAAAAAACTTCCTGGAGAAAGATCGCCAACCCAAGCGTCAGCAGCGGCGTGCCGATCTGGCAGGCGGCGAACAGCGAGCGCTCACTGGCGCGGCGCCAGCCGAGGCGACTGAGCAGGGTCTGGGTTTCGCTGTCGATGCTCACCGAGCGCTGACCGAACCTGCTGTTACCCAGAGCCCGCAGCCAGTTACCGAAACGGTTCTCGCGCACCAGATGCCCCTGCAAACGCTGGTTGACCTGGCGCACCCGGCGGCGCTCGGTCAGCAGGTGATTGACCACCAGCAACAGCGCGCCGAGCAGCAGCATCAGAGCGGCGAGATAGACCATTTCAAATACTCCGCAACATGCGCCACAGCGCCAGGCAACCGGTCACTTGCAACACCACGGCGATGATCAACATGGTCCGACCACCGGAGTCGTGCCACATGCCGAGCATGTAGCCGGGGTTGGTCAGCATGAAGTAGCTCACTAGAATCACCGGCAGCGAACCCAGCACCCACGCGGTCATGCGTGTTTCGCCAGTCAGTGCGCGCAGTTGCCGGGCGCCCTGGTCACGTTCGCGGATCAGCTTGATCAGGTTCTCCAACAGCTCGCTGGCATTGCCGCCGTAGCGATGATTGACCTTGAGGCCGAGGGCAAACATGCGCAGTTCGTCCTGTTCGTAGAGTTCGGCGAAATCGCTGACCGCATCCGGCAGATTGACCCCCAGCTGCACGTTGCGCTGCACCCGGCCCATGGCTTTTTTCAGCGGATCCTCGCTCGATTCGATGCCGCCCATGACGGCGTCGCTCAAGGTGCGGCCGGACTTGAGACTGCGTACGGTGTAGTCGAGCATCTGCGGCAACTGCTCGATCATGCGTTTGATCCGCCGGTGGTACAGCCAGGAAATGTACAGGCGCAGGATCAGCGGCGGCGCCAACAGCATCGCCAGCAAACCGATCCAGTCCGCCAATAGATAACCCAGGACAATCGCCACGCCCCACAGGGTCATCCACAGCCCGAAACGCTCGCTGGGACGGCCAAGCCCGGCGCGCAAAAACATCCGTTCAAGCCCGACCCAGGTCGGCTTCTGCGCGGCCAGTTGCGGCTGCCCCGCCGCGAGACGATTGAGAACCCGTTCGTTGCTGGTCTTGTGGATACCGTGCACGAACAGCCAGATCGATAGCCCGAGCAGGATCAGACACAGGAGGATGAGAATGGCCGGTCCGATCATGATGCAAGTCCCATGCGGTCAGCCCAGGTGGGTCTCGTGGCGCAACTTGTCGCCCGCCGGATTGACCGCTTCGCGCAGGAAGCCGAAACCAGTGCGCCGATCAAGGCGAAACAAGGTGTTGGTGACGTAGACGTCTTCACGGATGCCGACCACTTCCACCACCTCGCTGACACAGCGGCGGCCGTCGGGCATGCGAGTCAGCTGGATGATCACATCGAGGGCGGCGCAGATCATCTGGCGCAAGGTGCGCTCGGCGATCGAGCGACCGGTCAGCCCCACCAGCGTCTCCAACCGCAGCAACGCATCCTGGGCATTGTTGGCGTGTACGGTGCTCATCGAGCCGTCGTGACCGGTGTTCATCGCGGTCAGCACATCGACCACCTCGACTCCACGAATCTCGCCAAGGATGATCCGGTCGGGGCGCATGCGCAGGGCGTTGCGGATCAGGTCGCTGGCCTTGACTTCGCCGTGGCCCTCGGCATTCGGCGGACGGGTTTCCAGGCGCACAACATGCGGGTGGCTGAGCTGCAATTCGGCGACGTCTTCGATGGTCACCAGACGTTCGTGGGGGTTGATCAATTGGCTGAGGATGTTCAGCAGCGTGGTTTTGCCGGTGCCGGTACCGCCGCTGATCAGCACGTTACAACGCTTGCCGACCGCCTCCTGAAGGAACTCGAAAATCGCCAGATCGATGGTCTGCATCGCCATCAGATCACTGCTTTTGAGCATGTCCTTGCGAAACTTTCGAATCGACAGGCAGGGGCCGTCGAGCGCGATCGGCGGGATGATCGCATTGACCCGACTGCCGTCCGGCAAACGCGCATCGACCATCGGCGAGGACTCGTCCAGGCGTCGCCCCAGTGGCGCGAGAATCCGTTGCATGACCCGTTCGACGTGGTGCGAATCGATAAAGCGCAGGTCACTTTGATGCAACACACCGTCGCGCTCGATGAACACCCGGTGTGGGCCGTTGACCAGAATCTCGGTCACCGACGGATCGCGCAGCAGTACTTCCAGTGGGCCGAAACCGGTGAGTTCGTCGACGATTTCTTCGGCCAGCCGCTCCATCTCGTAACGGGAAATCGCCAGGTGCAGGCGGGCGATGTATTCGGCGACCTTGTCGGTGACAAACTGCGCCAGCAATTGGCGCGAGCCCTCCAGCAGGTTTTTCCCCGACTCTTCGATGGCGTCGATGATGTAGCGGTGCAGGACCAGTTTCAGGCCTTCGTGATCGGTATTACCGGTCGCGCCGCGCTGCACCGCGCCGAACAGTTTTTCCGCGCTCATGAGGTGCCTCGCAAGCGGTCGAACCAGGTGACTTTGGGTTTGGCCAGGCCTTCGGAGCGCTTGGCCAGACGCTCACCGAGAGCACGCAGGCTTTGCGTGAGTTTTTCCCGCGGGGCCAGTTCGAACAGGCTGACGCCCTGGTTCTTGGCGTTCAGGCGCACTTCGGTGTTGGCCGCCAATACCGCGATCACTTCGAGGTTGAAGGTTTTGCCCAGGGTTTCAGCATCCGGGGCAACGCTGCCCAGATAGCCGTCCACCAGCAAACGCGCGTGGTCGAGCTTCATGCCTTTCTCGCGCCAAAGATTGAGCACGGCCAGGTTGCGGCGGCAGTTGAGCACGTTCTGATCGGTGTACCAGATCAGCTTGTCGCAGTGGCTGACAAAGGTGCGCAAGGCTTCACTGTCGGACTGCCCGGTGAGGTTCACGACGATGTGCTGGAAGTGTTGGCGCAAGGCGCTGAGCAACATGTACAGCTCGGCGGCGCTGGTGCCTTCCAGCGGCTCGTCGCTGCTGGCATACGCCAGAATCCGCAGCCCCGCTTCAGCGCTGGTGAAGGCACTGTCGATCAGGGTCGCGTCGAGCCTGCGCAAGTGACGCAAGGCATCGCCGAAGTGGAACGAACTCTCGAGCCCGAGCAACGCCAGGCTGTCGCCGCGCGGCAGCCCCAGATCCAACAGCAGGGTCTGTTGTCCGCTCTTTTGCACCACCTGCGCCATATGGTTGGCCAGCAGCGCGCCATCGCAATAGCTCTGCGTACCGTACAACACCGTGAGGCCGCCAAGATGCGTGTTGGCCGCCACCGGTGGCAGGCGCTTGTTCAAGCGCCGTACCAGCCCGGCGACTTCACTGGCCCGCGAACCGTAGGCGACGAAATCCCGGGCGCCGGCACGCATGGCGTTGAGCACCAGTTGGTTGTCCATGCCGTCGCCGAGCGCAACGATGGCAAGCATCGGCTTGGCTTCCAGCGCGCCTTCGATCAACGCACTCTGCGCCACCACATGGTCGCGATCGAGGCCGACGAACACCAGGCTGGCGAAGGTGACATCGACCAGCGCCAGCAACTCGTCCAGGCTCCCGGCCCCGGCGCTCACCACTTGGCCCAGCGGCGCGAGTGCGCCTTGCAGCCACTCCAGATCGGTGCTGTTACGGGTGATCGCCAGAAAAGTCTGGCTGAGGTTCTGGTTCATTGGGACAGCCCACTGCGTTTGTCGAAGTTGCCGTTTTCGAGGAAGAACATGCGGTAGAAATTCGGATCGTAGTTGCGCAGTTTTTCCCCCGGCAGCGATGGCAGTTGCGCGTCCGCCGCCAGAGGCTGCACCAGGTGCGGGGTGACAATCATCAGCAGTTCGCGCTCTTCGCGTCTGATCTGCGAGCCTTTGAAAAAGGCGCCGAGCACCGGGATATCGCCCAGCCCCGGAAACTTGTTCACCTGCGAACTGTTGGTGGTGCTGATCAGGCCGCTGATCACGAAGCTTTCGCCATCGGCCAGCGAGACGCTGGTGTCGGTACGGCGGATGGTCAGGGCCGGCACGGTGGTGCCGGCGATCTGCACGGCGTTGCTCAAATCCAGTTCGCTGACTTCCGGTGCGACTTTCAGCGCGATGCGGTCGTGGCTGATGACGGTCGGGGTCAGGGTCAGGCGGATACCGAACTCCTTGTACTCGATCGACACGTTGTCGCTGCCGGCGCTGGGCACCGGAATCGGGATTTCACCACCGGCCAGAAAGCTTGCGCTCTGCCCGCTCAACGCCACCAGGCTGGGGCGTGCGAGGGTGTAGGCGAAACCGCTGGTTTCCAGCGCGTTGATGATCGCCATGGTCTTGCCGCCGATCCACGAGAAATTGAACAGGCCGTTATCCACCGGTAGCCTCGGCGTCGGCACGCCGTCGATCGGTGGCAACGTACCGGGCGAACCAAACAGGAAATTGCCCCGTGTACCGATTAGCGAAGCGGTGGCTTCCTTGAGTTTGGTGCGGCTGACTTCGACGAAACGAATGTCGGTCTGCACTTGCGAGGGCAGCGTCGGATCATCGGAAGGCATTCTGCTGGCGCTGGTCAGTGCGGCAGTGGCACTGCCCTTGACGAACACCATGCTCTGGCGCGGCTCACTGGAGCACGACGTCCAGACCATCAGGCTGGTGGCGCCGGGGGCCACGCCGGTGAGTAGAAACGAGGCGCTGCCGGTGTCGTGCACATCAGCGATCTTCGGGTCGCCGATAGCCACGCGGGTGATTGCCACGGGCGACTGGATGTCCTGCTGGAAGCCTTCGCCGATCTCGATCACCGGCGGCATACGGCCGAGTGCCGAGCAATTGCCGGTGGCCGCGACGGCGGCGTTGATCGACAGTCCCATCAGTATCAAGGCCCGGACGACAGGTGTTAATAGCGGCCTGAATCGACTCTGCATGCACGTGGATCCTTGCTCAGTCATGGGGCTTGTTGGGAAAGCTGATTGCCGCGGATCACTTCCATCGGCCGCGCACCGCCATGGCCGCCAGCGGCCGGCGCTTTTGGCGCGGCACCGAGGGCCAGTTGGGTGAACTGGAAGAGCTGGCTGTTGGCGTTGTCCACGTGCGCCGGTGACTGGGTTTCACCGGCCCAGTACTTGGCCAGACGCTGTTCTTCGCTGCTGCGCACGGCCAGGCGCAACGTGCCGACCTGAGTGGCGAGCATCATCCGGCTGAGCAATTGTTCGGGCACCGCCAGCACCACGGTGCGTGCAGCGATCCGGCGTTGATCCTGTTTGAGTTTTTCGTCGGCGCTCAAGGCCGGGGTGGCGGGTTGGCCGTCGTTGGTCAGGCCGTATTGCTCACCGACACCGAGTACGCGCATGGCCGGCACCACGATCTGCGCCGACTGCTGCAGATTGCTCGCGTCCTGACGCAGGTAGAGCAGCACATCGACGTAGTCGCCGGGAATCAGTTGCCCGGCGGCGCCGATCACTTCATCTACGGCCACGGTCAGCGCGCGCTCATCACTGTGAATCATCCGCGCCAGTGAGCCACCGGCCTGAAAGCTTTCGTCGTTGAGCCAGGTGCCTGCGCTCAAGTGCCGCCACGGCGTGCGACCCACCGCTTGCTCGACACTGGAAAGGCTGCCGGCTGGCGCACTGCGCAGTTTCTCCACCGCCACATCGGCAGCCGTGAGCGGCGTGAACGGCGGCACATCGTGCAACAGCACGACCACTGGCTGGCGGGTCTGATCTTCGGCGGCGGCCAGGGTTTTTTCCATGGCGACTGCCGGGGCGGCAGGCACTTGGGCAACGGGAGCCGGTTGCCGACTGAGCATCAGGCCCCAGTAGCCGACGACGATTGCCCCCAGCAGCAGAACGGCTGCAAAACCCATGGTGACGCGACTGTTCATGACGGCTCTCCCTTTCCTCACTGCACCGACAGCCAGTACTTCCTGCCGAGAGAATTTTTCGCGATCAGGCAGCTATGAACATGCAACGATTTCGCTATTTCCAAGCTAGCTGATCCGAGCCAAAACGCCATTTCTGACAGGAAAATAACTCACTAAAGTATGAGTCCTGGCCAATTAACTGTAGGGTTTGGCTCGACTAACGTTCTGGTTAATCCTTTGTGATTAATCCGTTCTTACAGTTGTTGAGCAGGGGTTTGTTGACAATGCTCTGATAGCACGGTGAAAGCATGCCGCTGTAGCGTGGGATCGGCGCCAGAGGCGCAAAGGAGTGGACGTATGATTCTCGAATATCTGCTAGCCAGGGCCCGTCTGTTTCTCAAAAGCGAGGAAGGGGCGTCGGCAATCGAGTACGCAATCGTGGTGGCAATGGTAGCCGTGGTCGTCGTGGTGTTCGTGACACCTGTCGGCAACAAGGTACTGGCGATTTTCAACTCAGTTCTGACCAGTCTCGGCGGAACGGCGCAGGTCCGGCCTACGCCTTGATCCCCCCCGCTCGCCCCCTTTCAATGCCCGCGCGGGTGAGCAATCGCGCGTCCGGGCGTTGACGAGGCAAGTGAATTTCCAGCGTGTGGCCAAGGGCTGACGCAAAGGAGAATGCTCATGGTGGTTGAATATCTGTTGATGCGTGCGCGGGCCTTTCTGACCAGTACTGAAGGCGCGTCGGCCATCGAGTACGCGATTGTGGTGGCAATGGTGGCGGTAGTGGTCGTGGTGTTCGTGACACCGGTTGGTGCCAAGGTGCTGGCGATTTTCAACAGCGTGCTGGTATCCCTTGGCGGCACTGCGCAAACCGCTCCGGTGCAAACCCCCTGATGTGAGTCGCGTCCGGCGAATGTCGCGCTACACTCGATCTCACTTCCAGCTTTTCAGGGACTGCCCATGACTGCCTCCTCGCTCCCCCGCCAACAGTTGCTTCTGGTTGACGACGAAGAGGACGCGTTGCTTGAGCTGGCCGAGTTACTGGAGGGCGAGGGCTTTGTCTGTCACACCGCCACCTCGGTGAAACTCGCCCTGCATCACCTCACCCGCTTTCCGGATATCGCCCTGGTGATTACCGATCTGCGTATGCCGGAAGAGTCCGGCATGTCGCTGATCAAGCGTCTGCGCGAGCACACCTCACGCCAGCATCTGCCGGTGATCGTGACCTCCGGACATGCCGACATGGAAGACGTCAGCGACATGCTGCGCCTGCAGGTGCTGGACCTGTTTCGCAAGCCGATCTACCACGTGCGCCTGCTGGAAACCCTGGACAATCTGTTCCCCAAACCGAAGACGCAGGCCGGGTAATTCACTCAGGGTGTTTTGGAAGAATTGACTGCCTGCCCGCGAGGAACAGGCAATCAAGATCAGTGTGCTGTCACACGCTGACGGGCGGCCGAAGCACTCGGTGATAGCGCCAATGCCAACTGGGTGCGGTTGTGCATATGGGTCAGGCGCAAGACCTGCGAGACATACAGTTTCACGGTGTTTTCGGTGATGCCCAACTCGCAGGCGATCTGATAGTTGGTCTGCCCTTTGCCCACCAGCCGCGCCACATCCAGTTGCCGTGGCGACAGCTGATTGAAGATCGCCGGGATCTCCTGCTCGGCTTCGGCGCCGTCGCCGCCGAGCATGTCTTTGACCACCGCCGCCGGATTGCGCCGAACCTTGTCCAGGTCCTGGTAGAGATCATCGATGGATTCCGAGAGAAACTGCAGCTTCTGGTTCAGGTGCCCCAACTGGACATTCTTGTGCCGCTCTTGCAGGGCCGCTTCCTGACGCTTCACGCCTTCGAGCAGTTCATCCAGCTGGATCGGCTTCTGGTAGTAGTCGGCAATCCCGGCACGCAGGGCCTTGATCACGTCCTGTTTGTCGGCGCGCCCCGTGAGCATGATCGCTTCGAACACCCGGTGTTTGCCGCTGATGCGTTGCAGCTCCTGCACCAACTGAATGCCATCCATGTCCGGCATATGCAGATCGCTCAGCACCAGACCGATTTCCGCGTCTTCGCTGAACCGTTCGATCGCCTGCGTGCTGGATTCACACGGCACACAGCGGTAACCGCTGCTTTCGAGAAACTCGCACAACTCTTCGACAATCAACGGCTGATCATCGACCACGAGCACTTTTACCGCCGACGTAAGCTTGTTCACGAACCACTCCATTGCTCGGGCCAAAGCTGACTTTTTCTGCACTTTGGCGATGTAACGACTTCATTTGAAAGTAGACGCACTTTCCGACTATGTACATAGGACTAGTGGCATCTGGCGACTAATGGATCCAATGTATCGAAGCCAGTACACCTGCCAGCACGAACGGTGCAAATGGCAGCTTCTTTGACGCTCCTGGCTCTAAATATCGAAGACGTTCTCTAAGCCATTGACTCATATGAAGCCAGACTCTTGGCGCGACCAGCAGCCAGAGTAAACTGGCGATACCAGCGCCGATAAACGCACAAAGAATGAATAAACCGTTCGTCGCAAGGCCCATGGCTGTCATTAATTTCACATCGCCTGCGCCCATCCGGCCCATGAAATACCCAGGAACGGTCAACATCAGGGCGATCGCGGCGGCCCACCATCCCTGCTGCGCATCGGCTCCGAACCAGGTCGTGCCAGTCGCCAGCAAATGGATCAGCGCCAGCGCTCCTGCACCGAACGTCAGCACATTGGCGATACGCCGTTGCCGGGCATCCTGGGCGGCGCATAGGGCCAGCCAGATCAGGAGAACTAAACTCTGCATCCGGTTAAATCCATCCGATTTTGCTGAATGATTCTATGCTGATACTACGCAGTGAAAGTCAGGGTAGACGCACTCATGAAAACCGGCTTCGCAAAATCACAGGCAGGCGCAGTGGCGATCGAATTCGCCTTGGTATTCGTGATTTTTTTCGCCGTGTTCTACGCGCTGGTCAGCTACAGCCTGCCGTTTGTATTGATGCAGACTTTCAACGAGGCGACATCTGAAGCGGTGCGCCGCAGCGTCGCAGTCGACCCCAACACTCCCGGTTATGCTTCCGTGGTGGTGAGCACTGCCAACACCGCGTTGACCCAACAGTTGCAGTGGGTGCCATCCGCGCTGAACCTGGTGGTCGGCGTCGATACCTCGGCGGTGTATGACGCCACTCAAGGTACGCTGACGGTCAGAGTCGATTACCCCACCAGCAAGCTCAATCAGGTCATTCCATTTCTGGTGCTGCCGGGCGTGGGTGCAGTGCCGAGTCTGCCCGCCACCCTCTCCGCCGCGTCGAGCCTGAAATTTTGACCGCCGGCGACAATCTGTTCGGGCGCCTGCTCAAGCGCGCGCCACCGCCGGCCAACGAACTGCCCGATCATCTCGGCGCACCGCCGCTGGGCCTGCACCTGCAACTGAACCACGACGGCGGCGTATTGCAGATCGCCGGGCCGTTGCGCCACCAACTCGCGCAACAGCCACCCCACGACTCGCCGCTGCCGTTGTCGGCTTATTTACTCGCGCACAGTACGTTGGCAATTGAAGGCCGCCCGCAGGACTGGCAAGGGCAAATACTCGATCTGGATTTTCCCGGCCTCAGCGATCAGACCCTGCACCTGCGCGGTTGGGTGCAGCCTTCGGCCGAGGGCTGGATGCTGCAACTGATGGACATCGGCGACCTGCTGCTGGAGCGCCAGCAGTCGCGCAATCGTGAAACCTGTCAGGCCCTCGCCGGGCAGATCAGCGAACACCTGCGCGTCTGCAACCTGACGCGTTTGCCGATGGTGCTCAGCGAGCAATTGCAGGCCATCGCCCAGCGCTGGCATATCCCGTGTCTGGCCATCGCCCTGCTCGACGAACAGGCACAGGGCTGGCAGATCTACGAGCAATATCGCGCCCACGACGCGCCGCTGCTGTGGCAGGACGGCCAACGTCTGGGCACGCCGCTCGACAGCCTCAACGGCAGCGCGCCGCAACGCCTCGGCGCCCATCATGGCTTGTACGAACACGCGCGGGTGGAGGCCACGTTCGGCAACGCCGACGGGTTCGCCGTGCCCTACAGCGATGATCGAGGGGTGGTGGCGTGGCTGCTCTGCGGCTTCTACACCGTGGACATTGCCGCCCCGCACCTGAACGACCGCGACTGGATGGCCCTGACCAGCGCACTGGCCGGCCCGCTGCTCAGCCGCCTGCGAGAACAGCAGCATCATCAATACAGCGAACGCCTCGAATCGCTGCAGACCCTGCTCGGCACCGGTTGGTGGGAAATGCTTGGCGACGACATGCTGCTGGCGCCTACGCTGCTCGATGTGTTGCCGGCGGACCGTGCTCGCATCTCGCTGCAAGACTGGCTGGAACTGATTCATCCGGCCGACCGCGAAGAACTGCGCAGTCGTCTGCATGCCCTGCAATTGCACGGCGAGCCCCTGACCCTGTGCGTGCGCCTGCACCGCAGCAGCCCCGGACAAACGCCCTTGTGGTATCGCGTTCAGGGCCAGGTCGCCGGCACCGGTGAACAGCGGCGACTGGTGGGATTCATGCTCGACATCAGCGACACGCGCAACCAGCAGCAACGCGCCGAAGCCGCCCATGCGCGGCTGGATAACCTGATCGCCAGTTCGCCGGCGGTGATTTATGTGCAGCACTACGTCGAGGGTGCGCTGCTTTCCGACTTCTTCAGCGCCAGCCTGCAGCCGCTGCTGGGCTGGACGCCGGCCGAGGGCTGCGCCGCCGACTGGGTGCAACTGATTCACCCCGAAGACCGCGAGCTGTATTTCGCTCGCACCCGGCAACTGTTGCGCGAAGGCTCGGCGCGCGCGCGTTTTCGCTTGCGCGACGCACGCGGCGACTACCACTGGCTGCTCGACGAAGCCAAACTGCTGCGCAATGATCTTGGTCTGCCGGTCGAAGCCGTCGGGCTGTGGCTGGACGTCACCGAAGCGACCCTCGCCGCCGAACAGGTCAGACACAGCGAAGAGCGTTACCGGATTCTGGTGGAAGACTCGCCGGCGATGATCTGCCGTTATCGCCCGGACCTGACGCTGACCTTCGGCAATCGGCCGCTGGCGACTTATCTGGAATGCACCCCGGAGCAATTGCCGGGGGTCGATCTGGGCAGTTGGATGTCCGACGAACAACGCGCCGCCTTCGTCCAGCGTCTGGCACTGCTGACGCCGGAGCTGCCGGTGAGCACCGCCGAAATCAGCCTGCAATTACCCGGGCGCGAACATGCATGGTGGGTGTGGTCCGATCGCGGGGTGTTCGATGAACACGGGCGCCTGCTTGAGGTGCAGGCCGTGGGCCGCGATAACACCGAGGTGCGGCGCTCGCAGCAGCAACTCACGCAAAGCGCAAAAATGGCCACCCTCGGCGAAATGGCCACTGGTCTGGCCCATGAAATCAATCAGCCGCTGAACGTGATGCGCATGGCCATCGTAAACGTGCTCAAGCGCCTGGGTAACGGTGATGTGCAGATCGACTATCTGACCGACAAACTCAATCGCATCGACGCCCAGGTACAGCGCGCCGCGAAAGTGGTCGATCACATGCGCGTGTTCGGCCGTCGTTCGGAGATCGAGCAACAACTGTTCAACCCGGCCTCGGCCATCGAAGGCACCTTGTCGTTGCTGGCCGAAGGCATGCGCGGCAAAGGCGTCGACCTGCGGATCAGCGAAACCGCTTTCAGCGTGCAGGTGCGCGGTTACGTCGATCAGTTGGAGCAGGTGCTGATCAACCTGATGGTCAACGCCCGCGATGCGCTGCTCGGCAAACGCGAGAAAGACTCATCGTTCAAGCCATGGATCTCGATTTATGCCGAGCGCGACGAGCATAAGGTGCGGCTGTGGGTCGAGGACAACGGCGGCGGCATCGAGCCGCGTTTGCTGGAGCGGATTTTCGAACCGTTCTTCACCACCAAACCGGTGGGCGTCGGCACCGGGCTGGGGCTGTCGGTGAGCTACGGCATCATCGAAAACATGGGTGGTCATTTGAGCGTGCGCAACTCGCTGGAGGGCGCACGTTTCAGCATCGAGTTGCCGATTGCCCCGGACGCCTAGATCACCAGATAGGCCTTGCCGGTCTGGCCGCAGGTCATGTTGGCACCGACGTCGACGTCCATAAGGTTGATGCCCAGGCTTTTCAGCAGATTGTTGAGCAATGGGTCGAGCAAAGGTGCCAGCAAGTTAGTGACCACCGGCAGTAATTTGTTGGTGACATCGCTGATCAAAGAAGCGACCCCGGTGACGATAGAGCCCAAAGGATTACTGCCCTGCGGTTTGTAGACAGTCAGGTTGATGCCGGCCAGAGTCCCGGCGAGGCTGCCAACGATGTCAGTGGTTGGTGCCGCTGACTGCACGCTGGGTAGCAGCTTGAGGTTGGCCGGTGTATTGAACGGTGGAACGCTGGCGTTCACGCTGGAAAACAGCAGGTCCTGGGTGTTTTTCGCGACGCTGGTGTCGAGCATGATCCCGATTCCTCCGGCCCCGAACTGAACGTGGCTGCTCGCGTCGCAGCCGAATAGCCCGTAGCAAGTCTCGATGCCCAGATCAATCAGCGGCAACGGCGTGACCGTCGGTTCGGCGGACGAGGAAAAGGCGTTGGCCGGATCGATCTTGCCGAGTTTGAGATCGGCAATGGAGGTGATGGTATGGGCAGTCAGGCTCTTTACTCCAGTCGTACCTGTCGGACAACTGTAATCCGTGACATAGCTTTGAGCACCGCCCGCATCCAGACTGATATCGATTTCCGGAGAGGGCAGGAGTCTCGGGGCCAGTTGCTCGCAACCGGCTCCAAGCAGGCAGAGAACTGAGTTCAATGTGGCCGCCAGATCCAGGTGCAGCAGCGCATTCAAAGTCGGCGTCAAGGCACCCACTAATCCGAGCACGGCATTGGTCAACCCAGCCACCCCACTCAATACCGGCAGATTCACCGAGATGAAGGTGCGAATCTGCGCCGTGCGCACATAAATCCGATCCGCCCCCAATGGGTTGGCCTTGGCCCGCGCCGGATCACCAATCGCCGAGAACTGCGGCGGCTCGATCACCTTGACCCGCACCGTGACATTCGCCAGCCCCAGCACGCTGATCGGCAAGGTCGCGGCCACCGCGCTTTTGCTGTTGGCCAGTTGCACCACACCCTGAATCAGTTGCAGCAGTTGCAGGTTGGCATCCAGCCCGGCGGCGGTGGTGCCGGTCTGCAACTGCAGGATGTCGCCGAGTTTGACCGGCGCAGCATTGATCGCCGCAACCTGCAGCTGACCCAGCGCAGTGATCACCGTCGCGGTCGCGCCATTGAGCTGCACCACCGTCGCGGCCGCCTGAATCAGTTGGGTGACCGTGGCCTGGGTGTTGAGCAGTTGCGTGTAGTTGCCGGCGGCGACGTTGAGGTTGATCGCCAGTTGATTGAGGTAGCTGAGCAGGTTGATGTCGGTGTTGAGCAGACCGTCCCAACCCAGTGCCGTGAGGTTGACGTTGCCGCCGAGCAGCCCGGAGAACAGCGGATTGAGAATGTTCGACTGGGCGGTGTTGATGCTCGCCAGCGTACTGCGGATGTTCAGTTGCGCAACCGTCGGGGTCGGCTGCGCGGCGACGGCCGAGGCGTTGAGCGTGGTGTTCAGGCTGACCGCCGAGCCGCTGAACAAGGCCTGTACGCCGCCGGCAAAACTGGTGGTCACCGTGCGGCTGGCGACCACTTTGATCGCGCTCGACCGGGTGGCATCGACGGTAAACGCGCGCAGCCCGCTGACCGCGGTCTGCACACTGCCGCAGGTCGTCGCGAGGGTGTTGTTGCTATCGATGATGTAGCCATTGCGCACTGCGCTTTGCCCGGCATAAGTGGCTGCACTGAGGCCTGACTGACAATTGCCGCCGCGACTGACCGCTTCCAGCGCCGCACTGTCGACCACCCGCTGCAACTTGCGCTGCTCCATGTACAACCGACCGGTGTCGACCACCAACAGCATCAACACCAGCGCCAGACTGAGGGTGGCAGCCGCCATCAACCCGATCGCCCCGCGTTGCCGGGCCGGGCCGTTGAACTGCGTACGAGGCGACATGGCGCACTCCTTTGCCGGCGCGTTGCCGAGCGCTACCTCCGATGGTGGATTTGAGTGTAGACGGCGCTAATGGCAACGCGCCATTTGGTGCTGCACAAAACCCTGCAGACCTCGTCTTCTCGCGAATGCGCTGTGTCATTCAACATGGATGTGGCTGACACGCCGTCTTCGCGAGCAAGCCCGCTCCCACAGGGAGATTTGTGGTGGGGCAAAAAATGGGAGCCTCTTGGGCTCCCTTTTTTTTACAGCGAACTAGCGCGGTGGATAGTTGGCCAATATCCGGCTGACGGTTTCGCGCACTGCGTTGCTGCGATCCTGCGGGTTCGGCGTGCTGCTGAGCATCTGCTCATCGCTGCCACGCCACACCAGTTTGCCGTCCTTGCCATCGAGCAGATCGATCTGGATCGTTGCCACCTTGTAGGTGATGTTGCGGGTTTCGTTGTACATCGGCGCGCCCCAATACCCGTTCCACGGGCCACCCCAACCGCCGCCGTAGTTGGTGGTGACTTGCTGCTGACGGTCTTCGACGATCAGGTAGGTCTGCACGCTCAGGTCGCCCTTGGCTCCCGCAGCGGCAGGACGCAAACCGCGTTGATCAAGTTGATCGCTGACGGCTTGGCGGATGCGTTGCTCGGTCAGGTCACTCTTGATCCGTGGATCATCCGGGCGATATTGCAGCGCCGGTTCTTTCCAGCTCCAGCTGCGATAAGCGGCGAAGTCGCGGCTGGCGTCGAAGTCATGGTTGAGCTGATTGGCGGCGCAAGCACTGAGCAGCGCGGCCATGGCCAGTAAAGCGAGACGACGGAACATGGTTGTTCTCCGGTTGAAGGCCTGAACTGCGAAGCGTTCTCACATGAAGTCTAGCTCGGCGGATAGGCCGACAGGGCTTTTTCCAGAGCCTCGCGAATGGCGTCGGTGCGCACCAGTTGGCTACCCTGGTTGGCGGTCTCGGCGCTGGCGCTCCACACCGGTTGACCGGTGCCGGCATCGAACAGATTGACCTGCACCACCACGACCTGCTCCTGATAGGTGCGAACAATCGGCACAGTGTTGTACATGCCGTAACCGCGCCCGTAGCGATCATAGCCACTGTATCCGCCGTAACCGTAATCGTCCTGCACCTGCCGCAAGCGAGTTTCCAGACGCAGATTGGCGCTGACCAGCAAGTCGGCCGGACGGTTGTCGTGCAACGGACGCAACCCGCGTTGGTCCAGCGCATTGCTCACCGCTTCGGCCACTTGCGCCGAGTCGGCCCAGGCCGTGCCCGGCGGTAACTGCCCGTTGAGCCAGGCCCAACTGCGATAGCGCCCGTAATCACGCGGCGGCGCCGGGTAGGCGCTGCGATCGAAGGTGTTGGCCGCTTGCGGCGGCGCCGGCGGCAACGGCCGCGACTGCGCGACATACGGGTTGCTGCCCTGGCAGGCGGCCAACCCCAGACAGATCAGCAATAAACCGGATTGAGCTTTCATGTGGTGCTCCGATCAGATCGGCCGGCAGATCCAGTGCAAGTAACGCCCAAGCCCGGCGAAGCTTGGGTGGCGACGGTGAGCGAGCTCCATCTCCAGCAAATCCACGAGTTCGGCGCGGGCCTGGAATTCCACCGGCATGTAGTCGTGGAAAACCCGGATCCCGCTCTGGGTTTCGACCTGCCACAACCCTTCGAGTTGCGTTGCCAGCTCCCGCGGATCAAGCGGCTGCTGCGGGGTCAGGCTCTGCTTTTCACCGGCCATGGTGTTTTTGCGCATTTTCTTGAAATGGCCCTTGAGCAGGTTGCGGTAGATCAGCGCATCGCGGTTATAGAACGCCAGCGACAGCCAGCCACCGGGCTTGGTCAGTTGATGCAGCACCGGCAGGATTGCGTGTGGCTCGGCCAGCCATTCGAGCACCGCGTGGCAGATCACCAGATCATAGGGCTCGGTGAGCTGACCGAGCAGCTCCTGCCACGGCGCCTGAATGAACGTCGCGCTCTGCCCGGCTTCGGCGAAGCGCTGACGGGCGCCCTCAAGCATCGGCTCAGCCGGTTCGGTAAAGGTCACCTGATGGCCGCGCTCGGCCAGCCACAGCGACATGTGGCCCAGACCGCCACCGATGTCCAGCACGCGCAACGGCCGGTCCGGCAATGCTTCGGCCAGGTCGGCCTGCAACACCGCGAGGCGAATCGCGCCTTTGGCGCCACCGTAGATTTTTTCGGCGAAACGGGTCGCCAACTGATCGAAATGCCGGTCGCTCATCAGCTGAACCGCCGTTCGCTGTCGGCGAGCTTGCTGCGCACCACTTCATTCATGTCCAGCCCCAACTCGCTGCACAGCAGCAACAGATACAGGACGATGTCGCCGACTTCCTGCCCGGCATGCGCCAGTTTGTCCGCGGGCAACTGGCGCGACTGGTCTTCGGTCAGCCACTGGAAAATTTCCACCAGCTCGGACATTTCCACGCTGGCGGCCATGGCGAGGTTTTTCGGGCTGTGAAATTGCCGCCAGTCATTGCGGTCGCGAATGGCGTGCAGGCGTTCGGTCAGTTCAACAAGGTTCATCGGGCTCTCCTGAAGGCGTATAGCTTCGGGGGGATGTCGGCTGAACGCAAGCGGCCATGGCTCGCTCCCACACAGGATTGAGGCAAACCCTCTATAGTTGCAGGGAACTCGGCCACCCGCGTTGTGGCCCAAGGCTCAGCTCTTTCATCAGGATGCACACATGCAGGTAGAAAGCTTTTTCGAATGGCTCGGTCAGGCACTCGGTTCGATCATCCGTTTCATCGTCGACGGCCTCAGCGGCCTGTTCAACATTCTGAGCAACGCCGGCGGCAATTTTGTCGATGGCCTGGCGAAGACGCTGGGCATGGACACTTCGATCATCAGCATCCTCGCGCTGATCGTCGGCCTGATGCTGCTGTGGTCGGCGATTCGCGCGTTCATGAATGCGTCGATCATTGCCGGGATCATCTGGCTGCTGTTGGGGTTGTGGTTGTTGAGCTGGATCATCCACTGATACAGCTCCCTGTAGGAGTGAGCCTGCTCGCGATGGCGGTGGATCAGCCAAAACTGCTCTGAATGACACACCACTTTCGCGAGCAGGCTCGCTCCCACATTGGTTGCATCGCAGGCCGCACGAATCGCTACAATCCCCGCTCCCCCAAGGAGCCCGCATGTCCAACCTGATTGCCGACTGGCGCGACCGCCCGACTCACCGCAAGGTCTGGGCGCTCGCCGCGCCGATGATTCTTTCCAATATTTCCGTGCCGCTGGTGGCGCTGGTTGACAGCACCGTCATCGGCCACCTGCCCCACGCCCATCAGTTGGGCGCAGTGGCGGTCGGCGCCAGCCTCTACACGTTTCTCGCCTGGGCCATGGGTTTTCTGCGCATGGGCACTACGGGGTTTGCCGCCCAGGCCGCCGGGCGCAGCGACGGCGCGGCGTTACGGCAGATTCTGTTGCAGGGTTTGCTGCTGGCGCTGGGACTGGCGATCCTGCTCGGCACTCTCGGCGTGCCGTTGAGCGGTGTGGCCCTGCACTTCATGCAGCCGTCGGCCGAACTCGATCAACTGACCCGCGAGTTCTTCCACACCCGGTTATTCGGGCTGCCGGCAGCGCTGGCCAGTTACGCCCTGGTCGGCTGGTTCCTCGGCACCCAGAACGCCCGGGCGCCGCTGGCGATTCTGCTGAGCACCAACCTGATCAACATCGCTCTCAACCTGTGGTTCGTGATTGGTCTGGAATGGGGTGTGGTCGGCTCGGCCCGGGCCTCGGTGATTGCCGAGTGGAGCGGCGCCCTGCTCGGCCTGTGGCTGACCCGCGGCGCATTGCGCGCCTATCCCGGGCACATCGTCTGGGCAGCGTTGAAGGTGTGGCAGAGCTGGCGCCCTTTGCTGGCGGTCAACCGCGACATTTTCATCCGCAGCCTGGCGCTGCAATCGGTATTTTTCCTGATCACCGTGCAAGGCGCGCGGCTCGGCGATGCCACGGTGGCGGCCAATGCTCTGCTGCTCAACGGTTTGCTGCTGACCGCGCATGCGCTGGACGGTCTGGCGCATGCGGTCGAAGCGTTGTGCGGACACGCCATCGGCGCCCGCGACCGGCTCGCCCTGCGCCGTTCGCTGGTGGTGGCCGGCGGCTGGTCATTGCTGGCCAGCCTCGGTTTTGCCGCGCTGTTTCTGTTGGGCGGACACTTGTTCATCGAGATGCAGACCGACATCCAGAGCGTGCGCGATACCGCGTTCATCTACCTGCCGTATCTGGCGGTACTGCCGCTGATTGCGGTCTGGAGCTACTTGCTCGACGGCCTGTTCATCGGCGCCACTCGAGCCCGGGAGATGCGCAACGGCATGCTGCTGACCGTCGCCCTGCTGCTGCCGTTCGCCTGGGCATTACAGGGACTGGGCAATCACGGGCTGTGGATAACGTTCCTGCTGTTTATGGTCTTGCGCAGCCTGACCCTCGGCGCACTGGCCCTGTGGCTGCGGCGCAACGACGGCTGGTTCTGCGGTGCCGCTCACTGAGCCGGTGTGTGTTTGACGAACGCGACGACCTGATCGAGTACCGGCGCCAAGCGCCGCAGCGGACGCGACAGGGTCGCCACCAGCGTCACATGACTGGGGCGCGAGTAGTACAGATCCTGCACCGGTACACCCGCCTCGCGCAGTTTGCGCGCCAGGCCTGCGGTGTTGCGCGTCGGGTTGACCAGATTGTCCTTGGTCGCGGCGATCAGCAGTGCCGGAGGCTCGCCCTGCCTGACATGGTTGATCGGCTGCGATTGCGGCGGTGAGTCCGGCCAGAAGAATACCGGACGCACCTGCGGATTCTTGATGGGCAGAAAATCATACGGCCCGGCCAGGCCGATCCAGCCGCTGAGGTCTTTTGGCGTCATGCCCACCGCACCGAGCAGACCCGGATCCAGCGCCAGCATCGCCGCGTTGTAAGCGCCGGAACTGTGGCCCATCAGGTACAGGCGTTGCGGGTTGCCGGAGAACTCGCGGATATGGGCCCGGGTCCAGGCCACCGCCCGCGCCGAGTCTTCAAGAAACAACGGATAGCGCACCTGCGGGTAGAGCCGATAATCCGCCAGCACCGCGACAATTCCCCGCGACGCCAGCGCCTCGCCGACAAACGCGTAATCGCCACGATCACCGCTGTTCCAGCTGCCGCCGTAGAAGAACACCACCACCGGCGCGTCCTCCAGCGGCTGGCGCGGCACGTAGACGTCGAGCTTCTGTCGCGGATCATCGCCATAGGCAATCCCGGCGGTTTTGTGGAACGTGTCGTCGGGGGTCAGCGCATTGAGCACCTTGACCGGGGAACATCCGGTCAGCACCAGCAGCAGAAACCCGCCGAGGACTGCGCCGAACCGCTGCCACAGAGGATTTGTCATGGATGTCGCACCTCAAGATTGATCGTTCTGCCACTGTCGCCGCACATGCTCGAGACGTTCCTGCTGGCTCAGCCCGTCCGGCAGGTCTGGCAATACCGCTCGGGGATGCTGCAAGCGTAGCCACAACCAGCCATCCAGCACCGTACGGTCGCTGAAACCCAGGCTCAGCCCCTCCTGCACATGGGAGGCCATGCGCGCATAGTCGGTTCCCATTGATTGGCACCAGCGCCAGATGTGTTGTTCCAGCAAGCAGCTTTGCAAACGTTCGCGCTGACGATGGGTGAGGCTTTCGTCGATCCCCAGCGGCTCGACCACCCACTGCGGGTTGCGCAGTTGCTGCCAGCCTTGACTGCCGATGGCGAGGTCGGCCCAAGTGCCACCGAACCAGCGCACCAGGCGGATCGGCCCGAGCCAGCGGCTCAAGTCGGCGGCATCACAGGCGTCGAAAAAATAACTCGCTGTCTGTCGATTGTAGTAACCGAGCAAGGCGCGGTGATTGAGCCCGAACGAGACCGTCAGCATCCGTCGCAGGTGGCTCAGCATTACTGCCTGCGAGGCATCACTGGCGAACAACAACCCGCGCCAGGTCTGCGGATCATGCTGACACAGCGCCGCCAGTGCCGGGCAGTCATGCAGGTCGACCAGCAGCGGACCGTGCTCGCTTACCGCTTGAAACTCGGTGCCCTCGAACAGCCGCGTGCAACGTACGCTGGCGAACCCCAGGCGCAATGTCGCCATCGCCTGCTGCGCATCGGCACCATCGAGCAACAGCCACTGTACCTGCGGGGCAAAGCCGACGCCGCTCAAGCGGCGCCGTCCTGATCCAGCGACGCCACCAATCGGCAACTGCAGATCGACGCCGTGCAGTGGTTGTAACTGCCGCCGCCGGGCATCAGGCACATCAGCAACAGCGGTTCGGCAGACTTGAGCCATTGCGCCAGGCCCGCGCTCGGCAGCACGTCCGGCAGCGCCAATGGCGCTTCGCAGTCTTCGATCACCGCCGGCTCCTGCAGCACACCACTGATCACCGGCTGATCCGGATCGCCTTCATGAAAACTCACCACCACTTCAACGCCTTCGCGCAACGATGTCAGTGAGGCGTCGCTCAACGCTGCTGCGAGCGGCAGCCAACAGTGGCTGGCGGCAGCGCCTTCACCCTGATAAAGCCAGTCGAACTGCACCGCCACCGGCCGTTGATCGTCGGGCTGCGGTTCATCGACCGTCACTACCCATGCACGTTGCAGACTGTGCATGCGCGGCCTGGCACAAGTGCTCGTCAATGTCGGCAGTTGCGCCTGGGCGGCGGCGACGATCCGGTTGCTGTAAGCCGGCTCGCTGGCGGGATCAGCACGATGCTCGATCCGGCTCAGCAACCAGCGGCGGTTGCATTCGGCAAACGGATGCGCGGTCAACGCCAGCCACTGCGCGGCGCGCAAGGTCGGCAGATCGCTGTGGCCATAAGCTTTGCCGGCCTGCGCCGAACCCGCGTCCACATCGCTGGCGTCCACCTGCATCTGCCAGCGTCTTACCGCCGGGGTGCTCGCGCCATCGTCCACAGACGCCGCGCCGGCCACGGGTAAACGCCCTGGATCATCGACAAAGACCAGACAGTGTCCGTCCGGCCGGTGCTCGAAGTAGTAGTGGATCCGCGCCTGCGCGCACAGCCGCTGCACGAACTGCAGGTCCGACTCCCGGTACTGGGTGCAGAAAGTGTGCACCGGGTATTCGCACTGCAAATCAAAACGTCGTTGCGCACCAACGATCCCATGCTCCTTGAGCACCTGCGCGAGGATCTTCGGCACGCACTGGCTGCTGAAGATCCGCTGACTGAAACGCAGCGCCAGACAACTCAGCTTCGGTCCCAGCGTCACTCGACACAATCGGGCGCCCTGATCGTGCTCATGCTGAACGACACTCTGCAATTGCCCGCTCAGGCCATTGTGTCCGGGACCGAACTGCAGGAACGCCGAGCGGAAAAGCAGGCCGGCCAGGTCCAGTTGCGGATCATTGATCAACAGATCGATATCAAAGGCGAAGGGTTCGCTGATGCCCTCACTTCCGGTAAAGGCCAGCACCTCGAAGGGCTCGGGCAGCCCCGTTACATCGAGACGAAACGACGGCTCGTTGACTGATTCGAACATGGGCGGATCTCTACAGGAGGGGCGGCCGGGGATTCTCGCCGAGAGCCATGGCCGAGTAGAGAGCTGAAGTACAACTTAGGAAATGACCTACGCGAAAAGCAGACCGGATCACTTCTCCGGCTGTGGCAGGCAATTATTTCGCAGGGGATTTGGGAAATGTCCCACCGGGTCATCCGAATTTTCCACAGCTTGAGGGAAAATTTCAGACAACCCGGTGCAACAGACCTGACTCAGGAAGACAGGTAGGAGGAACGGGTCAGGCCCAGACGCAAGGCATCGAGGAACTGCGTACGCTCGCTGGCACTGATGCGGGCACTGGCGCACTTGTCGCGGTAGTGGGTCATCAGTTCTTCCGGCGACAAGTGCACGTAACGCAACATGTCTTCGATGGTGTCGTGGGTCTCGATACCGGCGTGGTACACGCTGCCATCGGCGTTCTGGTAGATGTTCACCGAGTCGGTGTCACCGAACAGGTTGTGCATGTCGCCGAGGATTTCCTGATAGGCGCCGACCAGGAACACGCCCAGCAGATAGTCTTCACCTTCGTTCAGACCGTGCACCGGCAGGCTGGTCTCGATGCTCTGCTCGTCGACGTACTGGTTGATCTTGCCGTCGGAGTCGCAGGTCAGGTCTTGCAGCACGGCGCGACGCAGCGGCTCTTCGTCCAGACGATGCAGCGGGATGATCGGCAGCACCTGATCGATCGCCCAGGTGTCCGGCAGGCTCTGGAACACCGAGAAGTTGCAGATGTACTTGTCGGCCAGCTTGTCGTTGAGTTCGTCGAGCACCTGGCGGTGCGAACGCTGACGTGCCTTCAGCGAGTTGTGCAGGCGACGGCACACAGCGAAGTAGCACTGCTCGGCCAGGGCCTTTTCCGCCAGGGTCAGTTTGCCGTCGGCGTACTGCGAAGCCACGTCGCTCATGTAGTGCGTGGCGCGCCAGTAAGTCTCGGTGACCATCTCGATATCGGTCGGGCCGAGCAGGTCCACCAGCCACTGCACGGTTTCCGGCAGGTTTTCCTTGTTTTCGATCAGCGGGATTTCGTCGTTGTGTTTCTCGACGTCGGTTACCTGCACCACCAGCATCGCGTGGTGCGCGGTCAGCGAGCGGCCGCTTTCGGAGAAGATGTGCGGATGCGGCAGGCTCTGCGCGTCGCAGAATTCCTTGAGCATGCCGACCACGACACCGGCGTAGTCGTCCATGTCGTAGTTGATCGAACTGGCATTGCGCGAGTGGGTACCGTCGTAGTCGACACCCAGACCGCCGCCGACGTCGATGTGATCGACCGGCAGACCCAGGTTGCGCAGCTCGCCGTAGTAACGGATCGCTTCCTTGAAACCGTGCTGGTAGTCAGCCAGGTTGGCGATCTGCGAACCCATGTGGAAGTGCAGCAGACGAATGCCCTGATCGAGGCCGGCCGCGCGGAAGCGCTCGACCACCGACAGCAGTTGCGCCGCCGACAGACCGAACTTGGATTTCTCGCCACCAGTGTCCGCCCACTTCGACGACGCCAGCGACGACAGGCGCACGCGCAGGCCGACCTGTGGCTTGACCTTGAGCGAGGCGGCTTCTTCGATCACCAGGCCGACTTCGGATTCTTTCTCGATGACGATGAACACGTTGTGGCCAAGCTTCTGCCCCATCAGCGCCAGACGGATGAACTCGCGGTCCTTGTAACCGTTGCAGACGATGGTGCCGCCCTTCGGCGCCAGTGCCAGCACTGCCAGCAACTCAGGCTTGGAGCCGGCTTCCAGACCGATGGAAACGTTCTGGGTGGCGATGATGTTCTCGATCACCGCTTCTTGCTGGTTGACCTTGATCGGGTACAGCGCGGTGTACTTGCTCTGGTATTCCAGGCGCTCGATGTTCGAGTCGAAAGCACCGGTCAGTTGACGGACACGGTCTTGCAGGATGTCGGGGAAACGTACCAGCAACGGCAGGGACAAGCCGCTCTTGCGCAGTTGGTCGACTTGTTCGAACAGGTCGATAGGTGAGCTGCTCGGGCCGTTCGGACGAACTTCGACGCGACCGGCGTCATTGATCGCGAAATACCCGGCCCCCCAATGGCGAATCCCGTAAACACTGCGGCTGTCCGCAACTGTCCATTGGCTGCCATCGTCTTTACGTGTGCGTCGTACGGACATCGAAGTCCCCTATAAAGAAGTCATAGTGCGTCGCCTGATCGCAGGCCGGCGCAGTCTAAAGAATGAAAATGACGGTTCGTCAGCGCGGCGGTAGACCGCGCTGACCGCGTGTAGTTTAGAAACCGGTCATGAACAGGCTCTGTGAAAACCATGGAGACGACGCCGGATCTGAACTGCTTCAGTGCCGGATCAAGCCGCAGATGGATTTCACAGAGGCTGCTAGCCGCCGGACTTCTTCGCTTTGAAACCGTGTTTGATCAGCTCAGCCAAGAGTAGCTCGACATGATCGCCCTGGATTTCGATGATCCCGTCCTTCAACGCTCCACCGGTGCCGCAACGTTTCTTCAACGTTGTCGCCAACTCCTTGAGGGCGTCTTCGGCCAGTGGCACGCCGGTGATGGTGGTCACCGTCTTGCCGCCACGGCCCTTGCTCTCGCGACGCACGCGGGCAATGCCGTCCCCGGCCGGGATCACGGTTTGTTTGCAGATACAGGCGTCCACCGGTTTACTGCATTCCGGGCAATGACGACCTGCGTCGGTGGAAAATACCAGGCCACCAAGGGCGGCGAAGGATGCGGCTTTTTTGGCCACCGGCAATCCTCTTGGGAGGACAAAGACTGATCGCGACCTTGGGCAAGGTCATCGACCGCGAAGCCCCACTCAGGCAGGGGCAGCGCTACTGCACCGTGCGCTTGAACAAAAGCAGGTCGGTGCAGCTTGAAAAGGTCGCGCAGTGTAACGGCAAAAAGCGCAATTGCTAAGAGCCAATCGGCGCCAATTTATGTGTTCTTTGCGACGCCGCTCTGCTGCGCCTGCAGATAGCGCTTCAACGCGGCCAGAGAGTCCGGGCAGTAAGGCTTTTGCTCGATTTCCTGCAGCACCTGATCGACCGGAATAAAGCGTGCTTCCAGCACTTCTTCCGGCTGCAGTTCCAGCGGGCCGTCCCACACCGCGGAAAATGCCGAGCACCACAGGCGATTGCCGGTGTCCTCGAAGAAAAAATGATCGTGGGCGGTCAGTTCCACCCCGCTCACCCCCAACTCCTCTTCCAGCTCGCGGGCCGCCGATTCGGCGTAGGTCTCATCGGCCTGCACCATGCCGCCGGCTGCCACATCCCAGTAACCGGGATAGATCGCCTTGCTCAGGGTGCGCCGGTGTACGCAGAGCTCACCAGCGGAATTGAACAACATGATGTAGGTGCCGCGCCCGATCAGCCCGCGCTCACGCAGATCGGCCCGCACCAGGGCGCCGAGCAAGTTGTCCTGCTCGTCGACCCAGGCGATCTGTTCGGCATCGGAGGCGGCGCGGTGCGCCGCCTCTTTGGCGCTATCGACCATGACTCAGCCCTGATTGAGCAGTTGACGCAGATCGATCACTGCGGCGTTGGCCCGGGAAATGTAGTTGGCCATGACCAGCGAGTGGTTGGCCAGCACGCCGAAGCCGCTGCCATTGAGGATCATCGGGCTCCAGACCGGCTCCTGCGATGCTTCCAGTTCACGGATGATCTGGCGCACGCTGACCGTGGCGTTCTTTTTCGCCAGCACATCGGCGAAATCGACTTCGATGGCGCGCAACAGGTGCGACAGCGCCCAGGCCTGACCGCGTGCTTCATAGAACACGTTGTCGATCTGCATCCACGGAGTCTCTACGACTTCCTCGTCAACTTGCGGGACTTCGCCAACCGCCGGCACTTCGGTTTTCAGCGCGGTGTTGAGTTTCACCCGGCCGACACTGGCGGACAGGCGTTGCGACAGCGAACCCAGACGGGTGCCGACATCGCCCAGCCAGTTGTTGAGGTTATCGGCGCGGGCGTAGAACAAGGCGTTTTTCTGCGTTGGATCAGACAGACGCGCCTGATAACGGCTCAGGGAGTTGATGCCTTCCTGGTATTCCGATTCGCTCGACGGCAGGATCCAGCTCTTGTTGTCGAAGTTGAAACGCGGTTCGGCCTTGGCCAGATCGGCATCTTCGGCCGACTGCGACTGCGAACGGGCGAAGTCTTTACGCAGGGCACGAGTCAGGTCACGCACCTGCACCAGCACGCCGTATTCCCAGCTCGGGGTGTTGTCCATCCACAGGCCAGGCGGAAAACGGTCGTTGGAAATGTAGCCGCCCGGTTTGTTCAGCAACGTACCGGCAACGGTCTTGAGGGTTTCGACCGTGGTGTAGCCGACGACCATCTGCTTGCCTTCTTTCTCGGCAGCCGCCTGGGCGTTTTGTGCCACCGGAAACAGCGCCGGCTCCTGGCTCCAGTACCAGCCCAGGCCGATGGTCACCAGCAGATAAATGCCGATCAGCGTGGCCAGCGCGCGGCTGAACAACAGCCCGCCCACATAGCTGCGGGTGGCCGACTTCGGCTCAGCGGCACGTTCAGGCGCGCTGCCCGCGCGGTTCTTCCAGTCCAGCATGGCGATATCCTTTCAATCACTTGGGTTCAACGGTTCGACCACAACCATACAACAACGTGCCAAGGCCGGCACCCGCCATTGAAGAGAAGCAGAAAATCCACGGAACGCGCGGCATCGACCCGCGAATTCTCTAGGGGTTTCCCTGATACAGCGCCATCAACAAAGCTGCGAAACAGGCATTTGCAGATTAGCGTCTGTCTGCAGCACAGCGTGGTGCACACAGGCTTGTTTACGCTTCAAGCAGCACCATATGCCCGGTTTACGGGAGGCTCACCGACGAACAGGTTCAATCCGATACCGCTCGGTCAGAAACTGAATTGTGCAGCACCGCAGATTATTGATGCACGACACTCATATAAGGGAAAAGAGGTGCTAGCATAGAGCCACCAGTCGATCTCAGCATGCGCCCTAACTAGTAGTCAGGATATGACCGAGCCAGAAGACCCCAGCCGTGAGCGCCTCAAGCACCACTTTGCCCAGCGGGTAATTCATCAGGCACGTCAGATTCTTGAGATATGGCAGCGCCTGCAACGCAGTGAGTGGTCCACCGCCGACCTCGCCGAACTGAGCGAGGCCAATCTGCGCCTGCTGCGTTTTGCCGAGCGCTTCGAGCAGCCCGAGCATACGCAACTCGCGCGTCATATCGGCCAGTCGCTGGAAGCGGTGGACGCCAATCGCGGACGCCTGAGCAGCGGCCTGATCACTGACCTCAATCGTTTGATGCAGCGTCTGTCGCGCACCGGTCTGCGCCATGGCGATCAACTCGACCAGACCTTCCTGCCGCCACTGCGCAAACCGATCTACGTCATGTTGCAGGATCACGACCGCGCCGAGCGGCTGGCCAAGCAGCTGGAGTTTTTCGGCCTGACCGCGCAGGCGCTGGACAGTGTCGCGGCGTTTCGCTCCTCGATGGTCGAGCGCTTGCCCGCCGCGATCGTCATGGACGTGGACTTCAGCGGCGCAGGCGTCGGCCTGCAACTGGCTGCCGAAGCTCAGGTTGGCCTGGAAGAACCGCTGCCGCTGCTGTTTTTCAGCCTGCACGAAACCGACACCCCGACCCGCCTCGCCGCCGTGCGCGCCGGCGGCCAGGAGTTCCTCACCGGCACCCTCGAAGCGTCGAGCCTGCTGGAGAAGATCGAAGTCCTGACCTGCGTCGCCCAGTACGAACCTTATAAAGTGCTGATCATCGACGACTCCCGCGCCCAAGCCTTGCACACCGAGCGCCTGCTCAACAGCGCTGGAATCGTCACTCGCACCCTGATCGAACCGATCCAGGCGATGGCCGAACTGGCGGACTTCCAGCCGGATTTGATCATCCTCGACATGTACATGCCGGCCTGCACCGGCACCGAACTGGCCAAGGTCATCCGCCACAACGACCGCTACGTCAGCGTGCCGATCATTTATCTTTCGGCCGAGGACGATCTAGACAAGCAGCTCGACGCCATGAGCGAGGGCGGCGACGACTTCCTGACCAAACCGATCAAGCCGCGGCATCTGATTACGACTGTGCGCAACCGCGCCGCCCGCGCGCGCAACCTCAAGGCACGCATGGTCCGCGACAGCCTCACCGGCCTGTACAACCACACGCACATCCTGCAATTGCTCGAAGACTGCTCGTTCCGCGCCCGTCGCGAGAACAAGCCGCTGAGCTTTGCCATGCTCGACATCGACCACTTCAAGCGAGTCAATGACAGTCACGGCCATCCGATGGGCGACCGAGTGATCAAGAGCCTGGCGCTGTTCCTCAAGCAACGCCTGCGCAAGACCGACTTCATCGGCCGGTACGGTGGCGAAGAATTCGCCATCGTCATGCCCGACACGGATATAGAAGCGGCGCACAAAGTGCTCGACGAGATCCGCCAGCGCTTCGCCGAAATCCACTACCCGGCGCAACCGCACGATTTGTGGTGCACCTTCAGCGCCGGCGTGGTGGAAATGCACGAGGATTCCGACAGCCTGATGATGGCCAGCCAGGCCGACGAAGCGCTGTACCGCGCCAAAGGTGCCGGACGCAATCGAGTGCAGACCGCACGCGACTCAAAGCAAAGTGCCACCTTTTCATCGGAATCCACTGATTCGGTCATAACCCTGTAACAGAACCGCAATAAATTCAGGCGCTTACCATTTCTGCCGTTGGTAGCCGTCATGCGCCTGAAGTTGCTCACCAATCTCAACACTCTGCTGCTGGTCGCCGTCTGCGTGGCCCTCGGCGCGACGCTGTGGTGGTCGCAAAAAGCCTTGGAGCGTCCGTATCTGTTGATGGAGCGCTACCTCGGCCTGTCGCAGCAATTTCAGAATGACGTGGCACGCAATGTCGAGGACTACCTCGCCAGCGGCGACGCCCTGCGCCTGAGCAGCGCCAGCCAGGCCATCGACGGCCTGCAGAAGGAGCTCGGCGAACTGCCGCCGGCACTGGCCGAGACCCTGCGGCCAAGCCTGTCGAGCCTGGAAGAGTTCAGCAAAACCGACCTGCTCGCCGCCGGCAAACTGGCCGGTGATCCGCAAGCACTGCTGCTGCAAGCCGAACGCGAACTGAGTGCCAGTCTCGATCAACTCAGCACCTACGCCAATGGCAACGCGACGTATCTGACGCCGCTGCTCGTCGCTTCGCAGCACTTGGGCAAGCTGTCGCTGGCCCGCGACAAACTGGTCAGCAGCGGCCGCAGTGAACTGGCCGCCGACGTCGAGCGCGAAGTCGACAACATCCTCACCCAGGCTCAGGCCATCGACGCCCTGCCCCTGCTCGGCGTGGTCGCCAAGCATGAATCCGGCAGTGATGATTTCGCCGCGATGATGGGCATCGAAAGCACAGAAAAAGCCGCAGCCGAAGACGCCGGGGTCGGCCTCAAGCGCGAACTCAACAGCCTGCTCGGTCGCTACCCGGCGGAGCTGGTACGTACCCGCGAGCAGATCCAGAAACGCACCGACCTGAGCACCGCGACCCATTTGAAGATCGCCGCCGTGCAACAGGCGATCGCCGGGCTTGAGCCGGTGGTACGCGCCCAGCACGGGCAGATTCAGGGCGAAGTGCGCCTGATGCAGGGCGTGATGATCGGCCTGATTCTGTTGATCGCCCTGCTGATCGACACCCTGCAGCGGCGCCTCGCCCGCACCCTGACCAACCTCGCCCCGGCGCTGTCGACCTGGGCCGAAGGCGATTTCAGTAGCGACATTCAACTGGGCAAGACCAACCGCGAACTGCATGACATCGAAGCGTCGCTGAACCGCCTGCGCGCGTATCTGGTGGATCTGGTCGGGACGATTCGCGGCAATGCCGAACAGGTGGCCGACAGCAGCCGTACCCTGGCCGAACTGAGCAACGACCTGCACAGCGGTGCCGAACATCAGGCCGGCGACACCGCGCTGATCCGCGATTCACTGGGCGAACTGGAAGCGACCATTCAGCAGGTTGCCGGCGATGCACGGCAGGCCGCCGATGCCAGTCGCCATGCCGGGCTGGCCGTCGAACACGGACAAACCGTGATCGGCCAGAGCCTCACCGGCCTGCACGCGCTGGTCGGCGAGGTGCAAGGCAACGCGCAGATGATCGAGCATTTGGCCGAAGAGTCGGCGACCATTGGCGGAGTACTGACGGTGATCCGCTCGATCGCCGACCAGACCAACCTGCTGGCCCTGAACGCGGCCATCGAAGCGGCGCGGGCCGGGGAAATGGGCCGTGGTTTTGCGGTGGTGGCCGAGGAAGTGCGCTCACTGGCGCAACGCACGGCGGGCGCCACGGCAGAGATCCAGACACTGATCGCCGGCCTGCAAACTGCTGCCCGACAATCGGTCGAAGGCATGCGCGCGCAAGTCGAACACGCCGAAGCCACAGCCAATCAGGCACAAGCGGCGGACGGCGCGCTGGATAAAATCGTCGGCGCGATCCAGACCATTTCCGACACGGCGATACGTATCGCCGACATCACTGCCCGGCAAAGCGGCGCGGTCAGCGAGATCCGCGACCACAGCGAGCGGATCCATCAATTGGGCGGGGATAACCTGCTGCGTATCGGTGAAGGTCGCGAACAGGGCGAGAACCTGCTGGTATTGGGCGGGCAACTGCATACCGCCGTGCAAGCCTTCCGCGTCTGATAAACCGCTATCGCGAGCAGGCTCACTCCTACAAGGGAACGCATTTCAACTGTAGGAGTGAGCCTGCTCGCGATAGCGTCATTCGTATCACCGCAAATCTTGCGGAATGACCGGATCAAATCACTCAGTCACAAATTTCGCGCAAACATCGGTCATCGTGCTGGCTATTGCAGAGAACTGGACAGTCACAAAGCCTTTGCGGCATAGTCGCCGGGTTCTGACGACTGCTCATTCATAACAAGGAACATGCAGATGGCGACGCTACTGGTGCTGCACGGCCCCAACCTGAACCTGCTCGGCACCCGCGAACCGGGCACCTATGGGTCAACGACCCTGGCGCAGATCAATCAGGATCTGGAGCGCCGCGCCCGTGAAGCCGGCCATCATCTGCTGCACCTGCAAAGCAATGCCGAGTACGAATTGATCGACCGCATCCACGCCGCTCGCGGTGAGGGTGTCGATTTCATTCTGATCAATCCAGCAGCATTTACACACACAAGTGTCGCATTACGTGACGCGCTGCTGGGAGTGAGCATCCCATTCATCGAAGTGCATTTGTCCAACGTGCACAAGCGCGAACCTTTCCGCCATCACTCTTACTTCTCCGATGTAGCGGTGGGAGTGATCTGCGGCCTTGGCGCCAGCGGTTACCGACTGGCCCTGGAGGCCGCACTAGAACAGCTTGAAACACAGGCAACGACTTGAACCACAAGCGTTAAACGCCCCTGACCGACCCTTGGGAGTTGATGATTCATGGATATCCGTAAAGTTAAGAAACTGATCGAATTGCTGGAAGAGTCCGGCATCGACGAGCTCGAGATCAAGGAAGGCGAAGAGTCCGTACGCATCAGCCGTCACAGCAAGACCCCGGCTCAGCAGTACTACGCTCCGGCGCCGATGCAGGCTCCGGCCGCTGCGCCTGCCGCCGCTGCTCCAGTAGCTGCTGCCGCTCCGGCTGCCGCTGCTGCTCCGGCACTGAACGGCACCGTGGCCCGCTCGCCAATGGTAGGTACCTTCTACCGTAAATCTTCGCCAACCTCGCCAGCCTTCGTTGAAGTCGGCCAGACCGTGAAGAAAGGCGACACCCTGTGCATCGTCGAAGCCATGAAGATGATGAACCACATCGAATCTGAAACCAGCGGTGTGATCGAATCCATCCTCGTCGAAGACGGCCAGCCGGTTGAGTACGACCAACCGCTGTTCACCATCGTTTGAACTGCGGAGAGCCTTTGATGACTGCGAAGTTGGAAAAAGTTCTGATCGCTAACCGCGGTGAGATCGCCCTGCGGATTCTGCGTGCCTGCAAAGAGATGGGCATCAAGACCGTCGCCGTTTACTCCAAGGCCGACAAAGAGCTGATGCACCTGGGTCTGGCAGACGAGTCCGTCTGCATCGGCCCGGCTTCTGCCGCTCAGTCCTACCTGCACATCCCGGCCATCATCGCTGCCGCTGAAGTGACTGGCGCTACCGCCATTCACCCAGGCTACGGTTTCCTCGCGGAAAACGCCGATTTTGCCGAGCAGGTCGAGAATTCCGGCTTCGCCTTCATCGGCCCGAAAGCCGAAACCATTCGCCTGATGGGCGACAAGGTATCGGCCAAGCACGCGATGATCGAAGCAGGCGTGCCTACCGTTCCAGGTTCCGACGGCCCGCTGCCGGAAGACGAAGAAACGGCGCTGCGCATCGGTCGTGAAGTCGGCTACCCGGTGATCATCAAGGCCGCAGGCGGCGGTGGTGGTCGCGGCATGCGCGTGGTGCACAAGGAAGAAGACCTGATCGCCTCGGCGAAACTGACCCGCTCCGAAGCTGGCGCGGCGTTCGGCAACCCGATGGTCTATCTGGAAAAATTCCTGACCAACCCGCGTCACGTCGAAGTTCAGGTACTGTCCGACGGCCAGGGTCACGCCATCCATCTGGGCGACCGCGATTGCTCGCTGCAACGCCGTCACCAGAAGGTTCTCGAAGAAGCGCCGGCACCGGGCATCGACGAGCAGGCGCGCCAGGAAGTTCTGGCTCGCTGCGTCAAGGCGTGCATCGACATCGGCTACCGTGGCGCCGGCACGTTCGAGTTCCTGTACGAGAACGGTCGTTTCTACTTCATCGAAATGAACACCCGTGTTCAGGTGGAGCACCCGGTTTCGGAAATGGTCACCGGTATCGACATCGTCAAGGAGATGCTCAGCATCGCCGCTGGCAACAAGCTGTCGTTCACGCAGGATGACGTGGTGATCCACGGTCACTCGCTGGAGTGCCGGATCAACGCTGAAGACCCGAAAACTTTCATGCCGAGCCCGGGCACGGTCAAGCATTTCCACGCCCCGGGCGGCAACGGCGTTCGCGTCGATTCGCACCTGTACAGCGGTTATGCAGTTCCGCCGAACTACGACTCGCTGATCGGCAAGCTGATCACTTACGGCGCCACCCGCGACGAAGCCATGGCGCGCATGCGTAATGCCCTGGACGAGATCGTGGTTGACGGGATCAAGACCAACATCCCGCTGCACCGTGAACTGACCCGCGACGAAGGCTTCTGCAAAGGGGGTGTGAACATTCACTACCTCGAGCACAAGCTGGCTGGCGAGAAGCACTAAGCTTCAGCCCGCACCTGACAAAGCCGCCTTCGGGCGGCTTTGTTGTTTCTACAGCTTTCAAATCCCCTGTGGGAGCGGGCTTGCTCGCGAAAGCGGTGCATCAAATACATTTATTTGTCTGGCACACCGCCTTCGCGAGCAAGCCCGCTCCCACAGGGTGCAATGCAGCTCCCACAAACCCTGCGCGCTCGCGTAAACTTGCGCGCTTCTCGCTGGCCGCTAGGCTGCAATCATATTTTTTCAAAGGTGCCCGCCATGCCTTGGCTGCAAGTACGTCTCGCCATCAGCCCGGAACAAGCCGAAACCTACGAAGACGCTTTCCTTGAAGTCGGCGCCGTTTCGGTGACCTTCATGGACGCCGAAGATCAGCCGATCTTCGAGCCGGAACTCAACACCACCCCACTGTGGGCGCACACGCACCTGCTGGCCCTGTTCGAGGGCGGCACCGAGCCTGCGCCGGTGCTCGCGCATCTGGAACTGCTGACCGGCAGTCCGCTGCCCGAGCATCACAGCGAAGTCATCGAAGACCAGGACTGGGAACGCAGCTGGATGGACGGCTTCCAGCCAATGCGTTTCGGTCAGCGCCTGTGGATCGTGCCGAGCTGGCACGCCGCGCCCGAGCCTGACGCGGTCAATCTGTTGCTGGATCCGGGCCTGGCGTTCGGCACCGGCACCCACCCGACCACCGCCCTGTGCCTGGAATGGCTCGACGGTCAGGACCTGAAAGACTGCAACGTCCTGGACTTCGGCTGCGGCTCGGGAATTCTGGCGATCGCCGCCCTGCTGCTCGGCGCGAAAGAAGCCGTCGGCACCGACATCGACGTGCAGGCGCTGGAAGCCTCGCGCGACAACGCCGGGCGCAACAACATCGCCGATGAGCTGTTCCCGCTGTACCTGCCGGAAGATCTGCCGCAGGTCAAAGCCGACGTGCTGGTGGCCAACATTCTGGCCGGCCCGCTGGTTTCCCTGGCGCCGCAGCTGTCCGGCCTGGTGAAAACCGGCGGTCGTCTGGCACTGTCAGGCATCCTCGCCGAACAAGGTGAAGAAGTCGCTGCCGCCTATGCGCAGGACTTTGATCTGGACCCGATCGCCAATCGCGATGGCTGGGTGCGTATCACCGGCCGTCGGCGCTAGAATGACCGCCTGCATAAACCGGATCGCCGCATGACCGACAGCTTCGTCACCCAGTGCCCGCATTGCCAAACCAGCTTCCGCGTCAGCCATGCTCAGTTGAGCGTGGCCCGCGGGGTGGTTCGCTGTGGCTCCTGCCTGCAAGTGTTCAACGCCGCCAAACAGCTGCTGGAACAACACGCCGGCAAGGAAGCGGTCACTCCGGTGGCGCCGTCCATTGTCCAGCCAGCACCGTCTCAGGCGGTGGTCAGCGAGCCGCCGCCAGTGGTCGAAGCACCCGTCAATGACGAACCGCCCGCGCCGCGCGCCATCAGCCAAAAGCAATGGAGCGCCAGCGAGCTGGACCTGGACAGCCTCGATCTGGACGAAGAACTCGCCCGCCTCGAACAACGGGAAATCCAGCCGACCACCGAGTTCGGTCGTCAGCGCGAGGAGTCCCTGAGCGCCCGGCGCGACAGTCCTGAAGCCGATGAAACGGAGTGGCGCGACAGCCTGTTCAGCGCACGCGACGATGAACGTCTGCCCGAGCCCGAAGATGACGTCGAGTCAGATGCCGTCGAACCGGAACCGCTAAACACCGCGCGCACCGAGCCTTCCCTGTCGCTGGAGCCGGTGGATCTGGATGACGAGCCGCCGATCCCGCAACTGCGCCTGCACGACCCGATTGATCCGAATGCCCGCCGCGAACGCCTGTCGGCCAACGTCGAGCCGGACGATGACGACTTGCCATCGGTCGAACCGCTGCGCAAAAAACGTCAACGCGCCGAACCCGGCGTGCGCGCCGAAGTGCTGCAGGATCTGACAGACGATCCGCTGCAACTGGACTGGCAGAAGCGCCGCTCGCCCTGGGGCGGACGCCTGCTCTGGGGCTTGCTGGTGCTGTTGGCCGCCGCCGGTCTGGCAGGTCAGTACATTGCCTATCATTTCGACGAACTGGCGCGCCAGGATCAGTACCGCCCGTGGTTTCAGCAGTTCTGTCCGCAGATCGGCTGCACGGTGCCGTCCAAGGTCGACATCGGCAAAATCAAAAGCAGCAATCTGGTGGTGCGCAGCCATCCGGAATTCAGCGGGGCGCTGGTGGTGGATGCGATCATCTACAACCGCGCGACGTTCTCCCAGCCATTTCCGTTGCTGGAGCTACGCTTCGCTGACCTCAACGGTCATCTGATCGCCAGTCGTCGCTTCAAACCCGGCGAATACCTCAACGGCGACCTTGAGGGCATGGCGGAAATGCCGCCGCAGACGCCGATCCACATCGCGCTGGATATCCTTGATCCAGGCCCCAAAGCGGTGAATTACAGCCTGAGTTTCCACTCGCCCGAGTGAATCGCTTCATCGCTTCAGGTTTGACGGCAGTTTTCTGACTTCGCCCGCGCTTACCAAACCGCTGGTAATAACAGAATAACTGTTCAGATTTTGTTCAATTCAGCCTTTATCCAGTCATCGAGAGCGGGTATCATGCCAACCCTTTTTCGAACTCTCATGATCCGGCCCCACTTCAGGGAAGTCCTATGTCGGCGGTACGCATCGGCCCATATACATTGCAGAACGGTTTGATTCTCGCCCCGATGGCGGGCGTCACCGACCAGCCCTTTCGTCAGCTGTGCAAGCGTTTGGGCGCAGGGCTTGTAGTCTCGGAAATGGTCACCAGTGACATGAGCCTGTGGAATACCCGCAAGTCGCGCATGCGCATGATCCACGAAGGCGATCCCGAGCCACGCTCGGTGCAGATTGCCGGTGGCGATGCGCAGATGCTGGCGGACGCGGCACGGGCCAACGTCGAACTGGGCGCACAGATTATTGATATCAACATGGGTTGCCCGGCAAAGAAGGTCTGCAACAAGGCCGCCGGCTCCGCGTTATTGAAAGACGAAGCACTGGTGACCGAGATCCTGCAGGCCGTCGTCGCTGCAGTGGATGTGCCGGTGACCCTGAAGATCCGCACCGGATGGGATCGCGACAACAAGAACGGCCTGACTGTGGCGAAGATCGCCGAGCAGGCCGGGATCACCGCGCTGGCCGTGCATGGCCGCACGCGCGCCGATCTGTACACCGGCGAAGCCGAGTACGACACGATTGCCGCGATCAAGCAGGCGGTGTCGATCCCGGTGTTTGCCAATGGCGATATCGATTCGCCGGAAAAGGCCCGTTACGTGCTTGACGCGACCGGTGCCGATGGCCTGCTGATAGGCCGGGCTGCCCAGGGGCGGCCATGGATTTTTCGCGAGATCGAACACTTCCTGCGTACCGGCGAGAAATTGCCGGCGCCGGAGCTGAGCGAAGTGGAACGCATCCTGCTGGAGCATCTGGCCGCACTTCACGCCTTCTATGGGGATGTGATGGGCGTCCGTATTGCCCGCAAGCATGTGGGCTGGTATCTCGCAACCTTGCCGGGCGCCAGGGAGTTTCGCGCCCACTTCAATCGTTTGGATGGTACGGAAACACAATGCGCCAACGTTCGGGAGTTCTTCGCCGAGCGTTACAAGAGCCTGACAGGGGACGAAGAAGGGGTGGCCGCATGACGATGATGACCGAGACTTTAGTGAGTGGAACAGCACCCGTGAGCGACAACGTGAATTTGAAACAGCACCTCAATACCCCGAGCGAAGAAGGTCAGACCCTTCGCGGGAGTGTCGAGAAGGCGCTGCACAATTATTTCGCCCACCTTGAGGGCGCGTCCGTCACGGATGTGTACAACCTGGTGCTCTCCGAAGTCGAGGCTCCCCTGCTCGAAAGCGTGATGAACTACGTCAAGGGCAACCAGACCAAGGCCAGCGAGCTGCTCGGACTCAACCGCGGCACGCTGCGCAAGAAACTCAAGCAGTACGATCTGCTGTAAGCATTCAATCAAACCAGAAAGGCGCCCGCGTAAAACCGGTCGCCTTTTTTGCTGACTTCCTTTGCTTTTGATGGAAATTGAGATGACCGACCAGACTACCCGCCTGCCGATCCGCCGCGCCTTGATCAGCGTTTCCGACAAGACCGGGATCCTCGAATTCGCCAAGGAGCTTGAAGCCCTCGGCGTCGAGATCCTCTCCACCGGCGGGACGTTCAAGCTGCTGCGCGACAACGGTGTTGCCGCAGTGGAAGTCGCGGATTACACCGGTTTCGCGGAAATGATGGACGGTCGGGTGAAAACCCTGCACCCGAAAATCCACGGCGGGATCCTCGGTCGTCGCGGTATCGACGATGCAATCATGAACGAGCACGGCATCAAGCCGATCGACCTGGTTGCGGTCAACCTGTACCCGTTCGAAGCCACCATCAACAAGCCCGGCTGCGACCTGCCGACTGCGATCGAGAACATCGACATCGGTGGCCCGACCATGGTTCGTTCGGCAGCGAAAAACCATAAAGACGTGGCGATCGTGGTGAATGCCAGCGATTACGCCAACGTTCTGCAAAACCTCAAGGCCGGTGGCCTGACCTACGCTCAGCGTTTCGACCTGATGCTCAAGGCCTTCGAACACACCGCCGCCTACGACGGCATGATCGCCAACTACATGGGCACCGTGAATCAGGCTGCCGACGTGCGGAGCACCGAAGGCCGCAGCGAATTCCCGCGCACCTTCAACAGCCAGTTCATCAAGGCTCAGGAAATGCGCTACGGCGAGAACCCGCACCAGAGCGCGGCGTTCTACGTGGAAGCCAAGCCTGCCGAAGTCGGCATCGCCACCGCGACCCAACTGCAAGGCAAAGAGCTGTCGTACAACAACGTGGCCGACACCGACGCCGCGCTGGAATGCGTAAAAAGCTTCGTCAAGCCGGCCTGCGTGATCGTCAAGCACGCCAACCCGTGCGGCGTGGCCGTGAGCCCGGACGCCGAGGGCGGCATCCGCCAGGCCTACGAACTGGCCTACGCCACCGACACCGAGTCGGCCTTCGGCGGCATCATCGCCTTCAACCGTGAACTGGATGCCGAGACCGCCAAGGCGATCGTCGAGCGTCAGTTCGTGGAAGTGATCATCGCTCCAAGCGTCAGCGAAGAAGCTCGCGCCATCGTCGCCGCCAAAGCCAACGTGCGCCTGCTGGCCTGTGGCGAGTGGTCGGCGGACCGCGCTCCGGCCTGGGACTACAAGCGCGTCAACGGTGGCCTGCTGGTGCAGAGCCGCGACATCGGCATGATCGGCGCCGATGACCTGAAGGTGGTGACCCAGCGTGCACCGACCGAACAGGAAATCCACGACCTGATCTTCGCCTGGAAAGTCGCCAAGTACGTCAAGTCCAACGCCATTGTCTACGCCAAGAACCGTCAGACCATCGGCGTCGGCGCCGGCCAGATGAGCCGCGTAAACTCCGCGCGTATCGCCGCGATCAAGGCTGAGCACGCGGGTCTGCAAGTGGCGGGTTCGGTGATGGCCTCGGATGCGTTCTTCCCGTTCCGCGACGGCCTGGACAACGCGGCCAAGGTTGGTATCACGGCGGTGATCCAGCCGGGCGGCTCGATGCGTGATGCTGAAGTGATCGCTGCAGCCGACGAGGCTGGCATCGCCATGGTGTTCACCGGCATGCGCCACTTCCGTCACTGATACAACTCGATCCAAATGTGGGAGCGGGCTTGCTCGCGAATGCAATCTGTCAGCAACAGCCGTTTTGCCTGGCACACCGCTTTCGCGAGCAAGCCCGCTCCCACATAAAGCGCTCCAGCAGCGCCTGACAGTTTTTTGAGGTTTTTGAAATGAATGTTTTGATCATTGGCAGCGGTGGCCGTGAACACGCCCTGGCCTGGAAAGTGGCTCAGGATCCGCGCGTACAGAAGGTTTTCGTCGCACCGGGCAACGCCGGTACCGCGATTGAAGCCAAGTGCGAGAACGTCGCCATTGACGTGCTGGCCCTTGAGCAACTGGCCGACTTCGCCGAGAAAAACGTTTCCCTGACCATCGTCGGCCCGGAAGTGCCGCTGGTGGCAGGCGTGGTCGATCTGTTCCGCTCCCGTGGCCTGGACTGCTTCGGCCCGACCGCCGGCGCTGCACAGCTGGAAGGCTCGAAAGCCTTCACCAAGGATTTCCTCGCGCGCCACAAGATCCCGACCGCCGACTACCAGAACTTCACCGAGATCGAACCGGCCCTGGCTTACCTGCGTGAAAAAGGCGCACCGATCGTGATCAAGGCCGACGGCCTGGCCGCCGGTAAAGGCGTGATCGTTGCCATGACCCTGGCCGAAGCCGAAGACGCCGTGCGCGACATGCTCGCCGGCAACGCCTTCGGCGACGCCGGTTCGCGCGTGGTGATCGAAGAATTCCTCGACGGCGAAGAAGCCTCGTTCATCGTCATGGTCGACGGCAAGAACGTGCTGCCGATGGCCACCAGCCAGGACCACAAACGTGTTGGCGACGGCGACAGCGGCCCGAACACCGGCGGCATGGGTGCCTACTCCCCTGCCCCGGTGGTCACCGCCGACGTGCACCAGCGCGTGATGGATCAGGTGATCTGGCCGACCGTGCGCGGCATGGCCGAAGAAGGCAACGTCTACACCGGTTTCCTGTACGCCGGTCTGATGATCGACAAGGCCGGCAACCCGAAAGTCATCGAGTTCAACTGCCGCTTCGGTGACCCGGAAACCCAACCAGTGATGCTGCGTCTGCAGTCGAGCCTGGTGCTGCTGGTCGAAGCCGCTCTGGCGCAAGCGCTGGACAAGGTTGAAGCACAGTGGGATCCACGTCCGAGCGTCGGCATCGTGCTGGCCGCCGGCGGCTACCCGGGCGACTACGCCAAGGGGGCGGCAATCAACGGTCTGGACGCAGCCGCAGTCCTGGAAGGCAAAGTCTTCCACGCCGGTACGGCGCTGAAGGATGGCAACGTGGTGACGGCCGGTGGTCGCGTACTCTGCGCCACCGCCATGGGCGCCAGCGTCAGCGAAGCGCAGCAGCAAGCCTACAAGCTGGCCGCCGCCATCGACTGGGAAGGCTGCTTCTACCGCAAGGACATTGGCTACCGCGCCATTGCCCGTGAACGTGGCGAAACCCAGGAATAAGCTGTCCTTCACGTCCGGCGCGGGATGCAGTCCCTCGCCGGGCTGTTCCGCCGCCGCGCATCGTTATATTCTGGCATCAACCTACGAAGGGATTTCGCCGTGCGCTGGCTCAGGATTGCCATAAGTTTCACCGTCACGTTGCTGACCTTGCTCTGCATGCTCCCGGCCCAGGCCGCGCAAGGCAGTGGCTGGTCGGTATTGCTTGACGATCAGGGTAATCTGCAACTGAGCGACATCCGCTCGGCGCGCTACACCAATCAATTCAGCCCTATCGAACTTGATCGCCTTACGGCGGCCGAGCCCGATGGCGCACTCTGGCTGCGTTTCAAACTGGCACCGGGCAAGCACGAGCAGGTGCTGCGGATCTTCGCTCCCGACCTGTCCAACCTCAGTCTCTACGTGCTGGACGGCGACAAGCTGATCGAGCAACGCACTTCCGGCACCCAGCAGCCACAGGTCGAGCGGCCACTGCCGAGCAGCGACTTCCTGTTGCCGCTGCCGCAAAGCGACAAGTCCCTCGACGTTTATCTGCGGATGGTTTCCGACCATCAACTGCGCCCGCACATCACCCTGCAATCGGCGGTGATGAGTGCCGCCAACCAGAACCAGACGCTGATCTTCGGTCTGCTGTTCGGCTGTCTCGGCATGTTGCTGCTGCACAACATCGTGCGCTACGCCTACTCCCGCTCGCGCAGCAGCCTGTGGCTGGCGGTCTGCGAAGGCCTGCTGGGCCTGAGCCTGTTGCTGTTGCTCAACCTCGCCGGCCCGTGGTTGCCGAACTGGCACGCGATCCAGACCCCGGGCGCCTATCTGGCGTTGCTCCTGACCGCCCCAGCCGGGCTGATGTTCGCCCTGCGCTTCTTCGCCCCACTCGGCCCGCACCCGCTGAACAAACTATTGCTGGGCGACATTCTGTTCATCGTGATCTGCAGCCTGCTGCTGTTATTCGTCAACACCCTGCCGCTGAACATCATCACCTACGCGCTGGTGGCGCTGGCCGGTCTGAGCATGTTGCTGGTCGGCTTCTATCACTGGCAGAAGGGCTACCGTCCGGCGCGGCTGTTCGTTGCCGGGATGGTAGTGTTCAACATCGGCACGCTGATTATTTTGCCGGCCCTGCTGGGGCTGACCCTGGTGGCGCCGCAAGGCCTGATCATGACCCTGATGGGTTTCATCTGCATCAGTGGCTTGCTGATGAGCATCGCCTTGGGTGAACGCCAGCGCAGCATCACCGAAAGCCGGTTCAGCATCAGCCGCGACCTTGCCGCGAGCAATGCCGAGATCAACGCCAAGGCCGAGTTCCTGGCCAAGATCAGCCACGAGATCCGCACCCCGATGAACGGTGTGCTGGGCATGACCGAACTGCTGCTGGGTACGCCACTGTCGGTCAAGCAACGCGATTACGTGCAAACCATCCACAGCGCCGGCAACGAACTGCTGACGTTGATCAACGAGATTCTCGACATCTCCAAGCTCGAATCCGGACAGATCGAACTGGACGATGTGCAGTTCGACCTCAACGCGCTGATCGACGACTGCCTGAGCATCTACCGGGCCAAGGCCGAACAGCAGAACGTCGAGCTGATCAGCTTCATCCAGCCGCAAGTGCCACGCGTGATCAGCGGCGACCCGACCCGCTTGCGCCAGACCCTGCTGAGCCTGCTGGAAAACGCCCTGAAGAAAACCGACGAAGGCGAAGTGCTGATCGTCGTCGCCCTCGACGAACGCAGCGTCAAACCGCGCCTGCGCATCGCCGTGCAGGACAGCGGCCAGCCAATGGAAGCGGAAGAGCGCGATGCGTTGCTGCACGCCGAACTGCACAGCAAACACTTCCTCTCGGCCAACCGTCTGGGTGGCAACCTCGGACTGGTGATTGCGCGGCAACTGATCCGCCTGATGCACGGCGAGTTCGGGATCAAGAGCGGCGCCAATCAGGGCAGCACCTTGTGGCTGACCTTGCCGCTGGACCCGGATCGCCTCGAACACCCGACCTCCGACCTCGACGGCCCGTTGCAAGGCGCGCGCGTGCTGGTGGTGGACGACAACGACACCTGCCGCAAGGTGCTGGTGCAGCAATGCAGCGCCTGGGGCCTGAACGTCAGCGCCGTGCCATCGGGCAAGGAAGCGCTGGCGCTGCTGCGCACCAAGGCGCACCTGCGCGACTATTTCGATGTGGTGCTGCTGGACCAGAACATGCCCGGCATGACCGGCATGCAACTGGCGGCCAAGATCAAGGAAGACCCGAGCCTCAATCATGACATCCTGTTGATCATGCTCACCGGCATCAGCAACGCGCCGAGCAAGATCATCGCGCGCAACTCCGGGATCAAACGCATCCTCGCCAAACCGGTGGCCGGCTATACGCTCAAGACCACGCTGGCCGACGAGTTGAACCAGCGCAATAAAGGTCAGGTGGTGTTCCAGCCGCAAGTGGTCACTCCCGCGACGGCGGCCAAGGTGCCGAGCGATTTCCGCATTCTGGTCGCCGAAGACAACACGATTTCGACCAAAGTGATTCGCGGCATGCTCGGTAAACTCAATCTGCAACCGGACACCGCCAGCAACGGCGAAGAAGCCCTGCAGGCGATGAAGGCTCAGCGTTACGACCTGGTGCTGATGGACTGCGAAATGCCGATCCTCGATGGCTTCTCGGCGACCCAGCAGCTACGGGCGTGGGAGGTCAGCAATCAGCGTATACGCACGCCGATTGTCGCGCTGACCGCGCACATCCTCGCCGAACACAAGGAACGCGCGCGTCAGGCCGGGATGGATGGCCACATGGCCAAACCGGTGGAGCTGTCGCAACTGCGCGAGCTGATCGAACACTGGGTAGCCCAGCGCGATCAGCACAACCGTACGGCTTCGACGTTCTGAAAGCAATCCGCTACGAACGTGCCTCGACTGATGGCGTGTTCATGCAGGTTTCACCGCGCAGGGTCAACGTTGCGACATTACCCTGAATCCTGTCTTTGAGCTTCAGAGCCATTTGATGCCTTATAGGCGCATACAACGTTTCCGACAGACTTGCCTGGACGTAACGGCTGCTGATCGGGCCTTGCACCTCTTCAGCCCGATAACAGTAAGGCAACGGGTTGGAGCTCAGTCGTCGATCAGTTTTGAACTCTATACATACACAGCTGAACGAAGTGGGTGTTGGTGCGACGATTACGAGCAAACGAACATTCATCACAGGCGGCGTCGTGTGGGTTGGCTGATCTTCGGGCACTTGTTGCATATACTTGCGCAATAAACTGATCGCCGGGTTGAGCTGCGTTTCGTTGACCATTTGCGATAACACTTCGGCGGTCACTCTCTCTTTATCGACTTCCAGCCGAGACATCGCCGAAACAGCCCACTGAACTGTCGATTCGGCGCTATCTGAAGATATATCAAATTCGTCGCGCGCTTTGGCAGACCACATCCAGACACCACCCAAAACTTCAATATAGGTGTCATACCAACTAGTACCCGGAGTTGATTTCACTCTTTTACTTGCGGCCAGCTGCGCATACAACAACGCATTCACTACATCATCATAAGCAATGACTTCTATCGCCGAAGGCACTATCAAGACTGCGCCCCCTACAATCAACACCGAATGATCACAGTTCATTTCAACACCTCGATAGAGAAAGGACAGCCAACAAATGACCGCCCTTCCCTGCATTCATCAGATATCGTAATCAAGCGTCTCAGTAGCGTAAGCCACAATTTTGGATGCAATGAGCTGCCGAGTAGCTTCAGCCAGGGTTTCGTTCTTTTCGAACGCCGTCTCACCACGATACAGACCGACGTTACGAACATCCGTATCGACGAACAATACTTTGGTCGACGAATTTCCACGTGTAAATCGTACGGTGCCAATGGCAAAGATGTTCGTGCCGTTCACATCAATACACGAGCCTACGGTCACGCCACCGACACCTTGATTCAGAATGTTGCGCTCATAAAGCGTCAACGCGGTATCGCGTTTTTGCAGAGCGGCAATTGCATCACCTGCGGTTTTCAGCATTAATGCAGTGGACGGCCCCGGTACCGTGAGACCTGTGACTATCGAGGCGAGGATCTCCAACACCAACTTGTCCATGCGCACGCTGGTTCCCGAGACATTCAGATTGTTGTAGTACATGCTGAGGCTCATCCAACCCGCTTGCCCCATAACCTTACAGAACTGCGCATACCATTCTTTGCCTTGGTGCTCTAGTGGAAACATTTTGGTTGCAACAAGCGATGCATAGTGATAAGCATTCTGCGCATCTTTCCTGTTTTGGTCAGTAAGATTACCACTAAAGGTAATCAGCCCGTCCCTCACGACCGAAGCCGTGGCAGGAACTTCGACTTCATCTGCCGCAGAAAAAAAACCACGCGCCCTGGAAACAACTGGCACGCCCAGATCGTAACAGTCCAGCGCCTCTACACAGGCATCAATATAGGCTTCACTAAATACATTACTCACAAGAAATTCCTTATACATTAAAACAAGCTCCTCATGAACTTGCCGAGACCAAACAATAATCAACTATCACCCCACCGACAAACTTAAACATGTAACTTCATTTACAGAGAACAAATAAGCAAAAACCATAATCCCTCACACAAAACAAACAACACGCACCTTTAAAACCTGTCCCACAACCAACAGATCGACTGATAAACTCCGGCTCACCCCCTCGGAATGCGAGCGCAAACCATGCTCCACGTGTTATTCAGCGTTTACCTGAAGATGCTGGTGCTCTACAGCCCGTTCTTCGTGTTGTCCTGCTTCATCAGCCTGACCCGTGGCTACTCGCGCAAGGAACAGCGGCGCCTGGCCTGGAAAGTGGCGATTGCCACCCTGGTGTCCAGCGTCCTTTTGTATCTGTTCGGAAGGGTGATTTTCGATGTATTCGGGATCACTGCGGACGCATTCCGCATCGGTGCCGGCAGCGTGCTGTTCATTTCGGCGTTGGGCATGGCCCAAGGCAAGCCTGTGGTGCAGAGTGACAACGTGCAACAGGACGTGACGATCGTCCCGCTGACCATCCCGCTGACCGTCGGCCCGGGCACCATCGGCGCCCTGCTGGTGATGGGCGTCAGCCAACCACACTGGGACGACAAACTGACCGCGATCATGAGCATCACTCTGGCCAGTTTCACCGTAGGGGTGGTGCTGTATCTGTCCAATCACATTGAACGGGTTCTCGGTGATCAGGGCCTGCAGATCGTCAGCCGGCTGATGGGCCTTTTCGTTTGCGCACTGGCGGCGCAAATCATCTTTACCGGGATCAAGGGCTACCTGGTGTCCTGAACGAAAAAGGGCTGCGGAGGAAAACCTCCGCAGCCGGTCTGATCTGCCAACTCGCAATGGCTTACTGGTCGCTGGACAGCCCGATCAACGCACCGAGTTCCAGCAAGGACTCGGTAGCTATTGCACTCATCAGCTCCTCCAGGCTAACGGTCACCGAAATCTCGTCAGGTAACGCAATACCGAGTGTCACCTGCTGTTGCCGTGCCGCCTCCACGCTCGCGGCATTACGCAAGATGATGCTGCTTCCCGAGTCGGGATCCGTCAGCAGCAGGTGACCGCCGGACATCGAGACCAGCCACCGCTGCATCGGCTCCAGCGTCAGCGCCAGATAGATTTTTGCCGCCTCGGGAAAATCGAGGTCGACAATCAGGCAGTCAAGGCTGTCCCAGCTCTGGCGGTCGAGCGAAAGGTAGGAGGCGGATTGCGCAAAACGCAGGACCAACGTATCGACGCCAGCCGGAATCGGCGCAACCTTGCCGGTTGACTTGATGCCATCGATAACCAGCGTATCTGCAACCCGGCTGACCCCTTCCACAGTCATCCATGCATCAATGCGCGTAACGTCTTCACTGGCGTTGCTGAACAATTGGCCCGTTACAGGATCATGCAGCACCAGGGTCTGACCATTCGCCACGCCCAGATAGTGCGGCCAGTCACGGCCTGACACCGTGGCGCTGAGCAGACGACCGGCAGCGACGTCATACCAGCGGCAAAGACCATCACTCCGGCCCGCTGTCAAGTACGGAGCGCTGTGCTGACCTGCAAGCAATCGCGCCAGCTTTTGCTCCCGTGCCTGAAGGGAATCCACATCGTTGAAAAACTCGACTTCAACGCCGACGATACGCGGCGATTCACCTTCGAACAGGTCGAACAGCACATGGTCATGCCGACGGGCGCGCAGACCTGATGCATGGGGCACGGCCCAGGCAAAAGTGTGTCGTGGCATGACTCGCTGCATCGGGGCAAGCAAATGTGCCTGCAGCAAACGTGTTCCCGAACCGAATGCCGTCGCCAGGCTTTCAGGTGTCATGAAGGGTTGACGATAGATTCGACCGGTTGCCCAGTCCATCAACCACGCCGCTTTTTTGTCAGGCGTCAGTCTCAACACGCGCATGGCTTTGCCCGCCGTGTCGGCAATCAGAAATTGCTGATCCAGATAGATGACATACAGGGATGTCTTGCCCGTTGCATCGCTGATACCTCCGACTTCCACGCCATCGGCGGACTCGTTCTGAATGTTGGTCCCGACCGTTTCCCACCACTTGAACCCTTGCCCAGTGCGCTGCTGGCGGGCCGACAGCCATGCGTGATTGAGTCCCACCAGCCGCGTCTGGCCGTCGTCATTCATCTGGAACAGCATGCCTTCGTCAGTGAGGATGACGTATTGTCCGCCCTGGCGGTGAATATGCTGCACCTCAAGCGGCAAGACACTTTGCGCAAAGGTCTCGGGTATCTGATCCGCTGCGGCAATGTGCTGTCGATAAACAAGACGATGGCCCAGATGGTGAAACAACACTTTATCGCCGGTCGATTGAAGCGGATCAAGCAGCACGCAATCGAGGAAGTCAGGTGTACCTTCCGTATCGCGCAGCACTGGTCGAATGAACCGCCCATCGTCGCTGCGTACCCACACTCGGGTGAGAGTACGCAAATTCTCATCGAAGGCATCGAGCGCAATGAACGCGCCCAATGTGAACTCCACCCTCTGTTCATCAAACGGCTCATGGTGCCGATTCATGTGCTGTTCGAGGAACTCCCGGACATTGTCGCGCCCTTCGCGTACGGGGCTTGGCTGATCAGTATTCGTATCGGAAATCGCGGTTATGACAAGAGAGTCTTCCCCGAGCAGGTAAGTGATCTTGTAGAAGCTTTTCCACTGATCTTCAAAGCGCTGAACCACCTGCAGCAAACCCTCTGGCGTCTCCTGAATCGCAACAATGCAGGCGTTGCCCCACGAATGTATTCTCATCACCCGATAAGCGCGCTTGATCTGTCCGGTGACCAGATCCGTACGCCAGATGATTCCCTGCACCGGGCAGTAGTAAAACATCTCCTCGCCGATCGTCGGTCCCATGCAGATCTGCGCCGCATACTGTGGGTCCAGTCCGCGCACCAGGTGCAGGGCATCTTCGGTGTGGTCGTACCAGGCCGTGGTACGAACGCCCGTCAGGGCATCGTGATAGTTGCGGATGACCGTCGGGCCATCGGCCAGACGATGAGCGCGGGCGAGTTCGCGCAAATGCTTGCGTGTGGCCGGGCCGTCGGCATCGTTGAGCGCGTCGAGTTCAGCAAAGAGCAGCGCTCCCGTTGCCCAGCCAACCTGATAGAACCCCTCCGCAAGTTGCAGGTACACGACACTCCTGGCGGGCACCTGCACCCGCATCGAGCCCAACTGAAAAGTATCCAGTTCCAGCTTCACCGCCGCTGCACTCACCCATGGGGCACGCAATGACCAGGTCATTGGATCATCGGAGGAAACCTGCAGCCGCAACGACTTGACGCCCTCGGCCAGGGTGATCGAACAGTGCCCGCCAACGGCATCGATGTCATAGCATAGGTAACCGTGCACCTCTTGCGGCAACGGGGGGACATGCAGAAAACGCTGGTCAGGGCCAATCACCACACTGACGCGGGTTTCCACGTAGTTGGGCACCATTTTTTCCATGATGTATTCGGTCGGTGCCTGGTAAAAGCTGAACCAGAATTGCTGCTCGCCTCCCCGCTTGTATTTTTCCAGTGCCAAAGCCGTTTCCATGTCTTCTCTGAGCGTTGTCGCAAAAGGCAGACCTTCATGGACGAAGCCCAGGAAGCACTCCGGCACACTCGGCAGCACGACGCTTTCAATACCCGGCGCTGTATCGAAGGAAATCGAGTCGCGAAGGTCGAGGGCCTCTCGAATGCTGAATGCCATGCTGCGATCCCCGACGATCCTCGGCTTATGCAGAAAGGAGTAATCTTCCGCGGCGAAAATTTTGTGGCCACCGAAGGTAATGAGCCCTTTGCGCAAATCAAGCCCGGTATAGACCGCACAAGGATTGGCGATATAGGTATCGCCTTGTACCGAGTGATTTTCAGGTCGATAGGCCGCATGCACGTCATTCAGATACCGGCCGATCCGTCTTCCACGATCAGCCCTGGCGCTGAAGCCCTCGACCAAAGCGCCGATGCCCACCGCCAGCCCGCCCAGAATCACCCCCGCGCCGCCGAGAAAGGCCGCCGCCGTGCCCGCACCGGCAACACCGGCGCCCAAAGCGCCAACACCCAGCGCCAGCCCAGCTGAATCGAAGGCCAGCTGCGTGGCATAGACCGCTCGCTGGATATCGTTTTGGGCATTGACCAACAGATAAATGTCGAAGCCGATGCTGGCCAGTTGCAGAACGGTTCCGACACCTTCGTTCAAGACGCTGCCCAATGCATTGCTGACGATCGATGAGGTGGTTTTGGCCACCCGCAGACCATCGGTAAAGGCATGACGCACCAGATTCAGCAGTTGTACTGCGTCGACCACCAGCCCGTGAGCCATCTGCGCGTAGGCCAGGTAACCGTGGATGCGCACTGCCGACGTCAACGCGGTCGCCCCCATCCCGGACTCCGCGTTCTGCAACCCGAGCAGCAGGGCTTGAATGGCAAATCCGGCATTGAGCGTGTGCACCGCACCGACATCCGTCGGATCGATCACTGGCGCCCCCGCGCGTCTGCCGGACAACGCTTCAAACGTATCGCTCAGGTAAGACTTGATCCCTTGCAGGCGCGTGTCATCGGTCTGCACTGTGCGTGTGCGCTGCGGATCACTGGCACTGACCAGGGTGATTTCGCTGCGCCCTTGCGCAGTGCTCTTCAGGGAGTCGAACACCGGAACGAAGTCACGAGACAGTTGATGCTGGTCCTGTAACCGCAGGGTCGCGCTTTCGATCGTCCGCGCCCACTTGTGGCTGTCCACACTGCTCAGCGCCTGTCCCAGACGCGCGTTCTCTGACAAGGAACGCGCGCGCAAGGCGGCATGCTGACTCCAGGGTTCGACGGCACGCCCGCCACCCAGCGGATCACTGCTGAGCAAATGCTCAACGCTAATTTCCGAAGGCAACGATTTACCGGCAATGCTTGCGCCGTCGAGTTCGATGACTTCGAAAACGCTGGCAGCCCCCTGTTCCAGACCATATAGCCTGGCAATCACTTGCTCCTGCATGAAGCGCTGGACGCCTTGTTGCAGATCCTCGATCCGGGCGAACGCATACAGCCCGAAATTGGGATCGTAGAAGCGATAGGATGTCTCGCCTTGCGCTACAACCTTGCTCACCAGCATCGAATGATTGTCTGTGTTGAGCAACAGGCTGCCGGCAGCGGTTTTCGCTTCCAGCGTCTGCATCACAGTGGCCAGGTTCGCCGCCGGTCTCTTCTCGCCCAATCGCGCCATGGGAACGCCACGCAACTCGTCCAGCACCTTGAGCAGGGCATGGGCTTGCGGTGCGTCGGGAGTGAGGTTGGCAATCGCCAGTTTGCCGATCAGCGCGCGCTCGGCCGAAGCGCCTTTTTCCAGCGCGGCGGCCATCACCAGCGCCAGTGGATAGCAGCGTCGGCCCGGATCCCCTGCACCGCGCAGCAGCAAATCCTGCGGCAATTGTCTGGCCGTATGTGCGCCCGCCGCGAAGAACGCCTCGCGCACTGCCGCACCCCGCGCAAGGATCGACGCCCGGCGCTCATTCACGGCGGCGACCTCGACCCGACTCACGTACTCGCGCCATTGCCGCACGCTGATCGGTTCGGCAAATGCCTGCGCCTTCAGCACCCTGGAGTTCTGCCCGAGCGATTCGCGCTCCGATGCATTGACTCGTGCCTCCACCGGCGCAGGATCGCGATTGAGCAGTGTCTGTTCGATCACCTCGTAGCGCGCGACCAGGCCACGGTCGCGCGTATCTTCGGCAAAGGCGACGGTGGTTGCCCAGGCGTCTGCGAACCCGACCTGATCCAGTGTTGCGGCACCGAACAGGCCGCCGAACATCACCCGATGCAACGGGCTCAACTGATCCAGCGGCAACTTGCCTGCCGCGATGCGCGCCAAGGCCTCGTTGAGGTTACCCAGTGACTCGGCACCCGTGGACGTTGGAATTTTGTCGACTGTCTGGTTCAGCACCTGCTGTCGAGCATCAAAGTCGAGGTGGATGGGAACGTTGAACGTCACATCACCGGTCAAGCGGTCATTCATGGCCCGCACAAACGGCTCACCCAGATCATCCAGCAGTTGCTGCAGAACCGAGGTCAGCAACACGGATTTTCCTTCTATGACCGGCCAGCCAAGTTTGAACGTAAGAGTCCGCTCTTTCAGCAAATCGGACAGATTGCCGGTGTAGCGCGACTTGAGCTTGCCCGAGTTCCACTTCTCATGTTCTTTCGCCAGCCAGTCTTCGGGGGTATCCTTGACTGCCCAGCCGGAGACCATTTCCTCTTCGGTAAAGACGTTGAAGCCCTCGACCTGCTTCATATGTTCGCGAATGGTCGTCAGCTGTTCACGCTGCAGTTCTCTTTCGACATAGCCGACTACACCGCCTTCAAGTGCGCCCGGACCGGTCATGTAGATGGTGCCCAAGGCGTCGAAACGAATCCCGTCCTGATAATACTCAGCTATGGCGCGTATGAGCCTTTCTGATGAATATTCACGCGATGTACTGGGCAAGCGCCCATCAGCCTGTGCTTCAGAGACGACCTTGATTGCAATATCATCGACTGACGACACATCTGCTGGCGTCACGCCTGCGAGTATCATGCGGCGCTCAACCTCATACAGGCAGTCATAAGCCACCCGGATGAAGTGCATGCTCGCATTGACCATGTTGCTGCCAGGGTGAGCCAGAACATAGGCATTCATTTCCTTCGACGACGGATTGCCCCAGGCCGCGCCGCGCCCGATGGCATCCTGGGGTAAAGACGTCGGCTGCGGCGAAGCGAAAATCTGCTCCACACCCGGCCTGCTCCGGGCAAATGCGCTCAGTGCCTCGAGATGTTCGGCGGGAATATGCCCGGTTCTGTCGACATAACGTTGCCGATCCCGCCCCGGCATCAAGGCATCGTCATGGTTGAGCAATAACTGCAGGACACCGATCTTCGCGTCTGTGCTGAAACCACTGATGTCCACGCCGCCCGGTCTCTCGATCAGCGGCGGCAAATAATCCATGTCGCTGTAACGCCCGCCCTCGAGAAACTCGGCCTGCAGTCGCACCACATCACTGGCAGCAGCAAAGTTGCCGCGCATGGCGACTTCGCGCTGGTAGACGTCAGCCAGAAAATGACTGGCAAACTCCTGGCGAACATCGCGCAGGCGCAAGTCCTCACCCACCATGGCCTGATGCGAATCCAGACATTTCTGGCGGAAGGCTTCGAGCGTCGCACGGTCCTTGCCATAACCTCGCACCATCAGGTCGATCCGCGCCTCGTCTGCGCGTCCGGCCCAGCGTGGCTGATTCAGGTAGTCGAACATCTGCTGTTTGAGTACCCGGGCGCGGTCCTCAATCATGCTCGACAGCACCGTTGGTTTTACCTCTTTGCTCTTTAATGCCTCCATCGTGTGCGCACGGGCGCTGTCGAGAATCACCCGATTCATTTCAAAGGCCAGCAGCGCGTCACTGTCATACCAGAGATTGAATGCATATCCCTGCGACGCCAGTACCTTGCGCCAGATGTTCATGTAATCGCGCTGATTCGGCCCGACCTCACTGCCACCGACCCAGACAAAATGCATGATGCGCGGTATTGGTTTGCCTGCCGATAGCATCTTCACAGTCGCACTCAGACGGCGGTCGTAGTCACCCAGTTTCAGGCGCAGCGCCTTGACCTGAGCATCCGCGGCGTCCAGCTGTGTTGATTCAATCGCGTCCTTGAGCAATCTGATTGCTATTAATTGTTCTGCAAGACTGGTAGCCGCCGTAGCTCCGTCGTAGTAGCGCAAAGGAGCCTCCCCCAGGCTACCGCTGACGGACTCAAGCTCTGTGCGCGCAATAAGATCGGCGAACACACTGCCCATCGTGACTTCATCCTTAATGCTCAATTCAATTTCCTTTTTTTTGGCCAAACGAACCCATCGCGACGACATGAACCGTCGCGACACAGAGAAAAAACAAACTTCAAAAAACCCAACGAAGACTTTCGTCAGGCCGGCACCGCTCCCAGCAACTGCGCCAGCGTTGTACTGCCGTCGCCATCATCGACTTCGACGATTTCCCGCAGCCTCTGCACCAGGCTCGATACCGGATAGGAACGCCCGCCCTCGAACCCGAGGAAGACGTCACCGCGCATCGCCGGATCCGCCGAGCACACATCCCGCAGGATCAGGCTGTGCTGGCGATCCGGGTCGACAATCAGCAAGTGCTCGTCGACAAACGACAGTTGCAGTGTTTGCGGTGCGTCCAGCGCCCAGACCAGCTTGCCGGGAATTGCCGGGACCTCGCCCAGCGGGTGACGGCAATCGACAATCACCGAGTCCAGCCGCAACCAGCAGGCCTTCGACAGGTGGTACGTGACGCCGCCCTGCCCCAGGCGTAACACCAGACAGCTCACGTCATCAGCGATCAGTGGCAACAGGTCTTCAACCTTGTTCTGGCCCTCGACCACCAACACCTCGGCGTCACGCCGCATGTATTCGAACGGGCCGATGCTCTGCTGACCGGGGAAGACGTGTACGCGGTGTGCCTGAAGTTCGTGCAACAGCACATGCCGATGGCGGGTGCCGAGCAATTCGCAATCGTGTGGCAGATCGTGGCCTGCTACCCGAATCAGTTGTGCATTCGCCACGTCGTACCATTGCAGGTTGCCCGCGCCAGACTCCACGGCGATGTAGGGCCCATGCTCGGCGGTCTCCAGCAATGCCTGCAGAGACTCCGGCAAATGTTCCGCGTGCTCGCTGGCCCAGTGATGATCGACGCCGATGATCCTTTCAGCTTCCTGATATCGCAGTTTGAGTGACACGCCGTTGACCGATGTCCCGTACAGACCGGAGCCGTCATTGCGCACGGCGCTGAACCGCCAGTCGTCCCACTCGGCCTGCGGTGCCGGCAGCATGTCGCTCGCCAGTAACTGGGCGCCGCTGCCGAATGCTGGCTCGAGTTGCCGGCTGTCGAAGAACCGCTGACTGCAGATCTCACCGCTGGCGACATCGAACAGCCAGACCGCCTGGTTGTCCGGTGTGACCCCGAGCAGGCGCATTTCCCGTTCGTGCCCCGGATCGCACAGCAGCAAGCGGTTATCCACATACCAGGCACACAGGCTGCGATCACCGGCGGCGTTGCGCAGACCCAGAATGGCGAAACTGTTGACCGGGTACTTCACCGCCAGCGTTTCGAGTGCCTGCCACCACTGTGCGCGCCCCCTGAGCCAGCGCTCACTCAAGCCACCCAGATGCACTTCACCCTCTGCGGTCAGGTTGAAGAACAGACCGTCGTCGGTCAGGGCCAGATACCCGTCCTGCACCGGTACCACGTCATTCAACCCGTCGGGCTGCAGCCATTGATGCGTCCATTGCGCCGGCCAGCGCTCGCTGCCAGCGGACGCGCTGCGTTGCACCTTGCACAGCTTTTGCGCCAGCCGGTCGTAAATGAAAAACAGCTCGTGCTCATCGTTGACCGGCAGAAGCAGCAGATCACCAAGCTGTTTGATCGAATCGACCCAGCCGCGGTCATGCCCGAAGGCAAACGGATGAATGCACAACAGGTCACGGCTGCGAATCCAGACCAGGTCACGTTTGCCCGGATCGAACGCCCAGCAGACCGACACGTAGGCGGCCGGTTGCCAGTCGACGGTACTGACGCCTGCGCGTTCGGGCACCGGCGATAACGTGAAATAGTGACCAAGCACTACCGACCAATCCGTCAAGGTCGGGTTGGCGAACACTCGCTGGCCCAGCTCACGGTCAATCTCCCGGGTAACTGCCACCAGTTGCAGTTGGCCCTCATGGATCAGATAGTTGAACTGCGTGACTTGCCGATCGGTACCCAGCCATTGCTGTTCGATATGAATCACGCCCTGCGCATCGACTTCAATACGCCGAATGCTGCACTGCCCCTCCATGACAAGTAGACGATAGCGGCACTTGAGCAAACCGCTGACGGCATCGACCTGCCAGATGTCGTAGTTGCGCACCTCATAGAAAAACGCAGAATCGTCGACCACCGCCGCCAGCAGCATTTCATCGGCCGCCAGTACCTCTTCACTGCGGATGTACAGAAAACGATCCTCGGCAGCGTCGTACCAGGCCGTGGTGTGACGCGGCTGGCTTTCGGGCTCGAAAGGAATCGGAAAGTGATGAACTGGCGTGTAAGGCAGCACCAGCCGATGCTCCCGGGCCAGTGTCTGGTAATGCGTGAGCAGCGACTGCTCATTCTCCCCGGCTGGCGCGCTCTGCTCGATAATGTCCAGTCGTCCGTCACTGCGGTTGACCTTGAACGATTGCCGCCCGGTCAGCTGAAGCATGACCTCATGCCGACCTCTGCCGCCGAACGTCACCTTCACCCCACCCACCGAAAGAACCCCGCCGACGTCGATCCGCACATCCCTCTCGGTGGCCCAGGCGGCTACCAGATTCCAGCGGCACTGCTGCAGGCTGGGGGACCGCAACTGGAGATTGACCCCGCGATTGAGGATCAGTGAGCAGGCGCCGCCCGCACCTTCGATGCGGTACGACACCTTGTCGTGCCAGACCTGCGGCATCATTGGCACCGCCAGCGCACGCTCGTGGGCATCCAGCCGCACCTCGATCACGGTTGGCCGATACGACGGTGCGAGACGGTTGATGATGTAGTGCACGGGAAAGGAGTAGAACGAAAACAGAAACCGCCGCTGGCCAGCCGCATCCTTCTTCTCCAGCTTGCGGGCGGTATCGAAGCCGGTGTCGTGACGCAGCGTCGAGAAAGGCAGCGCCTTGTATTCGTAACCGTAGTACGTGGTCGGCGTGCACGGCAGGACGACCAGTTGCGTGCTCGGCGGATCGAAGTGGATGTAGCCGGGAAGTCCCAGTTCACGCCGCAGATCGAGCGCTTGTTGATCATCCGGATTGAAATCCGGCACCCCGAAATGGTCGCGCAGCCGATACACCTTCGGACTGTCGAGCACCAGCATCGTGCGATTGAAGTCCAGGCTCTGGACGACCAGCGAAGGGTGAGCGACCCACGCCCCGAGTCCGTCGTCATACCGATAACCGACACCCCGACAGGCCCGCTCCAGCTCATCGAAGAACAGCCCGACCTCCTGCGCCTGCTCAGCGATCCTGGCAAACCCCTGTGCCAGGGCTGCCACACCCACGGCCAGTCCGCCCAGGATCACCCCGGCTCCACCGAGCACTGCGGCCGCTGTTGCCGCGCCCGCCGTGGCAGCCCCCAGACCACCGGCGGTCAACGCCAGACTGGCGGAGTCGAAGGCCAGTTGGGTGCCGAATTGCGCGCGCTCGATCTCGTTGTCTGCCGTCGCCAATTGATAGATGTCGAAACCGACATTGGCCAACCCCAGCACCGCGCCCACGCCTTCGTTGGCGACATGTCCCAGCGCCTCGCCAACCACCGGCGCACAGGTGCGGGCGATGATCTTGTCTTCATTGAGCGCGGTTTTTACCAGACTGATCAGGCCAGCGACATCCGTGACATTGCCATGCACCAGCTGCGCGTAATTGACGTAAGCGTGCAAGCGCACGGCGGTGGTCAGGGTGCGGTCATCCCCCTCTCGTCCACGCAGGACGTTCATCAGTGCCTGGATGGTGAAGCCGGTATTGAGCGTGTGTACGGCACCCGCCTCTGCCATCTGTGGCGAGATTCGGGTGCCCAGTGCCGAAAACTGCTCCGACAGATAATTTCTGATGCGCAGCAGACGGTGATCGGAGCTCACCACCTGCACCACATGCTCGGCCTGCGTGGGATCGACCAGGTTGATCCGGTACTCGCCGGCGGGCGTCATCTCCAGGGTTTCGAACAACGGCACCAGCGGTTTTGCCGCAGCATGCAAGTGCTGTAGAGCGTCAGTCGCCTGGGCAATCTGCTGTCCCCACCAATGACTGTCCAGATCGCGCAGGCTGCGCCCCAGGTGCGGATTACTGACCAGCGAATGGCCGCGAGCACTGTTCAGGCGCCGACGGATCGGTCGCTGCGTATGCTCCGGCAGCACGTTGTCGGATTCCAGTAATTGCCCGACGCGCAAACCGCCGGACAGATCCAGCGCCGCTATCTTTTGCCCCTGCAGCTCGATCAGATCAAATGTCGGGCGCGCGTCGTCGCCATAGGCCGCATAGTATTTCGCCAAACCCTGTTTCTGGAAAAGATCGGTCAGTGCCAGCTGAAACTGGTCAGGCTGGCTGAACTCGAACACGCCGAAATTGGGATCATAGAAGTGATAGGTGGCGTGCCCACCATTGAAGATTTTCGCCACCAGCATGGCGTGGTTGTCCGAGTTGAGCATCAGCGTGCGCGAGCTGGCGAACGCCTCCAGCGTGGTGCCGAGCTGCTGCAGATCGACACGCCCCAGCGGCTTGCCGATGTCGTGCAACTGCACGTCGCGCAACTCCTCAAGCGCCTCCAGGAACACCATTGAATCGCGCTGCTGCGGCTCGGCGGTGGCCAGGAAGAATCGCTCGCGCAAGCGTCGCGATGCCGCCCCGCCGTGCTCCAGAGCAGCGCTCATGATCAGCGCCAGCGGGTAACAGCGGCCACCGGGATCTCCCGGCCCCTGGAGCAACAGATCCTGCGGCACCAGCTTGACGTCACTGGCCTCGATTTGCCCCAGTACCTGACCCAGCCGCAGGATCACCTGTTCACGATGCTCGCGGGTGGCGATGGTCTGGATAAGGGCAACATGACGCCCCCATTGAAACAGCGTGTGCGCCTGCGACAGCGCGGCTCGTTTTAACGTCAGCGCGCTGTCCGACGAGACCATCGGCTGGTCGACATGGCTGGCGAGACCGGCCATGAATTGCGGCGCCCGATGCTGATACAGATGGCGTTCAATGGCCGCATAACGTACCGATGCTCCTACCTCGGCAACGCTGTTGGCGAGGTTGTCGAGCTCGGGGGCAAGTTGCGTGAAGCTTGAGTTATCCAGTGAGCGTACGCCGAGCATCTGTCCCAACACTACCCTTTGCAAGGCACTGATCTGGAAGAACTGCAGCGAACCCTCGGCAATGCCGCTTAGCAACTCATCCAGCGCCAGCCCCTGAATCCGCGCATCACTGAGCGACGCCGGAGCTTGCAGAGTGACGGGTTGGGCCTTGATGGCCTGACGATCGTCGAACCCCAGACCCGGCCCTTCGGGAAAAACCAGCGGACCGTTATGACCTTGCCTCATCGCCGCCACAAACGGTGCACCGAGTCGGTCGATCATCCCTTGCAAGACCTCCGTCAATAACACCGGGCGTCCCTCGATGAGCGGCCAACCCTCTTCGAACACCACAGTCTGCTGTTTCAGCAGGGCAGCAACATCACCGCTGTAGCGGACACTGAACTGTCCTTGCCGCCAACGCTGCTGTTCGTCGACAACCCATTGTTCATCATCGCTGGCGTTGTCTTTCCACGAGTGATCCTGCTCCTCCTCGGTCTTGTCGTTGATCATCCAGAGCGGCTCGATGGCAGTCTCGACGCGCACTGTTTCATCTTCGCGCGGGACGAAGTTGTGCTGTTCGTAATCGCGCATGCCAGCGCGCATCGCGGCCGGGCCAGTCAGAAAAATTGTCCATTCGCTCTGCGGGCGGATACCGTCTTCGAAATATCCGGCGACCGCCAGAATCAGTTCGTTCACCGTTGCGTGTTCGATCGAGGACAGAGCGGCAATAGAGCCGCAGTTTTGCTCGAATACCTCGCGCGCAAGCGTCGACATGCCGTAAAAATCGCTCAGCGCAACACCGCGCTTGGCCGCCAGTCGAGCCGTCAGGTCGATGAAGTCATAATTGAAGCGAAACCGGTCGATCACGCTTTTGAGCATCGGCGATCGGGCATGGGCCATCAGGAAGGAATTGCTCAGCGAGCTCTGCACAGCAACTGCCCGCAAGTCCTGTGGGCGGACGAGCAACTCGGCCGGCGCCTGGAACACTTCATTCAGCGCCGGTTTTTGTCGGGCAAACGTCTCAAGCGCGGCGCGGTGTTGCTCGGGAATGCTTGCCAGATAATCAGTGTACTGGTGGCGCAGCGCCTCGCGTGCAGGCATCCAGTGCCGATTGTGATCGAGCAGCAGTTGCAGAACGCCAACGCGTGACCGGGGATCAAACCCGCTGATGTCAACGCCTCCCAGAGTCTTGACCAGTGGCGGCAGATTATCGACATCGGCATATCCGCCGCCCTCTTCGTAAAGGACCTCGGCGCGCACCACATCGGAAGCAGCGGCCAGATTGCCGCGCAGCCGGATTTCACGCTCGTAGATATCCTGTAATTGCAGCGGAGTATCAAGGGCGTTCAAGTCGCGCAACTGCAGGTCGTCTCCTGCGAGGTCCAGTAGACTGCGGCGGTTTTGCTCGATCAGCGCCTCCAGTTGCGCGGCGTCCTGCCCATAGGCACGGGCCAACAGATCGACGCGTGCTTCATCAGCTGAAAGTCCCCGCGCCAGTGCGGCATCGATATGCATGGACATCTGTTGTTTAAGGACGATGGCCCGTTCTTCGTACAGCGTGCCCAACTGGTCTTTGGAAATACTGTCGCTGCCATCTTGTTGCAGGGCGTCGGCCTTGGCCGCCTCGACGATCAGCCTGTTGGTTTGCCAGGCCAACAATGCGTCGCTGTCGTACCAGAGATGGAGGCTGTAACCTTGCCCGTTCAGCACCTGTTTCCAGAGGTTGAGATAGTCACGCTGTATCGCGCCCAGTCCTCCACCGAGCCAGACAAAGTGCAGATTCTTCGGCACCGCAGTCGGGGTGCTCTTCGCGTACGCCAGGCTGTTTTGCACACGGGTCTCGAAAGCCTGGATGCTGTTATAGATGCGCGACAACTGTGCAGGCTGGCTATCGGATTGCGAGTATTTATGTGGCGAACCGATCAACTGGCCGATCGACTGCTTGAGCAGTGCCAAAGGCTCGATCAGTCGTGGAGAATCGAGCAAGCCAATACAGGCAAAATAATAACGCCACACTGACTGATAGGATTCACTACCCCTGTACGCCGACATGGCCTGTTCCAGATCCGCCTGCTTGAACAGTTTGATGAATTTGACAAACCCGCTGGCGTCTTGAGTTCTTCGGTCCTGCATGAAAGTTGCTCCTTTGCCCTGACCAATAACGAAAGTGCCCGCTGGCACTTGCATAGCGGCCAAACTAACTTCTGGCGAATCGGAGCTCAAACTTCAAAACTTTCAATACATGTCAAAATCAACAACTAAAAAACAACTGATAACGCATGTAACGGCAACAAGTTATTTCTACAATCAATATATAAATCAAACGCACCCGAGCAGAACGCGAAATTATCAAGGCTGCAATTTCAGCTCTGTCTATCAGTATTCAAGATAAGTCGAACAGAATGTAAGCAAAGAGAAAGCTCTCACACAGAAGCGGAGCAGATCGTACAGGTCGCGTTGAACAATATGACGCGGTCAGATCCGGAAACAATCTGTGCGGGAGATCGCGGTTGGCGAGGCAGCAAGCTCCCTCGCCAACGGCTCAGGACTGGGGCTTTTCGCCGTACCAGCGCGGCGTGTAGACCCACTCGCCACCTTCAGCCTTGGGGAAGGTGCAAGTCGTTGAAGAGCCGACCAGCACCATGGTGCGCATGTCCACCTGATCCGGGGTCAGTTGCCCCAGTGTCGTCACGCGCAGGGTTTGCCCCGGGCGACCGATGTCGCGCCCCAGCACCACCGGTGTTGCCGCGCTGCGATGCTGCGCGACGATTTCCAGCGCACGCCCCAATTGCCACGGGCGTGCCCGGGAAATCGGGTTATAGAAGGCCAGCGCCAGATCGGCCTCGGCCGCCAGATCCAGACGTTTTTCAATGATCGACCACGGCTTGAGGTTGTCCGACAGCGACATCACGCAGAAATCATGCCCCAGCGGCGCACCCGCTTGCGCAGCCGTGGCAAGCGAGGCGGACACCCCTGGCAGGATTTCCAGCTCGACGCTGTGCCATTTCGGGTCGGTCGACTCGTGCAACGCTTCGAGCACCGCCGCGGCCATGGCGAACACGCCGGGGTCGCCGGATGAGACCACGATGACCGAACGCCCCTCGGCCGCCAGCCGGAACGCGTGGCGGGCGCGCTGCATTTCTTCGCGATTGTCGGTGCAGTGCTGCACCTGATCATCGCGAAACGGGCCGGCCATGCGCACATAGGTTTCGTAGCCGAGCACATCGGTGGCCCGCGCCAGTTCCGCCTTGACCGCAGGCACCATCAACTCGGCAGCGCCGGGGCCAAGGCCGATCACCGCCAGGCGCCCACGCTGCCGACCGATCTGCGCGACGTCCAGCGGCTGTTCGGCCCGCGCAATCGCCAGACCGTTGGTATTGCTGATCGCGGCCTGCGGCAGTGCCTGACGAGCCAACTCGCCGAGGTCTTTCTGCGCCGCGAGAAAGCGCAGCGGCACCCCCAGTTCGAGGGCGGCTTCACGCAGTCTGGCCGACGCCATTTCAGTGTCAGCCGCCAGCAGACAGGCCAGCGACTGCTGCGCAACCCCGGCCTGCTGCAACGCGGCGCGCACGGCATGCGGCAGATCGTCCAACTGCGCACTCACCGCCACCGCCACACTGCGTGGATAGATCAGCAGCTCGTTGGCGCTGGCGACACGCTCGGCACTGCCGACATGAATCGAGCGCTGCGCCTGCGGATCTTGTGGCAACTGCGCCTGATCCAGCCACGGCGCCGCGCCTTCGATGCGCACGCTGTGCCCGGCCAGCAGATCGGAAACGAAACGCTTGCCCAGCTCCAGATCAGCCAGCGCATAACCGCTGGGTGGATTGAGCAGGCAAGTGCCAAAGCGCAATTCGCCACTGGTGGTGATCGCCGCTGCGACCTGCAATGCGGCGGCGATTTCCCGGGCCATGACATTCACCCCGCCGAGGCCGCCGAGCAGCGGCACCACGGCGCTGCCGTCTTCAGCAACAGCGAGTACCGCCGGCTCAGCGCCCTTCTCCAGCAACAACGGCGCCAGGGTGCGAATGACAATACCAGCCGCGCACAGGGCAATGATCGGCGTGTCTTGCTGATACAACTCACGCAGGGTCGCGCCGAATTCCTGATAGCTGCAGTCGGCGCCTTCGACGCGTCCGGCGAGGCCGTGGATCTGCGCTGTCGGATACAACTGCTGGATCCGCCGTGCGGTAGCGAGCGCGCCTTGTCCGAGGATGACAATGGCCGGTGTGGATGGCGTCATCAACCTTGCCACCGTTCGCCCGGGACGATGATCAGCGAGAAGTACGGCGAGGACATCGGCTCGACCTGATCCAGCGGCACGATCTTCTGATTGGCCATGGTCGCGCGTTCGACGTACAGCGCCCGCTCGGCCAGACCGAGCTCTTCGAGTACCGCACGGACCTTGGGAAAGTTGCGCCCCAGTTTCATGATCACCGCCGCATCGGCGTCGGCCAGACGGCGCTTGAGATCCTCATGCGGCAGCACGCCGGAGAGCACCGACAGGCTCTGGTTGCGATACACCAGCGGCGCGCCGAGCACCGAGGCGCCGCCGAGCATCGAGCACACGCCCGGTACCACTTCGGCTTCATAGCGCGTGGACAACCGGTCATGCAGATACATGTAGGAGCCGTAGAAGAACGGATCGCCTTCGCAGATCACTGCAACGTCGCGCCCGGCGTCCAGATGCGCCGCAACTTCTTCGGCGGCATCATCATAGAAATCGCTGATCACTTGCTCGTAGGACAGCGGCGCCGGCAGCACTTCGGTGGTCACCGGGTACACCAGCGGCAACAGATTCTGCGCGTCCTGCAGGTGCGCTTCGATAATGCCGAACGCATTGCCCTTCTTGCCCTTGGCGACAAAGTACGCCACCACTGGCGACTCGCGCAGCAGACGCAGGGCTTTGACGGTAATCAGTTCCGGATCACCGGGGCCCACGCCGAGGCCGATCAGACGTCCTTTGGCCTGCATCATTCGATCTCCGTGGCGAGGGCATTGACTGCTGCGGCGGCCATGGCGCTGCCGCCCAGCCGACCCTGCATGATCACGAACGGTACGCCGCGACTGTCAGCCGCCAGCGCCGCTTTCGATTCGGCGGCGCCGACAAAGCCCACCGGGAAGCCAAGAATCAGCGCCGGTTTCGGTGCGCCGGCGTCGAGCATTTCCAGCAGATAGAACAGCGCGGTCGGCGCGTTGCCGATCACCACCACGCTGCCTTCCAGATGCGGACGCCACAGTTCCAGCGCGGCCGCCGAGCGGGTGTTGCCCAGCTCACGGGCCAGCTCCGGCACGCTGTCGTCGCGCAGGGTGCAGATCACCTGGTTATTGGCCGGCAGACGCGCACGGGTCACGCCTTCGGAAACCATCCGCGCATCGCACAGGATCGGCGCACCGGCCGCCAGTGCATCACGCCCGGCCTTGCCGGCACCTTCGGAAAACTGCAGACCATCGACCGCCTCGACCATGCCGCAGGCGTGGATCACCCGCACCGCGAGTTTTTCCAGATCGGGCGGGATGCGCGCCAGATTGGCCTCGCTGCGAATGATCGCGAAGGAGTTGCGATAGATCTCCTGACCGTCGCGGATGTAATCAAGCATCAAGGGGGCTCCGTGAGCGGGCGTCGAGCAGGATCGCGGCCGCTTCAATAGTAAGGTTGCGTGCGTGCAGCGTGCCGAAACCCGGCAGCGCTGCATCGCGAAAATAAAGGTCGTAATGACCGGGGCTGACCGCCAGCAATGTCGCCGGGGCGCAATGGGCCGCCGCACAAGAGCGCGGGCAACCGGACAGGTGCACGTGCTGCGCCTGTGGCAACAACGTCGCCAGCAGCCGCGCGTCGTGTTTGGTATCGGCCAGACCTTTGCCACAACCGCTGGAGCCGGTGCAGGCAATCAGCCGGGACAGCGGCTCGCGGGTGTCGGTCAGCCAGTGCAATTGACTCAGGTGTTGCAGGACTCGCCCCGCGACGGCGGGCTTCACGTTCGGCAGCAGCAGACTTTGCCAAGGGGTGAAACGCAGGCTGCCATCTCCGAACTCGCGAGCCAGCTGGGCCACGCCCCGCAGCATGGCCGGATCGAGACGGCCGAGCGCCGGCACCGCACCGACATATACCCGGTCGTCAGCGTTTTGCGCGTGAACACCGATATGCAGCGCATCCGCCATCGGCGTGCGCTGTCGAGCAACGGCAGCTTTGATCGCCACGCGTTCGCGCAATTGTTCGAGAAACGCCAGCAGCGGCAGTTCATCGAGCAAATGGCGCATGCGGGTCTGCTCCGGCCGAGCCAGCTCAAGGAACAACTCCAGCACCGCGACCACCAGTGCATGGCCGTTTTCCACGCTCACGGCACCGGCCGCACGATCGGTCGGGCAGCCGGCCAGACCGAACGCCAACAACACTTCACCGTCACGTTCGAACGCCGACAGCCACAGATCATGCGGATGCTCGAGCATCGCCAACGCCTCACCGCCGTCCAGTTGCACGGCGAACTTGGCGCTCAACTCATGAAAGCGCGGATGTGTCTGCAGGGTCGCCAGAATCTGTTCAGCCAAGGGCCGGGTATCGAATAGCAACTGCCGATCAATCCCGGCACTCGGGCTGAGCATCAGGTTGCGCACATCGTCGCCCGCTGCGGTTTGCGGCCCCAACCCGGCGGCCAGCAAACTGTCGACCAATGCCGCGGACTGCTCGCCGATGCCGCGAATCTGCAGATTGGCGCGGTTGGTCGCCTCGATCGCGCCACTGGCAAAACGCTCGGCGGCATCGGACACCGCGTCGGCCTGATCAGCAGTGATCGAGCCGCCATTGAGCTTGATCCGGCAGATACCGCCATCCAGCGCCTGGACAATACGCAGCAACCCCGGACAAGCCGAGGGGCGCAAAGCGGTGGACATAGAGCGTTCGTTCAAGGGATGACCGGCTGGCTGGCAGCGCTGTGGTGGGCGAAAGGTCGCCATTATGCCTGCTTTGCCCGAGCGCATGAAAATGCCTGCCGGTCGGAAACTGCGGCGTTTCAGAGTTCGACCTCCTCAAGGTCGGCCACGCTCTCGCGAATCGCCTGATCTACAACGTCCCGGTTTTTGTCGATGTCCCGGCGATTGATCACCATTCTCCTGGCGCGGATGTCCAGTTGCGACATCGGTTGATGGACCTGCCAGAACAGGTAGTTGGTACTCAATACCAACTTGAAAAAGCGGATATGGCTGAGCACCACAACCAACTCGCCGCTGGCATTCTTACTGACCGGCACAATATGCGAAGTGAAGCTTTTGCCACTCAAAGCGGTAAACTTTTGCAGCAGTGCTGTATCTCTTTCCAGTGCTGCCAGCCCGGCTTCAACCTGCTCTAATTGACCGCGCGCGAGCAAGGGGGCTGTCAACCGCCGCCACGCCTCCTGCACACTTCCGGAAAACGCCTCCTGGACCAGCACGACCGGCTTCTCTTCCAGGTTCCAGCCACATGACCAAAGGCCCCCGGCAAAGTAATCGAACCACTCTGCAGGGTGCAGGCTGCTGTCACAACGCTTGTCCGCCGCGATCTGGGCGAGATAAATGCAGTTCCTCACAAATCTGTTATCGGCCTCTGCGCGCCCCTCCAGTCCGGTGAACAACATATTATTAACGACAACTGCATTACTCTGACTTAAACGTGTAGCTGAATTGATATCCATATCGCTCCCTGCCAACTTGGCACGTATTAATTTTATAGCTTCATTGCGCCAGACTTATTAAAAAGAACTGACTTGGAATCAAACTAACAAAAACGAAAGTTGAAAAAATCACTATTACTCGACATTAAGTTTCCGCGTTGTTCTCGACACGCCGCGACGACAGACCTGCGTCAGGTGCCGGCAGTCGCGTTATCATGCCGCCCGTGAAGATCTACTCAGGATTAAGGAACGGCATGACACCCTGGCTGACGGTTGTGGGAATCGGTGAAGACGGCTTCAAGGGCCTGGGCAAAAATGCCCGGCGAGCCCTGATGGGCGCCTCGCGGATCATCGGCGGCCAGCGGCAACTGGACTTGCTGCCGGTGTGCATTCGTGGCGAACGCGAATTGTGGCCGAGTCCGTTTTCCCTCGCGCCGGTATTGGAGCAGCGCGGCGAAGCGGTGTGCGTGTTGGCCAGTGGTGATCCGATGTTCTACGGCGTCGGCGCCAGCCTCGCGCGGCACGTGCCGAGTGTCGAGATGCTGATCCTGCCCGCGCCCTCTTCCTGTTCGCTGGCCGCCGCCCGGCTCGGCTGGCCGTTACAGGAGGTGGTCACCCTCTCGCTGGTGGCGCGACCACTGGCGGCACTCAATGCGCAGCTGTTCAGCGGGGTGCGCCTGTTGCTGTTGAGCAATGACCGGCACAGTCCGGCGGCAGTCGCGGCGCTGCTGCGCGAGCGCGGCTTTGGCGGCAGCCGCCTGACTGTGCTTGAGCATTTGGGCGGCGATGCCGAACGGCGCCTCGAAAGTACTGCCAATGACTGGAATGACCCGGCGATTGCCGATCTGAATGTGATCGCCATCGAATGCCTGGCCGATGCGCAGGCACCGCGCCTGTCACGTCTTGCCGGACTGCCCGATTCGGCATTCCAGCACGACGGCCAACTGACCAAACGCGATGTCCGCGCCATCACCCTCGCCCGCCTCGCGCCGATCCCCGGCGAACTGCTGTGGGATGTAGGCGGCGGTTGCGGCTCGATCGGCATCGAATGGATGCGCGCGCACCCCAGCTGTCGCGCCATCGCCATCGAGGCGGACGCAGGCCGACAGGCCTTGATCGAACACAACCGCGACGCGTTGGGCGTACCCGGTCTGCACCTGGTGCGTGGCCGTGCGCCGCAGGCCCTTGCCGGGCTGGAGCGCCCGGACGCGATCTTCATCGGCGGCGGCGTGACCCGCGAAGGCGTGTTTGAAACCTGCTGGGAACAACTCAAGCCCGGTGGCCGACTGGTTGCCAACGCCGTGACCCTGCAAAGTGAAGTCACTCTGATGCACTGGCGCGAACGCCACGGCGGCGAACTGACCCGAATTCACGTTGCCCAGGCGCAACCGCTGGGCGAGTTCGACACCTGGCGTCAGGCGTTGCCGATTACCCTGCTGGATCTGGTCAAACCCCTCGATGCGTGACGAAACCGCCGAACAACCCGCGCCCCTGCGTAGCGGCCTGACCACCGGCAGCTGCGCCACCGCTACCAGCCTCGCCGCCGCCCGCCTGCTGCTCGGCGGTACGTCGGCGGATGCGGTGCAGATCGTTCTGCCCAAAGGCAAACAAGTGCAGATGCGCCTGGAGTTTTGCCGCTTGACCGCCGACGGCGCCGAGGCCGGGACGATCAAGGACGCCGGCGACGACCCGGACGTAACGCACGGTGCGCTGCTCTATTCGCACGTGCGGCTGCTGGCCGAGCCGGGGATTCGCTTCATTGCCGGCGCAGGTGTCGGCACCGTGACCCGGCCGGGGCTGGTACTCGGCGTCGGTGAACCGGCGATCAATCCGGTGCCGCGCAAGATGATCAGCGACCACCTGACGCTGCTCGCCACCGAAAGCGCTTATGCCGGCGGTTTCGAGGTCACGGTCAACGTCGAGGGCGGCGAGGCGCTGGCGCTGAAAACCATGAACCCGCGCCTGGGCATTCTCGGTGGTTTGTCGATCCTCGGCACCAGCGGCATCGTCCGGCCGTTTTCCTGCGCGGCGTACATCGCCTCGATCCATCAGGGCATCGACGTCGCCAAAACCAATGGCTATCTGCACATTGCCGCGTGCACCGGCAACGCCAGCGAAGACACCATGCGCCGGGTCTACGACCTGCCGGAAATCGCCTTGATCGAAATGGGCGACTTTGTCGGCGCGGTGCTCAAGCATCTGCGCAAAGTGCCGGTGGATAAACTCAGCCTGTGTGGCGGCTTCGGCAAGATCAGCAAACTGGCGGCCGGGCACATGGATCTGCACTCGCGGCATTCGAGTATCGACCTGCCGCAACTGTCCGAGTGGGCGGCGGCGATTGGCGCTGATCAGGCGTTGCAGCAGAGCATTCGTGAAGCCAACACCAGCCAGCAGGCCCTGGCGATGGCCAGCGCGGCGGGCATTGCCCTCGGCGATGAGGTCTGCCGCCACGCGCTGAATTTCGCCTGCAGCGTGGTGCCGGCGCAGGTGCAGGTCGAGGTGTTTGCGATTGATCGCCAGGGCGGCATTGTCGGCCACGCCGGAGGTTTTGCATGAAACGCATTCTGTTGCTTGGCGGCGTCACCGAGGCGTTGGCCATCGCCCGTACGCTGGGGCCAGAACACATTTACAGTCTGGCCGGCGTGGGCCGGGTGCCGACCGACCTGACCTGCCAGGTGCGCGTCGGCGGCTACGGCGGGGCCGAAGGTCTGGCGCAATTCATTCGCGCTGAAGGCATCGACCTGCTGTTCGATGCGACCCACCCTTACGCCGCGCAAATCAGCCACAACGCCGCCATCGCCGCACAACTCGCCGGCATCCGCTGCTGGGCCTTGCGCCGCCCCGCATGGCAGCCGCAGCCGGGCGACGACTGGCGTGAAGTCAGCGACTGGGCCGAACTGATCGAAGCCCTCAAACCGTTCCGCCGCCCGCTGTTCACCCTCGGCCGCGAACCGCTGCAACACCTCGACGAAATCCCTGCCAACCAGTATTGGACCCTGCGCGCCCTCGACGCTTATCCCGGTAACGAACGCTGCGAAGTCATCGGCGCCCGTGGGCCGTTTCTGCTGGAGGATGAACGCGCACTGTTCGAACGCCGGCAGATCGATGTGCTGATCAGCAAGAACAGTGGCAGCACCGCGACCGAGCCGAAACTGGAAGTGGCGCGGGAGTTGCGAGTGCCGGTGATGGTGCTGAAGCGACCGGTGTTGCCGAGGGTTGATCGGGAGTTTGTGACGACGGATGAAGTCCTCGCTGCCCTTGCCGCCGTCACCCGGCTTTAGCCAGGCGCAGATCTCGAATACGCCTTCGCGGGCAAGCCCGCTCCCACAGTGGTCGGCGGCAACCGCATAGTCTGTGTATGCCAGGAATCCTGTGGGAGCGGGCTTGCTCGCGAAGGCGTGCGACCTGACAGCTCGTATCCTGAACGTTAAAAAGCAGATCAAAAGATCGCAGCCTCGTTCCACTCGTCAGCTCCTACAGGAACGGCGGATGAGTCTGGCGTTGCGAATTTCCACCGCTACACTCTGTTTCAATTGATCTGCGACACCAAACCGCACGACGCCTTTTTACTTATCGGCCCTGATCAGGCTAAATAGCCGCGCCTGATCGCCCACCCAACGGATCTGTCCCATGAACCGACACCGGCTCGCATTTGCCTGGATCGCCTGCTTCGCAGTGCTGTTCAACATGCTCGCCATGCCGATGACCGGGGCGATGGCGCAGGCGGCCAATTCACCGGCCGAACAATTGCTGTGGAGCAGTTTCTGCACCGGCAGCGGGACGAAGATGGTGGCGATCAACATCGGCACCCCAGAGCAGAAAGCCCCGTCCAACGACAGCCATTCCAACATGCAGCATTGCTGGTGCTGCTCGGGTTCAGCGCCGCTGGTGGCGTTGCCGGGCCATGCACCGCAGCTGTATTTCGCCCGCTACGAAAGCAATCGCAGCGTGGCGCCGCCCTCGTTGCAAACACCGACACCGCGCCAGCAATGGCCGAGCCTTAATCCCCGCGCCTCGCCTCTGGTTTGATTTGTTCTCGCAATTGACCTGCGTATCAAATCGTTCTGGAGAACTGCCATGTTGAACAAACTCTTCGTCATCGCTGCGCTGTTGCTGCCGGCGTGCTTCGCCCATGCCCACGAATACAAGGCCGGCGAGCTGGAAATCGCTCACCCGTGGTCGCAGGAGCTGCCGCCCAACGCGCCGACCGTCGCGGCTTATTTCGTGATCAGCAATCCCGGCAAGACCGACGACCGCCTGCTCAGCGTCGACTCGCCGATCACCGCCGAAGCGCAACTGCACGAGCATGTGATGCAGGGCGATCTGATGAAGATGCAGCAGGTGCCCAACGTGGTGATTCCGGCCGGCGGCAAGGTGACGTTCGCGCCGATGGCCTATCACGTGATGCTGCTCAACCCGAAAGACCGCAGCCTGCTCAGCGACGGCAAACGCTTCCCGCTGACCCTGCATTTCGAGAAGGCCGGTAACGTCACCGTCGAAGTCGCGGTGCAGAAGAAACCTCCGCAAGATACCCAGGCACACGATCACGCCCAGTAACCGATCCGGCTGACCACGCCCGTGCGCCCGCAACGCGCTGGGGCATCCCGCCTGCATCGCCAGAGCCAGACTCTGACCCGCGGTAGCTGGATCGCCCTGTTCGCCATGTTGATGATCTTCATCGGCCCGCTGATTTCTCAGTCGATGCCGATGGATCAGCACGCCTCGACTTCCATGCCGATGAGCATGGACATGGCGATGGACATGCCGGGCATGGATCACGCCGCGCACGGCGCACAACCGGCTGCCGAACACTGCCCGCCACAATCCTCGCACCACGCCCTATGGGAAAAGTGCGGTTATTGCAGCCTGCTGTTCAATTGCCCGGCGCTGACCGGTGGCGGCACGTTCGCCACGTTCAGCATTGCCCACGTCAACACCTTCACCCCGCCCTCCCCGCGTCTGGGCCATGCCCGGCAGACCTTCTTCCCCGGCGCCCGCACCCGCGCCCCGCCCATCACGGCGTAAACACCGCACCTTTGATTGCACACGGTTGAGAAGACAGCTTCAGGCTGCCGGCCGTGTCGTTTACGACTGTTTGATGGAAATTGTCATGTCCAGGTTTTCTGCTGTTCCACGCTCGGGTTCTGCCCAGGCGTCTTTCGCGCTGAACGCATCGCGCATTGGTTTCTCGCACGCCACCGCCGTCCTTTGCGGCGTTCTGTTATCGCCGCTGGTGTTGGCCGATGACCACGCCGGGCACAACGAAGAACTGAGTCCGACGGTGATCACCGCGATCGCTCCAAGCTCGCCACTGACCATCGTCACCAACCCCAAGGACCCGCGCCAACCGGTGCCAGCCAGTGACGGCGGCGATTACCTGAAGACCATTCCCGGCTTCGCTCTGGTGCGCAATGGCGGCACCAACGGTGATCCGGTGCTGCGCGGGATGTTCGGTTCGCGCCTGAACATTCTCACCAACGGCAGCATGCTGCTCGGCGCCTGCCCCGGGCGAATGGACGCGCCGACCTCGTACATCTCGCCCGAGACCTACGACAAACTCACGGTGATCAAAGGCCCGCAAACCGTACTCTACGGACCGGGCGCATCGGCCGGCACGATCCTCTTCGACCGTGAGTCGGAAAGCTTCGGCGAACTCGGCACGCGGGTGAATGCAAGCGTGCTGGCCGGCTCCAATGGACGCTTCGACAAAGTTGTCGACGCCGCTGCCGGCGGGCCATTGGGCTACGTACGGGTAATCGGCAATACCGCGCACTCCGACGACTATCGCGACGGCAACAACGACATCGTTGCCTCGCGCTACGACAAGTGGAACGGTGACATCGCGCTCGGCTGGACCCCGGACGCCGACACCCTGATCGAACTCACCGCCGGCAAGGGCGATGGCGAAGCGCGCTACGCCGGGCGCGGCATGGACGGTTCGCAGTTCCTTCGCGAAAGCCTCGGCCTGCGCTTCGAAAAATCCAACATCACCGACGTGCTGGAGAAAGTTGAAGCACAGGTTTACTACAACTACGCCGACCACGTGATGGACAACTACACCCTGCGCACACCGTCCGGCACCGGGATGATGGCCGGGCCCATGGCGTCCAACGTCGACCGGCGCACCCTCGGCGCGCGGATCAAGGCAACCTGGCGCTGGGCCGACATCCAGCTGATCACCGGTCTCGATGCGCAGACCAACGAGCATCGCCAGCGCAGCGGCATGGGCATCGACACCTACAAGGATCAGCCCTACACCAAGGACGCCGATTTCCATAACTACGGCGTGTTCAGCGAAATGACCTGGTACGCCGCCGACCGTGATCGGCTGATTACCGGCGCCCGGGTCGACCGTGCTTCGGCCAAGGATTACCGGCAGCGCATTGGTTCGGGAATGATGAGCCGGCCAAATCCGACCGCCGACGAGACCCGCGCCGACACCCTGCCAAGCGGCTTCGTGCGTTACGAGCATGACCTCGCTGACAGCCCGGCCACGCTGTACGCCGGCCTCGGTCACGCGCAGCGCTTCCCGGATTATTGGGAGCTGTTTTCACCGAAGTCCGGCCCGGCCGGCTCGCTGAATGCGTTTGACTCGATCAAACCGGAGAAGACCACCCAGTTCGACTTCGGCGTCAACTACAAGACCGCCGAACTCGAAGCCTGGGCCTCGGGCTACATCGGTGTGGTGCGCGACTACATCCTGTTCGACTACACACCGACGATGATGGGCATGAGCACTTCGCGCGCGGAAAACATCGACGCGCGGATCATGGGTGGCGAGCTCGGTGCCGCCTACAAACTCACCGATAACTGGAAAGCCGACGCGACCCTGGCTTACGCCTGGGGCAAGAACAGCAGCGACGGCAAAGCCCTGCCGCAAATGCCGCCGCTGGATGCGCGCTTCGGCCTGACCTACAGCGAAGACAACTGGAGCGCCGGGGCGCTGTGGCGCGTGGTCGCGGCGCAAAACCGCATCGACCAGAACAAGGGCAACGTGGTCGGCAAGGACTACGACAAGAGCGGCGGCTTTGGCGTGTTCTCGCTCAACGGCGCCTACCGGATCAACAAAAACTGGAAGGTCAGCACCGGCGTCGACAACCTGTTCGGCAAGGCTTACGCCGAGCACCTGAACCTGGCGGGCAACGCCGGCTTCGGCTACCCGGCCAACGACCCGCAAGCGATCAATGAGCCGGGGCGCACGCTCTGGACCAAGGTCGATATGAGTTTCTAACCGAGCGGCACGCCCTGCCCTTGTGGGAGCGGGCTTGCTCGCGAAGACGGCGGCACATCCGGCACGGGTGGCGCCTGACACGACGCTTTCGCGAGCAAGCCCGCTCCCACATGAGTGCAGCGGTGACGCTACCCATACAGAACAACTAAAAGATCCAAGCCAAGCGGAGCAAACGTGATGCAAAAGCCCAAAGCGAATTTCTACAACCTGGCGTGGCGCTGGCATTTCTATGCCGGCCTATTCGTCGCGCCGTTCATGGTAATGCTGGCCCTGACCGGCATCATCTACCTGTTCAAACCGCAACTCGATTCACTGATGTACAGCAGCCTGCTCAACGTCCCCGCCGGGCATCACACGGTGCCGGCCGATGACTTGCTGCAACGGGTCAAGAGCGCTTATCCACAAGGCCAGATCAGCCAATACCTGCCGCCGGCCAACGCCGAGCGCAGCGCTCAGTTTGTCGTCAAGAATGAGGGTCATGAACTCAACGTATTCATCGATCCGTACCACGGCGACATCCTCGGCGAGCAGGATGCGAAGAAAAATCTGCAAGCCGTCGCCCGCGCCATTCACGGCGAATTGATGATCGGCACGCTCGGTGATCGCCTGATCGAACTCGCCGCCGGTTGGGGCGTAGTGCTGGTGGTGTCGGGGGTGTTTCTGTGGTGGCCGCGCGGTCAGGCGGCGGGGATTCTGTGGCCACGCCTGAACAGTCGCGGTCGCGTATTGTGGCGTGATCTGCACGCGGTCACCGGGTTCTGGGGCGCGGCATTGCTGCTGGTGATGCTGCTCAGCGGCATGACCTGGACCGGGTTCTGGGGCCAGCAATATGCGCAGGTGTGGAACGTGTTCCCGGCCGCGATGTGGAACAACGTGCCGACCTCCGACGTCGAGGCTGGCAGCCTCAACAACGCCGCGCGCCAGACCGTGCCATGGGCGATGGAAAACACGCCGATGCCGATGTCCGGCGACCACGCTGAACACATGGCCCACGGCGGTATGCAACACGGCCCCGCCGCACCCGCGATCAGCCTGCAAGAGGTGCAGAACATCGCCATTGAACGCAAGGTCGAACCCGGCTACAGCATCACCCTGCCAACCACCGCGACCGGCGTGTTCACCATCGCGGTATTCGCCGACGACCCGCGCAACGACGCGACCTTGCATGTCGATCAGTACACCGGCAAGGTTCTCGCCGATGTGCGTTTCGAGCAGTACGGCGCAGTGGCGCGGGCAACGGAAATCGGCGTGATGCTGCATGAAGGCAAGATGTTCGGCACCTTCAACCAGATCGTCGTGCTGCTGATCTGCCTGATGATTCTGCTCAGCGCCGTCAGCGGTGTGGTGATCTGGTGGAAGCGGCGTCCGCAAGGCAAGTTCGGCGTGCCGCCGCTGCGCCATGACCTGCCGAAATGGAAAACCGGCGTGGCGATCATGCTCGCGCTGGCCGTGATCTTTCCGCTGGTGGGGGCTTCGCTGGTACTGGTCTGGCTGCTGGATCGGCTGCTGTTGTCGCGTCTGGGCCGCCAAGCTGAATCTGCCTCAACTTCAACGTGAAGCAGGCGAGATGCGCGTTTCAGACAGATCTTTAAACTGCCGGGACTTAAACTCCGGCATTTTTTAGTGTTACTGTATAACGCAAATAGGCCGCCCTGCCCGCAACCAAAAGTTGCGGGCTTTCTTTTGAAGAAGTGATTCACCGTCCCGATGAACAAGTACCTCTTGTCCAGCCTCTGCCTGTTCGCCCTGAACAACGCCAACGCCGACGGCCAGCCGCTGACGCTGCCCACCGGCACCATCTCCGCACCTGCGGTTGACGAAGAAAGTGTCAGCCTGACCACGCCGACCACCGCCGGCTCGCGCCTGAACCTGACGGCCATGGAAACTCCGGCCAGCGTCGAAAGCCTTAGCGGCGAGCAGGTTCGTGCCCGTGGTGATCGCAGCGTGCAGGACGCCGTGTCGCGCAGCACCGGCATCAGCCGCACCGGCACCCCGGGCGATGGCGGCACCTCGTTGCAGGCACGCGGTTTTACCGGGCAGAGTTCGGTGATGCAGTTGTATGACGGCAATCGGATGTACACCGGCATGGGCACCGTGACCTTTCCGGTCGACACCTGGTCGGTGCAGCGCGTAGACGTACTGCGCGGCCCGGCCTCGGTGCTGTACGGCGAAGGCGCGACCGGTGCGGTGGTCAACGTGATTCCGAAGAAACCGTTCGAGGGTGAAATCGAAAATCACCTGCGCGTCGGCTACGGTTCCTACGACAGCCAGCAGCAGGCGTTCGACAGCGGCGGCTCGCTGAGCGACACCCTGAGCTATCGCCTCAATCTCAATCGTCTGCGCAGCAACGGCTGGATCGATCGCGGTGACTCCTCCAGCGACTTCATCAGCGCCGCCCTGCGCTGGCAGGCCACCGAAGACCTGGCCTTCACCCTCGCCCACGATTACGGCGATCAGCGCCCGCAGAACTACTTCGGCACTCCACTGATCAACGGCCGATTGCAGGACAGCCTGCGCAACAAGAACTACAACGTGCGCGACGACCAGCAGCACTACAACGATCAGTGGACGCGCCTGACCAGCGATTGGCAGATCAACGACGCCGTCAGTGCCAGCAACGAGCTGTACTACCTCAAAGCCCAGCGCCGCTGGCAGAACGCCGAAAACTACAACTTCGACACCGCCACGCAACAGCTCAGCCGCAGCGGCTACTTCGGCATCGGCCATCAGCAGGAGCAGGTCGGCGACCGCCAGACCTTCACCTTCAAGCACTCGCTGTTCGGCCTCGACAGCCAGACCGTGACCGGCGTCGATTACAACCGCATCCGCTTCCAGCTCAACAGCAACTCGCCGTTCAACGATGTGCTGCCGAACGGTCAGGCGCTGGATCTGTATCACCCGCAACCGGGCTATTTCGAAAGCGCCAACCCGTACCGCGACCAGTTCGACAGCACCACCAAACAGATGTCAGTGTTCGCTGAAAACCGCACGCAACTGAGCGAGCGCTGGTCGCTGGTGACCGGCGTGCGCCGTGACTATGTACATGTGGATCGCAACAATCTGGTCGACGACAGCCAGAGCGACAAGACCCTGACCGGCAACAACTGGAAGGCCGGACTGGTGTTTGCGCTGACGCCCGAGACTTCGTTCTACGGTCAGGTTGCGACCAGCACCGACGGCATCGGCGGCCTGATATCCCTCAGTCCGAGCCAGCAGCAATACGACCTGTCGACTGCACGCCAGACCGAGGTCGGCATGAAGCAGTTGTTCTGGGATCAACGCGGCGAGTTCACCCTGGCGGCCTATCGCATCGTCAAAAAGAAACTGCTGACCGACGATCCGGGCAACCCGACGCTCAAGCAGCAAGTTGGCCAGCAATCTTCCAACGGCCTGGAAGCCAGCCTCGATCTGCAACTGCCGCACGCCTGGCAACTGCAGGCCAACGCGGCGATCGTGAAGGCCAAGTACGATGACTTCTCCGAAGTGGTCGACGGGCAAACCCTGTCGTACAACGGCAATCGCCCGGTGGATGTGCCACGGCGCACCGCCAATCTGTGGCTGAACAAAAACCTCAGCGATGATCTGAAGGCCGGTGCCGGCGTGCGTTATGTCGATGCGCGTTACGCCGACATGGCCAACCGCAACGAGCTGCCAAGTTACACCCTGGTCGATGCGACGCTGTCGTGGCAAGCCCTGCGCAACACCACGCTTGGCCTGCAACTGAACAATCTGTTTGACCGCCAGTACGCACAAAGCCAATACAATGCCGGCCAGCAGTGGATTCTCGGCGAGCCGAGATCGTTCTTCGTCACGGCGGATTACACCTTTTGATTCACCGGCCCCTTCGCGAGCAAGCTCGCTCCCACATTGAAATGCGATCCACTGTGGGAGCGGGCTTGCTCGCGAAGGCGTCATCAGCAACACCCGATATTTCAGAGTAAAAGCATGACCTCACTGACCCTCGCCAACCTGGCCTGGACACCTCTGGGCCACGGCCACTGCCATCACCAGTTCCAGCTGCGTGACGCCTCGTTGCAGGTGGCCGCCGGTGAGTTTGTCGGGCTGATCGGGCCCAACGGCAGCGGCAAGACCAGCCTGCTGCGCTGCGCCTATCGCTTCAGTCAGCCGGAAAGCGGAGAGGTCAGACTCGATCACCACAACGTGTGGAAGCAATCCTCGCGCTGGTGCGCGAAACGCATCGCCGTGGTCCTGCAGGAATTCCCCGATGCCTTTGGCCTGACCGTCGAAGAAGTGGTCGCCATGGGTCGCACGCCGCACAAAGGCCTGTTCGATGGCGACACGCTGGAAGATCGCAATCTGGCGACGCAAGCGCTCAAATCCGTCGGCCTCGACGGCTTCGAAGACCATGCGTTCGCCACCCTGTCCGGCGGTGAGAAGCAGCGGGTGATCCTTGCCCGCGCCCTGACTCAGCAACCGCAACTGCTGATCCTCGACGAGCCGACCAACCACCTAGACCCGCGTTATCAGCTCGAACTGCTGCAACTGGTCAAACGTCTGCAGATCGGCACCCTCGCCAGCATTCACGACCTGAACCTGGCCGCCGCGTTCTGTGACCGACTGTACGTGATCAATCACGGGCGGATCGTCGCCAGCGGCACGCCGCAACAGGTACTCACCACCGAGCTGCTGCGCGACGTGTTCGGCGTCGAGGCGTTGATCGATTCCCACCCTCTTCACGGCTACCCGCGAATCACCTGGATAACCCGACCATGACTGTGCGTTCCCTGCTTTGTGTCGCTCTTTTGTTGTGCAGTGCCCAGGCCTTCGCCGAAGCTACGAAATACCCGTTGACCATCCATAGCTGCAACCGCGAAGTGACCTTCAACGAAGCGCCGAAACACGCGGTCAGCCACGACATCAACATGACCCAGATGATGCTCGCCCTCGGCCTCAAATCGCGCATGGCCGGTTACAGCGGCGTCAGCGGCTGGAAGTCGGTGACGCCCGAAATGCAGTCGTTGCTCGACGGTTTGCCGGAGCTGGCTGCGAAATATCCATCGGTGGAAACCCTGCTCAACGCCAACGTTGATTTTTTCTTCGCCGGCTGGGATTACGGCATGCGCGTCGGTGGCGACCTCACGCCGCAGACCCTGCAACCGCTGGGCATCAACGTGTATGAGCTGACCGAATCCTGCGCCTTCGTGATGAAGCGTCCGGCGGCGACGCTGGACGACACCTACAACGACCTGCGCAACCTCGGGAAAATTTTCGACGTGCAGGATCGCGCCAACGCACTGATCGCCGACATGCAGAATCAGGTCGCCGAGATCCGCAAAGACCTGCCCGCCGACAAGCCGCGCGTGTTTCTCTACGACAGCGGCGAAGACCGCGCCATGACTTCCGGGCGTCTCGGCATGCCGCAGGCGCTGATTGATGCTGCAGGCGGGCGCAACATTCTCGACGACGTCGACGCGAGCTGGACGAGGGTCAACTGGGAGACCGTGGTCGAACGCAATCCGCAGGTGATCGTGATCGTCGACTACAGCGAAATCACTGCTGAACAGAAGATCGAATTTCTGCTGAAGAACCCGGCGCTGCAATCGGTCGATGCGATCAAGAACCAGCGCTTCATCGTCATCCCTTACGTGCAGGCCACGCCGGGGATCGATAACGTGCTGGCGGTGGAAACCCTGGCCAAGGGGTTCCACGGCGAATGATCGACCGTCGCTACGCCTTGTTGCTGATCGCCCTCGGCGCCGTGTTGCTGGTGTCATGCGTGGTCTCGCTCGGTTTTGGTCCGGCGCGGGTGCCGGTGGAGGTGGTTTGGCGGATTCTGCTGCACAAGACCTTGGGTTTCGGCGAGGTGAGCTGGAGCGCCGGGCAGGAGCACATTGTCTGGCTGATCCGTGTGCCGCGCATGTTGCTCGGGGCGTTGGTCGGTGCCGGGTTGGCGTTGATTGGCGCGGTTCTGCAAGCGGTGACGCGCAATCCTCTTGCCGATCCGCACCTGCTCGGCGTCACCTCCGGCGCGACACTCGGCGCAGTGATCGTGGTGCTGCACATCGGTGAAATCGTCGGCCTGCTGACCCTGCCGATTGCCGCGTTCATCGGTGCATTGCTGAGCATGTTTCTGGTGCTGGGCATTGCCAACCGTCAGGGTCGGCTCGACAGCGACCGGTTGCTGCTGTGCGGCGTGGCAGTGTCGTTCGTGATGATGGCAATCGCCAATCTGCTGCTGTTCATGGGCGACCATCGCGCCAGTTCGGCGGTGATGTTCTGGATGCTTGGCGGCCTCGGCCTCGCGCGTTGGGAGTTGCTGACGGTGCCGGCGCTGAGCGTGTTGCTCGGCCTCGGTCTGCTGTTGGGCATGGCCCGGCCATTGAACGCACTGATGGCCGGCGAACAGACCGCCGTCACCCTCGGCCTGAATGCCCGCGCCGTGCGCCTGCGGGTGTTTGTAATCGCCTCGTTGATGACCGGGGTGCTGGTGTCGATCAGCGGCTCGATCGGTTTTGTCGGGCTGATGGTGCCGCACATTGCCCGGCGTCTGGTCGGCGCCGAACACCGCCGATTGCTGCCGGCCTGCGTACTGCTCGGCAGCCTGTTTCTGGTGTGGGTCGATGTTGCCGCACGAACCCTGATCGCCCCGGAAGACCTGCCCATCGGCGTTGCCACCGCGGCTATCGGCGGTCTGTTCTTCATCGGCCTGATGCGCCGCCGCTGATCCAACCCAATCAACTTGTAGGAGTGAGCCTGCTCGCGATGACGGCGGCACATTCGACATCAATGCGGATGACAGAACGCTATCGCGAGCAGGCTCACTCCTACAGGGGACAGTGTTGTCCTTGAAATCGCGCCCCAATCTGGCGCGGCCGCCTGCACCAACGCTCTCTCCGCGTCCCTTCATGGTGCATCCCACCAACGCGCAACCGCTCTAAACCGACATTTTCCTGCCCGATCCCGACCGGGCACAGCCCTTGCAAAACACACCTTCAGTCGTCCGCATCTGCCAACCATAAAAAACTTTAACGTTCATGGAGATCGCACAATGAAGCGTCGCAGTTTGATCAAGGCTTTCACACTCACGGCATCCATTGCCGCGATGGGCATGACCTGGACTGTCCAGGCGGCCGAGACCATCAAGGTCGGGATTCTGCATTCGTTGTCCGGGACCATGGCGATCTCTGAAACGTCGCTCAAAGACATGGCGCTGATGACCATCGACGAGATCAACGCCAAGGGCGGGGTGAACGGCAAGATGCTCGAACCGGTGGTGGTCGACCCGGCGTCGAACTGGCCGCTGTTCGCCGAGAAGGGCCGGCAGTTGCTGACCCAGGACAAGGTCGCGGTGGTGTTCGGTTGCTGGACCTCGGTTTCACGTAAATCGGTACTGCCGGTGTTCGAAGAACTCAACGGCCTGCTGTTCTACCCGGTGCAATACGAAGGCGAAGAAATGTCGCCAAACGTGTTCTACACCGGCGCCGTGCCGAACCAGCAAGCGATTCCCGCCGTTGAATACCTGATGAGCGAAGAAGGCGGCAGCGCCAAGCGCTTCTTCCTGCTCGGCACCGACTACGTCTACCCGCGTACCACCAACAAGATCCTGCGCTCGTTCCTGCATTCCAAAGGCGTGGCCGACAAGGACATCGAAGAGGTCTATACCCCGTTCGGTCATAGCGACTATCAAACCATCGTCGCCAACATCAAGAAATTCTCCGCCGGCGGCAAGACTGCGGTGATCTCCACGGTCAACGGCGACTCCAACGTGCCGTTCTACAAAGAGCTGGCCAACCAGGGCCTGAAGGCTACCGACGTACCGGTGGTGGCGTTCTCGGTGGGTGAAGAAGAGCTGCGCGGCATCGACACCAAACCGCTGGTGGGCAACCTTGCGGCGTGGAACTACTTCGAGTCCGTGGAGAACCCGGTGAACAAGAAGTTCGTCGCTGACTGGAAGGCCTACGCGAAGAAACACAACCTGCCGGGCGCCGACAAAGCGGTGACCAACGACCCGATGGAAGCCACTTACGTCGGCATCCACATGTGGGCGCAAGCGGTGGAGAAAGCCAAGTCCACCGACGTCGACAAGGTTCGCGAAGCGCTGGCCGGCCAGACCTTCGCCGCGCCGTCCGGTTACACCCTGACCATGGACAAGACCAACCACCACCTGCACAAACCGGTGATGATCGGCGAGATCCAGAACGACGGTCAGTTCAACGTCGTGTGGCAGACCGAAGGCCCGATCCGCGCCCAGCCTTGGAGTCCGTTTATCGATGGCAACGACAAGAAGCCGGATTATGCAGTGAAGAGCAACTGAGCCATTGGGTGTCGGGCTGGTAAGACTTTCAGTCCGACATACTCCCCCTGTGGGAGCGGGCTTGCTCGCGAAAGCAGTTCGTCATTCAACTTAGATGCAAGCTGACACACCGCTTTCGCGAGCAAGCCCGCTCCCACAATTAGTCCGCGCAAGGCGACTCTGTTATGCCGACTACCATATACCGCTTATTTCTGGCCCTGGCACTGCTGTTGCCGATGACTGCCTTTGCCGGTGACGCCGAAGACTTCGTCGCCGCCAATCCCGTGCAGCAAGCCAGACTGCTGGAAGCCTGGGCCGCGCAGCCCGAGCCGGCGCGTGTCGAGCTGATCAACGCCCTGCAACAAGGCGAATTGACCCTCGACGGCCAGCCGAAAACCCTGCGCCTGAACAACCGCCTGCGGGGTCTGATCGACACCGCGTTGGCCAGCCACCAATTGCTCGCCGCCGACGCCAAAACCCGTCTGACTGCCGCGCAGCAATTGCAGAAAAGCGCGAAACCCGCGCAGCTGAAATTCCTCGACCAGCAACTGGCTGGCGAAAAAGACGAGAACGTCCACGCCGCCCTGAGCCTGGCGCTGGCCAATCTGCAGCTGGTCGACAGCGATCCGGCGGTGCGTCTGGCCGCCGTGCGCCTGCTCGGCGAAACCGGCGATCCGCTGGCCCGCACCCGCCTCGAAGGCCTGCTCGAACCCGGCGTGGAAAGCGATGCCGGGGTGCGCACCGCCGCCGAAACCAGTCTGGCTCAGGTCAAGCGCAAACTGCTGATCGGTGAAGTGTTGGGTCAGGCGTTCAGCGGCATGTCCCTCGGCTCGATCCTGCTGCTCGCGGCCCTCGGGCTGGCGATCACCTTCGGCCTGCTCGGGGTGATCAACATGGCCCATGGCGAGATGCTGATGCTTGGCGCCTACTCGACCTACGTGGTGCAGCTGATGTTCCAGCGCTACGCCCCGCAAGCCATCGAGTTCTATCCGCTGATCGCACTGCCGGTGGCGTTCTTTGTCACAGCGGCGATCGGCATGGCGCTGGAACGCACGGTGATTCGTCATCTCTACGGCCGCCCGCTGGAAACCCTGCTCGCCACCTGGGGCATCAGCCTGATGCTGATCCAGTTGGTGCGCCTGCTGTTCGGCGCGCAGAACGTTGAAGTAGCGAACCCGGCGTGGCTGTCCGGCGGGATTCAGGTGCTGCCGAATCTGGTGCTGCCGTACAACCGCATCGTGATCATCGCTTTCGCCTTGTTCGTGGTGGTGCTGACCTGGCTACTGCTGAACAAGACCCGCCTCGGCCTCAACGTGCGAGCGGTCACGCAGAACCGCAACATGGCTGCCTGCTGCGGCGTGCCCACCGGGCGCGTCGACATGCTCGCCTTCGGCCTCGGCTCGGGCATTGCCGGGCTCGGCGGTGTGGCGCTGAGTCAGATCGGCAACGTCGGCCCGGACCTCGGCCAGAGTTACATCATCGACTCGTTCCTGGTGGTGGTGCTCGGCGGCGTCGGCCAACTCGCCGGCAGCGTGCTCGCCGCCTTCGGGCTGGGCATCGCCAACAAGATTCTCGAACCGCAGATCGGTGCGGTACTCGGCAAGATCCTGATCCTCGCGCTGATCATTCTGTTCATCCAGAAACGTCCGCAAGGCCTCTTCGCACTGAAAGGACGGGTGATCGACTGATGAACCAGCCTCTACTTGTCACGGCCACGCAAAAGGCCGGCCCGAAAGTCACCCTCGCCATCGGCGCGGTGATCCTCGCGCTGCTGATCGCTCTACCGTTGCTCTCGCTGTTGCCGGCAGACAGCGCGCTGCATGTCTCGGCCTACACCCTGACGCTGGTCGGCAAAATCCTCTGCTACGCCATCGTCGCTCTGGCGCTGGATCTGGTCTGGGGCTACGCCGGGCTGCTGTCGCTGGGCCACGGCCTGTTCTTCGCCCTCGGCGGTTATGCGATGGGCATGTACCTGATGCGTCAGGCCGCCGGTGATGGTTTGCCGGCGTTCATGACTTTTCTGTCGTGGACCGACCTGCCGTGGTACTGGAGCGGCACCAGCAGCTTTATCTGGTCGATGTGCCTGGTGGTACTGGCGCCGGGGCTGCTGGCGCTGGTGTTCGGCTTCTTCGCCTTCCGTTCGCGGATCAAGGGTGTGTATTTCTCGATCATGACCCAGGCCCTGACCTTCGCCGGGATGCTCCTGTTTTTTCGCAACGAGACCGGCTTCGGCGGCAACAACGGCTTCACCAATTTCCGCACGATTCTCGGTTTCGGCATCACTGAGCCGGGCACCCGCGCGGTGCTATTTCTGGCGACCGTACTGTTGCTGGTGGCGAGTCTGTTCATCGGCTGGCGTCTGGCGCAGAGCAAGTTCGGCCGGGTGCTGACCGCGCTGCGCGATGCGGAAAACCGCCTGATGTTCTGCGGTTACGACCCGCGCGGTTTCAAGCTGTTCGTCTGGGTCTTGAGCGCGGTGCTGTGCGGTCTGGCCGGGGCCCTGTACGTGCCGCAAGTGGGGATCATCAACCCCAGCGAAATGTCGCCGACCAACTCGATCGAGGCGGCGGTATGGGTCGCCCTCTGCGGTCGCGGCACGCTGATCGGGCCGCTGCTCGGCGCCGGTGTGGTCAACGGCATGAAGAGCTGGTTCACCGTGGCTTTCCCCGAATACTGGCTGTTCTTCCTCGGCGCGCTGTTCATCGTCGTGACGTTGTACTTGCCCAAAGGTGTGATCGGCCTGCTGAAGAAACGAGGTGAACAATGAGAGTCACTGCGAGTGCTGAATTCATGCTCGAACCGGCGTTTTTCCCCGTGGAACCGAACAAGGATGAGGGCACCAGCCGCGACTCGATCGGCCTCGGCCAACGCGTCGGCCCGGGCCTCGACACCCGCCACGGCACGATCCTGACCCTGGAAGATATCAGCGTCAGCTTCGACGGCTTCCGTGCGCTGAACAATCTGAACCTGTACATCGGTGTCGGCGAACTGCGCTGCATCATCGGCCCCAACGGCGCGGGCAAGACCACGCTGATGGACGTGATCACCGGCAAGACCCGCCCCAGTCACGGCAAAGCCTGGTTCGGCGAAACCCTCGATCTGACGCAGATGAGCGAAGTACAGATTGCCCAGGCCGGCATCGGTCGCAAGTTCCAGAAACCCACAGTGTTCGAAGCGCTGAGCGTGTTCGAGAACCTGGAACTGGCGCAGAAAACCGACAAGTCGGTGTGGGCCAGTCTGCGGGCACGCCTGAGCGGCGAGCAGCGCGATCGCATCAGCGAAGTGCTGGAGACCATTCGCCTGACCACCTCGGTCAATCGCCCGGCGGGCTTGCTGTCCCACGGGCAGAAACAGTTTCTGGAAATCGGCATGTTGCTGATGCAGGACCCGCAACTGCTGCTGCTCGACGAGCCGGTGGCGGGCATGACCGATGCCGAAACCGAATTCACCGCCGAGCTGTTCAAGTCGCTGGCCGGCAAGCATTCGCTGATGGTGGTGGAGCACGACATGGGCTTCGTCGGCTCGATTGCCGACCATGTGACGGTGCTGCATCAGGGCAGCGTGCTGGCCGAAGGGTCGCTGGAGCAGGTGCAGGACAACGAGCGGGTGATCGAGGTTTACCTCGGCCGCTGAGCTGCAAACACCTTTCCAAACTGTAGGAGTGAGCCTGCTCGCGATAGCTGTGTATCAGATAAGCCGGCGTTGACTGACACGCCGCTATCGCGAGCAGGCTCACTCCTACAAGCGATTTGAGGAGATTTTGAGAATGCTGCAAGTCGACAAGCTGCACCAGTACTACGGCGGTAGCCACATCCTCCGTGGCCTCTCATTCGACGTAAAAGTCGGCGAAGTCACCTGCCTGCTCGGGCGCAACGGCGTGGGCAAGACCACCCTGCTCAAATGCCTGATGGGCCTGTTGCCGGCCAAGGAAGGTGTGGTGAACTGGGAAGGCCAACCGATTACCACGTTCAAGCCGCACCAGCGGGTACACGCCGGGATCGCCTATGTGCCACAGGGCCGGGAAATCTTCGGCCGGCTCACAGTGGAAGAAAATCTGCTGATGGGCCTGTCACGGTTTCCCGGCAGCGAAGCGAAAGAAGTACCAAGTTTCATCTACGAATTGTTCCCGGTGCTGCTACAAATGAAGCAGCGCCGCGGCGGCGACCTGTCCGGCGGTCAGCAACAGCAGCTGGCTATCGGTCGCGCCCTGGCCAGTCGTCCGCGTTTGCTGATCCTCGACGAGCCCACCGAAGGCATCCAGCCCTCGGTGATCAAGGAGATAGGCGCGGTGATCAAGAAGCTCGCGGCGCGCGGCGACATGGCGATTTTGCTGGTGGAGCAGTTCTACGATTTCGCTGCGGAGCTGGCCGATCAGTACCTGGTGATGTCCCGGGGCGAGATCGTGCAACAGGGTCGCGGCGAAAATATGGAGGCCGAGGGTGTACGAGGTCTGGTAACAATTTAATCTGTAGCTTCCTAACGATAATTACAAACCATGAACTTACCGCTTCCCACTGCCCTGTTTACCCCGAGCTGGCACGCCGAGCTGGAGCTGGCCTACGCCCGCTTCGGCGACTGTACGCGCCCGGTTCAGCGCCGGCATCTCGGCCCTCTGCGCGTGCAAAAGCACCTGTATGCCGAAGGCCCCGAGGTCTGCCAGCACATCATCGTCCACCCGCCCGGCGGGATCGCCGGCGGTGACCGGCTGAACATCAGCGCCCGCGTCGAAGCAGACGCCTGGGCGCAGATCACCAGCCCCGGCGCGGCCAAGTGGTATCGCGCGGCGGGGCCGGCCTATCAGCAACTCGATTTGAAAGTGGCCGCAGGTGCGACGCTGGAATGGCTGCCGCAGGAAACCATCGTCTACAGCGCCGCCCAGGCCGAACTCACCACCTCGATCGAACTTGAAGGCGATTCGCGGCTGTTCTATTGGGACGTGGTGGCGCTGGGCCGATCGGCCAGTGGCGAGCGCTTCGACCTCGGACACTTTCAGGCGCATCTGGATATCCGCCGTGACGGGCGATTGCTCTGGCACGAACGTCAGAGGATTACTGGCGGTGACGGGTTGCTGGATTCGCCGATCGGGCTGGATGGCCATCCGGTGTTTGCGACGCTGCTGGTGAGCGGTGAAATCGATGCCGAACTGCTGGACCGCTGTCGCTCGCTGGGCCATGAGGTGCGCGGTGATCTGACCCAGTTGCCGGGGCTGTTGGTTGCCCGTTGCCTGGCGAGCGAGGCACTGCTGGCCCGCGCCTGGCTGATCGATTTATGGCGTTTGTTACGCCCGGCTCTGCTAGGCCGCGAAGCCCAGCCCCCGCGAATCTGGAACACCTGAAATGCAATCCAACTGTGGGAGCGGGCTTGCTCGCGAAAGCGGTGTGTCATTCACACAGATGCTGGCTGACCTGCCGCTTTCGCGAGCAAGCCCGCTCCCACAGGAAATTTGTGCACATTTTTCAAACTGCCCTGATGGATACCCGCAATGGACCTGACCCCACGCGAAAAAGACAAGCTGTTGATCTTCACCGCCGGCCTCGTCGCCGAACGCCGACTGGCCCGAGGTGTGAAGCTCAACTACCCGGAAGCCATGGCCTATATCTCCGCCGCCCTGCTCGAAGGCGCCCGTGATGGCCAGACCGTGGCCGAGCTGATGCACTTCGGCACCACCCTGCTCAGCCGCGAGCAGGTGATGGAAGGCATCCCGGAAATGATCCCGGAGATCCAGGTCGAAGCGACGTTTCCCGACGGCACCAAACTGGTCACCGTCCACCAACCGATCGTCTGAGGTCGCGCCATGACTTACACCATTCGCGATGCCCTGCACGCCGACCTGCCTGCAATCCGCGACATCTACAACGACGCGGTGCTCAACACGACGGCGATCTGGAACGAATCGGCGGTCGACCTCGGCAACCGCCAGGCGTGGTTCAGCGCCCGGCAGGCCCAGGCCTACCCGATTCTGGTGATCGTCGACGCCGACAACGTTGTGCTCGGCTACGCTTCCTTTGGCGACTGGCGGCCGTTCGACGGTTTCCGCCATACCGTCGAACACTCGGTCTACGTCCGTAGCGACCAGCGCGGCAATGGCCTTGGCCCGCAATTGATGAGCGTGCTGATCGAGCGGGCCAAAGCCTGCGACAAGCATGTGATGGTCGCCGCCATCGAAAGTGGCAACGCCGCTTCCATTCGTCTGCATGAACGCGCCGGTTTCAGCATCACCGGACAAATGCCGCAAGTCGGCACCAAGTTCGGCCGCTGGCTCGATCTGACCTTCATGCAACTGACCCTCAATCCTGGCGCCCAGCCGCCGGTCGCCAACAAGGAGTGACACGCGATGAACCCCGCCCAACTGCGACGCGTCAATGCGGAAAGTTTTGCGCACTATCGTCAGGGCCTGATTGATCTGCTGCTCGACGCCGTGGGTTATGGCGCCAGCGTCGGTTTCATGGCCGACCTCGATGCCGCGCAGGCCCGCGCCTATTTCGATGAAGTGCAGCAACAAGTGAACAAGGGCAGTGTGTTGCTCTGGGTGGTGGTCAAGGATGAAGAGGTGCAGGCCAGCGTGCAGTTGGGCCTGTGCCAGAAGGCCAACGGCCTCAATCGCGCCGAAGTGCAGAAGCTGCTGGTGCGCGAACAGGCGCGTCGACGCGGCCTCGGTCAGCAATTGATGAATGCGCTGGAGCTCGAAGCGGCCAAGCACAAGCGCGGCATGCTCTACCTCGACACCGAGGCCGGCTCCCCCGCCGAAGATTTCTACAAGGCCCTGGGTTACACCCGCGCCGGCGAAATTCCCGACTACGCCTGCGACCCGCACGGTACCTATCGCCCGACCGCCCTCTACTACAAGATTCTGCAAGGAGCCCGGCCATGATTCCCGGCCAGTACCAGATCCAGCCCGGCGACATCGAATTGAATGTCGGCCGCCGCACCCTCAGCCTGAAAGTCGCCAACAGCGGCGACCGACCGATCCAGGTCGGTTCGCACTATCACTTTTTCGAAACCAACGACGCGCTGACCTTTGATCGCGCGGCCAGCCGTGGCATGCGCCTGAATATCCCGGCCGGCACCGCGGTGCGCTTCGAGCCGGGGCAAAGTCGCGAGGTCGAGCTGGTGGAGTACGCCGGGCATCGGCGGGTGTTCGGCTTTGCCGGGCGGGTCATGGGTGATCTCTAAGTAATGCGGTGTCTGCTCTGGCCCCTTCGCGAGCAAGCCCGCTCCCACATTAAACCGAGTTCCTTCAGTTGAAATGCGGTCAATTGTGGGAGCGGGCTTGCTCGCGAATCTGTGAGCGCAGCGAACAGCCTCAAAGACCATTGAATTCCAAGGCGAACACATGAAGATTTCCAGACAAGCCTACGCCGACATGTTCGGCCCCACCGTCGGCGACAAGGTGCGCCTGGCGGACACCGAGTTGTGGATCGAAGTCGAAAAGGACTTCACCACCTACGGCGAAGAAGTCAAATTCGGCGGCGGCAAAGTGATCCGCGACGGCCAGGGCCAGAGCCAGTTGCTGGCCGCCGAAGTGGTCGACACGCTGATCACCAACGCGTTGATCATCGACCACTGGGGCATCGTCAAAGCCGACGTCGGCCTCAAGGACGGGCGTATCGCCGCGATCGGCAAGGCCGGTAACCCGGACGTGCAACCGAACGTGACCATCGCCATCGGCGCCAGCACCGAAGTGATCGCCGGCGAAGGCATGATCCTCACCGCCGGCGGCATCGACACGCACATTCACTTCATCTGCCCGCAGCAGATCGAAGAAGCGCTGATGAGCGGCGTCACCACCATGATCGGCGGCGGCACCGGGCCGGCGACCGGCACCAACGCCACCACCTGCACCTCCGGCCCGTGGCACCTGGCGCGCATGCTCCAGGCCGCCGACGCATTCCCGATGAACATCGGCCTCACCGGCAAGGGCAACGCCAGTCTGCCGGAGCCGCTGATCGAGCAGGTCAAGGCCGGCGCCATCGGCCTCAAGCTGCACGAAGACTGGGGCACCACCCCGGCGAGCATCGACAACTGCCTGAGCGTCGCCGACCAGTACGACGTGCAGGTGGCGATCCACACCGACACCCTCAACGAATCGGGTTTCGTCGAAACCACACTCGGCGCGTTCAAGGGCCGCACCATTCACACCTATCACACCGAAGGTGCCGGCGGCGGCCACGCGCCGGACATCATCAAGGCCTGCGGCTTTCCTAACGTGCTGCCGAGCTCGACCAACCCGACCCGGCCGTTCACCCGCAACACCATCGACGAACACCTCGACATGCTGATGGTCTGCCACCACCTCGACCCGAGCATCGCCGAAGACGTGGCGTTCGCCGAAAGCCGTATCCGCCGCGAAACCATCGCCGCCGAAGATATCCTCCACGACCTCGGCGCGTTCTCGATGATCAGCTCCGACAGCCAGGCCATGGGCCGCGTCGGCGAAGTCATCACACGCACCTGGCAGACTGCCGACAAGATGAAAAAGCAGCGCGGCCCGCTGCCCCAGGACGGCGCAGGCAACGACAACTTCCGCGCCAAGCGCTACATCGCCAAATACACGATCAACCCGGCAATCACCCATGGCATCAGCCATGAAGTGGGTTCGATCGAAGTCGGCAAATGGGCCGACCTGGTGCTCTGGCGTCCAGCGTTCTTCGGTGTGAAACCGACGCTGATCCTCAAGGGCGGCGCGATCGCCGCCAGCCTGATGGGCGACGCCAACGCGTCGATTCCAACCCCGCAACCGGTGCACTACCGCCCGATGTTCGCCAGTTACGGCGGCTCGCTGCACGCCACCAGCCTGACGTTCATCAGTCAGGCCGCGCAGGAGGCCGGGTTGCCCGAGGCATTGGGCCTGAAGAAGAAAATCGGCGTGGTCAAAGGCTGCCGCGACGTGCAGAAAACCGACCTGATCCACAACGATTACCTGCCGAACATCGACGTTGACCCGCAGACCTATCAGGTCAAGGCCGACGGCGTGCTGCTCTGGTGTGAACCGGCGGAGACTCTGCCGATGGCTCAGCGTTACTTCCTGTTCTGACGCACGGCAAAAGGCCCCGAAGCCATGTCTTGCACACGGTTCCGGGGCCTTTTTCATGGTGCTGGAAAAGCACCGTGCAAACGGTCGTGTATTTCCCGCCAAAGGGACTAATATTCGATTCGCTCCGCCTTTTTTCAGGAACTGCCCATGCGTCTTTCCGAGTTCATCGTGGCCAATATCGACCCTATCGTCGATGAGTGGGAACAGTTTGCCGCGACCATCACGCCGGCCGCCGACTATCTGGATTCCACTGCGCTGCGCGATCACGCCAGCGAGATTCTGCGGGCCGCCGCCCGCGACATGAACAAGCCGCAAAGCCCCGCCGAACAAGCTGCCAAAGCCAAGGGCGAAGGCCCGGAAAAGACCCCGAGCCTGGACGAGGCCGGCGCCAGCCATGGCGAACTGCGCCACACCGTCGGTTTCGATCTGGTGCAGATGACCAGCGAATTCCGCCATTTGCGTGCCTGCGTGATCCGTCTGTGGGTTGATAGCCTCGAATCGCCGGACGTGACCTATTTCCAGGACATGATCCGCTTCAACGAGGCCATCGACGAAGCCCTCGCCGAATCCACTGCGGCCTATGCCGAGCAGGTCAATCGCTCGCGGGACATTTTCCTCGCCATCCTCGGCCATGACCTTCGCGCACCGCTGCAGGCGGTGAGCATGTCCACCGAACTGCTGCTGCGCAAATCCAGCCTTGAAGGCGATGCCCTGGCCTGCGCCCAGCACATCAAGCGTGGCGCGCGGCACATGGCGACGATGGTCAGCGATCTGCTGGAACTGGTGCGCAGTCGTCTGGGCCGTAGCCTGCCGATCGAGCCGGCACCGATGGATCTGGCCGTTGCGGCGCGAGCGGCGATCGCCGAAGCCTGCGCCGGTCAACCGCAATCCGATCCCAGGCTCACCGTGCACGGTGACACCAGCGGCGTGTGGGACGCCGGACGGATCGACCAGTTACTGCAAAACCTGATCGGCAATGCCTTGCAGCACGGTGCCAACCAGCGCGACGTGACCGTCGATCTGCGTGGCGAGAGCGACCACGTGTGCCTGTCGGTGCACAACTACGGCACACCGATTTCCGAAGAGGCGATCGGCACCATTTTCGACCCGCTGGTGCGCAGCGCCGACGAAGAACTCGGGCAACCGTCGACCAGCCTCGGGTTGGGCTTGTTCATCGTCAAGGAAGTGGTGAACGCCCATGGCGGGACGATCGATGTCAGCTCGAGCGAGGCCGACGGCACGCTGTTCAGTGTGGTGTTGCCAAGAAAGGTTTAAGCAGGCCAACCGCGTAATCGTTCTTCGCGAGCAAGCTCGCTCCCACATTCAGATCGCGATCCACTGTGGGAGCGGGCTTGCTCGCGAAGGGGCCGGCAAAGACACTCCAGAACCAACGGTAAAACTACTCGACCACCAAACGCCCCAACCGCTGGCGCAGCATGCGATTCTCGGCTCGCAGTTCCTTCACTTCATCCAGCAGATCAAGTGCCAGCGCGACGCCCTCCCACTCAAGCTCCAGCTCGCGCCGCAACTTCGCGGCGCGCTTGGCCAGGCTCAACTCGTAGTCGGTGAACCGCCATTCCCGGGGCTGCGCGCCCTGAGGTTCGAGGATGCCGTGTTCGACGATTTCGATCACGTAGACGTCCGACAGATCGGCCGCCTCACAGAATTCTGCCATGTCCAGTTGAACGATCAGGGGGCTGCTCATGATGGGCTACTCCGTCGTCGGATTCAGAAGTTCTCTCGTGGGTTGAACGCAGCTTTCTTCGCCAGTTCCTGCCACAGCGCCTTGACCTCGTCGTCGGAGGTTTTCGGCATCACGGCCTTGAGCTGCACGAACAGGTAACCGCGCTCACCAGCCTTGTTCTTCAAGCCATGCCCCTTGGCGCGCATGCGCTGACCGTTCTGACTGCCGGCCGGAACCTTGAGGTTGATCTTGCCGGTCAGGGTCGGCACCGCCACTTCAGCGCCCAACGCCAGCTCCCACGGTGCCAATGGCAAGGTGATGATCAGGTTTTCGCCTTCGACATCGAATTTCGGGTGCGGCGCAAAGCGAATGGTCAGGTATAGATCGCCATTGGCCCCGCCACCGATGCCCGGTGCGCCCTGGCCTTTGAGGCGGATGCGCTCGCCGTCGGTGACGCCCGCCGGGATCTTCACGTTCAGGCTCTTGCTGGTGTTGCTGACGTGCTGACCGTTGGCGTTGTATTGCGGAACCTGAAAGCTGACCTTCTTCGACTCGTCCGACAAGGTCTCCTCAAGGAAGACCGGCAGTTCCATTTCCACGTCTTGCCCTCGGCGCCCTGCACTGCGTTGTTGCCGACCGTCGCCACCGAAACCGGCGCCGCGATTGCCGAAGATCGAACTGAAGAAGTCCGAAAAGTCGCCGGTGTCGCCACCGCCGCCGCCAAAACCGCCACGGCTCTGCCAGCCCGGCGGGCCCTGGAACGGCTGACCGTGCTGGCCATAACGGCGCAGCTCGTCATATTCGGCGCGTTTGTCGGCGCTTTTCAGCGCTTCATAGGCTTCCGAGGCGTCCTTGAACTTGGCCTCGGCGTCTTTTTCCTTGCTGACATCGGGGTGGTATTTGCGCGCCAGCTTGCGATAGGCAGCCTTGATCGCCTTGTCGTCCGCTGTCGGCTCCACGCCGAGTATCTTGTAATAGTCTTTGAAGTCCATCGAAGGAATCACCATCCGTTATCGATTTCGCGCCGAGGCCAGCATGCGCTCATTCGCGCGTGCCGGGTTGACCGATCTCAACTTTGTGACCGGGTGGCGCAGCAGAAGTTTATCGGCAGTGGACGACGGTTCTTGCGACCGCCGGTATGTCTGCCGGCCCATGCCAGCAAGTTTGGGGCGAAGCTGCGACTTTCAAGAAGCTTAGTCGTGAAATAGCAGATGACCGGCCTTCGAATCTGCCGCGCACTGACATACACTGCGCGGCCGTTTTTTGACCGGAACCCGAAAGACATGAACAACGCCTCTCCAGCCCGTGCCTGCGGTATCGACTTCGGCACCTCCAACTCCACCGTCGGCTGGCTGCGCCCCGGCATGGAAACGATGATCGCGCTGGAAGACGACAAGATCACCCTGCCGTCGGTGGTGTTCTTCAACATCGAGGAGCGCCGTCCGGTTTACGGTCGTCTGGCCCTGCACGAATACCTGGAAGGCTACGAAGGCCGGCTGATGCGCTCGCTCAAGAGCCTGCTCGGTTCCAAGCTGATCAAGCACGACACCAGCGTCCTCGGCACGGCGATGCCGTTCAAGGATCTGCTGGGTCTGTTCATCGGTCAGCTCAAGAGCCGTGCCGAAACGGCCGCCGGTCGCGAGTTCGAACAAGTGGTGCTGGGGCGTCCGGTGTTTTTCGTCGATGACGACCCGCTGGCTGACCAGGAAGCCGAAGACACCCTGGTCGAAGTGGCACGCAAGCTTGGTTTCAAGGACGTGTCGTTCCAGTACGAACCGATTGCCGCCGCCTTCGACTACGAGTCGACCATCGAAAAAGAAGAGCTGGTGCTGATCGTCGACATCGGCGGTGGTACCTCGGACTTCTCGCTGGTGCGCCTGTCGCCCGAGCGTCGCGGCATGGACAACCGCCACGATGACATCCTCGCCACCGGCGGCGTGCACATCGGCGGGACCGACTTCGACAAACAGCTGAGCCTGCAAGGCCTGATGCCGCTGTTCGGCTACGGCAGCCGGATGAAGAGCGGCGCCTACATGCCGACCAGCCACCACATGAACCTGGCGACCTGGCACACCATCAACTCGGTGTACTCGCAAAAATCCACCCTGGCGCTGGGCAGCATGCGCTACGACATTGAAGACACCGGCGGTATCGACCGTCTGTTCAAGCTGATCGAACAGCGCGCCGGGCACTGGCTGGCGATGGAAGTCGAAGAAACCAAGATCCAGCTGACCCACGCCGACAGCCGCCACGTACCGCTGGACCGTATTGAGCCGGGCCTGAGCGTGGAACTGAGCCGCGCGCTGTTCGAATCCTCCATCGACGCGCTGCTTGAGCGCGTACGCGGCAGCGTCACGCAGCTGTTGAACGATGCCAACGTGTCGGTGGCGCAGGTCGATACGGTGTTCTTCACCGGCGGTTCAAGCGGCATTCCGGCGCTGCGCAATAGCGTCTCGGCGATGCTGCCGAACGCGCGACATGTGGAAGGGAACATCTTTGGCAGCATTGGCAGCGGTCTGGCGATTGAGGCGATGAAGCGCTACGGTTCGATGGTCTGAATCCAGAATCAGCGGCGCGCCCTTCGCGAGCAAGCCCGCTCCCACAGGATCACACTGAACCTGTGGGAGCGGGCTTGCTCGCGAAAGGGCCCTTTCAAACGCTACAAGGCTTGAATCAAACCATCCCGCCCAGCTTCAACTCACTCTTCAGGTACGCGTAATAAATCGGCCCCGCCACCACTCCCGGCAGGCCGAACGCGGCTTCGAACACCAGCATCGCCAGCAGCAACTCCCACGACTTGGCACTGATCTGCCCGCCGACGATGCGCGCGTTGAGGAAGTATTCGAGCTTGTGGATAAAGATCAGATAGCCCAGCGCCGCCACCGCCACCCAGATCGACAGCGACAGGCCGACGATGGTGATCAGCGTGTTCGACATCAGGTTGCCGATCACCGGCAGCAGGCCGAGCAGAAAGGTCAGGACGATCAGGGTCTTGGTCAGCGGCAGCTTGATACCGAACAGCGGCAAGACCACCACGAGGAAAATCGCGGTGAAGAAAGTGTTCAGCAGGGAAATCTTGATCTGCGCGAAGACGATGTTGCGAAAGGCTTGAACCACCAGGTGCAGACGGTCGAACAGGGCGGCGGCCAGCGGTTTGCGCTTGGTCAGATCCGGTACTCGCTGCAGGGCAATGATCGCGCCGAGGACCATGCCGATCAGCAGGGTGACGAACATGTGCGCCGCGTCCTTGCCCACCAGTTGCAGCTCGGACAGGTGCTTGCTCGCCCATTCGCCGATGGCCACGCGAAATTCCGCAGCGCTGGCCGGCAGGTAGGCATCGAGAAACGGCGGCAGTTGCCCGCGCGCGCGATCGACCACGCCCATGAATTTGTCGAGCGAGGCGCCCGGGTTTTCCGCTTCGTGCAGCAGGAAACTGATGGCGCCGGCAAAGATCAGCGCCAGCACACTGACCACCAGGGTGCCCAGCAGCGCCACCGCCAGCCAGCGCGCACGCCGACCTTCGATCAGCCGTTGCAGTTGCGGGGTGAGCATGTTGACCAGCTCGAACACCAGCAAACCGGCCAGCAGGCTGGGCAACAAGCGCAGCGGCAATGCCAGCAGCAAGCCGCCGCAGATGATGATGCAACTGGCCCAAAACACAACATGACGCTCAGAAAACGTTGGCATACAGCCTCAAAACGAACGGCGTAAAAGGATTGGCAGTCTGCCAGCGATCCGGGGAGAGCACTAGGGATATGCAGGGGCTATTGTCGTGCTCAATGGCCCCTTCGCGAGCAGGCTCGCTCCCACAGGGGGGTACGCATTTCAATGTGGGAGCGAGCCTGCTCGCGAAGAGGCCGGCCCGTTCACCGCAAATCCTTGCTGATTATTTTTTCTTCAGACAATCACTCATGAAGGTCTTGCGCGCATCGCCGGTCAGCGCCTTGGTTTTCGCATCGGCGTTGCAGGTTTTCATTTTTTCCTGCTGCGGGGTCAGCACTTTGCCGTCATTGGCGGCCGGTGCTGCCTTGAGGCAAGTGCTCATGAAAGTCTTGCGCTCGTCGCCCTTGAGGCTCTTGGCGGTAGCATCAGCATTGCAGGTGGTCATTTTGTTCTGTTGCGCCGTGGCGGCGAAACCCTGGGAACACAGGAGCAGACCGATCATCAACAAAGGGACACGCAACATCTTCATGGAGTTTTCTCCTTGTCGCCGCATCGATGGATGCGGCCTCCGCTGAAGTGTAGCCAAATCTTGTTACACCTTCCTGCCTTCCAGGTGGCTACGCCGATACTGTTCCGGCGTACACCCGGCCTGCCGGGCAAACATGGCAATGAACGCCGAGCCGCTGCTGTAGCCGAGATCGAAGGCGATTTCCTGCACGCTGCGGGTACCTTCCAGCGCCTCGATGGCCGCGAGATAACGCAGGCGCTGACGCCATTCTCCGAAACTCAGTCCCAGTTCGCGCACGAACTGCCGGGCTAGCGTGCGTTCACTGACGTGCACTTGCGCCGCCCAGTGCGCCAGCGGGAGGTTATTGCCCGGATCAGCCTGCAAGGCGTCGAGGATCGCCAGCAACCCGGGATTGCTTGCGTACGGCAGATAACATTCATGCACCGGCGCCTGTTGCAATTGATCGACCAACACCTGGGCCAGACGCTGGTCGGCATCCAGTTCGGGGATTTTCACGTCGCGGGCGGCGAAGTCCTTGAGAATCGCCTTGAGAATGTCGCTGATTGCCAGCGTGCAGGCGCGCGGCGGCAGGTCGGCGCAAACCTTCGGATCGAGGCACACCGCGCGGTAGTTGACCGGTTGATGGCTGTAGAAACTGTGCTCGACCTGCGGCGGCACCCACACCGCGTAGTGCGGCGGCGACATGAAGCGGCTGCCGTCGACGTCCATGTGCAGCACACCGTGGGCCGCGTACTCCAGCGTGCCCCACGGATGACGGTGCGGCGCCGCGTATTCATGGGTGTTGAAATCGGCGTAGCGGAAGTACACCGCCGACGGCAGTTCGCTGAAATCCAGCAGATCGATATGTTTACTGTTCATGCTGTCCTGTTGCAGAGGCAGGTTGTCTGGTTCGCAGTATAGGCCTGCGTCCAGACAGGGGATAATCAGCGTTCATCAACGTTCTGGTTTTAACCCATGCAATACGCGTTTCCCCTGCTGGCGATTTTCATCTGGGCCGGCAATACCGTGATCAACAAACTGGCGGTCGGGGCGATCTTCCCCGCCGAGATCGGTTTCTATCGCTGGCTGCTGGCCGGCCTGCTGTTCACCCCGTTCATGCTCAAAGCGGTGATCGCGCACTGGCCGCAGATCCGCCCGAATCTGGGCAAGATCTTCATCCTCGGCGTGCTGGGTATGGCGGTCTATCAAAGCCTCGCCTACTTCGCCGCGACCCTGACCACGGCGACCAACATGGGAATTATTCTGTCGTTGATGCCGCTGATGTCGCTGGCCATGGCCATCATCAGCCTCGGCCAGCGTCTGACCGCCGGGGCATTGTTCGGCGCAGTGCTGTCGTTCGCCGGGGTGCTGGTGGTGGTGTCGTCAGGCAGCCTCGGCGCGCTGCTGCAACACGGAGTTAACCTGGGTGACGCGATGATGCTGATCGCCACCCTGGCCTACGCGATCTACAGCACCTTGCTGAAAAAATGGCAGCTGCGTTTGCCGCCGCTGGTGTTGTTGTACCTGCAAGTGCTGGTGGCGATTGTGGTGCTGTTTCCGCTGTACGCCGCCTCGCCGAAAACCGGCTTCACCGCGCAGAACATTCCGCTGGTGCTGTACGCGTGCCTGCTGGCCTCGATGCTCGCGCCGCTGGCGTGGATGCAGGCGGTACAGCGCCTGGGACCGAGCCGCACGACCTTGTTCTTTAACCTGCTGCCGCTGATTACCGCGCTGATTGCGGCGGTGGTGTTGAAGGAAGAGCTGGCGATGTATCACCTGGTGGGTGGGGTGTTGACGTTGGGCGGGGTGATTCTTTCCGAGCGCTGGACCACCGTGCTAGGCCGCAGAATCAGCGTTGCCTGATCTGGCCCTTTCGCGAGCAAGCCCGCTCCCACATTCGACCGGGTTCCAACAGGTGGAATGCGAACCACTGTGGGAGCGGGCTTGCTCGCGAAGAACGATAACGCGGTGTAACTGACATTCACACGCCGGCGGCCTTTAGCCGCGCCGCATGCTCGACAAACAACCGCACCGGATCCGCACCCTTCCCCACCAGCCCCAGCGACTGATTGACGATGTCGAAGTGATCCAGCGGATAGTCGTCGCCAATCACCGTGCCGAGGTGCGAGCTGTAACGCCCGACCATCCCGTCACACTGCCCCGGCTCACGCACGAAGGTTTTCGCGAACAAGCGGCAACTGCGGTTGGTGCCGTCGAACAGGTTGCCACCGCGATCAGTTTTGCCCGGTTGCAACGTCCCCGACCACGAGTAATAACGCACGCCATTGACCTCTTCCGGCCCGTGACCGCCCCATGTCTCGGGCAGGCCCTGTGGATAACGCTGATTGAACAGCGCCACGCCTTCGCTGGTCAGCGATTGATGCGAAGCGTGGATGTCCACCGGCAGTTTCGGCCCGTGGTAACCGGTTTCCAGCAACGCCATCAGCCAGCCGACAAAACGCAACAGCACCTCCAGCACGCGGCCCTTGGCGCTGTTCGCTGGGTAGTGTTTCTGCAGATAGTCGGCCAGTTCAGAACCGTGATTGGGCCCGGCCACGGAGGTTACCGAGGCGACCAGATCCGGCCGTTTCGCGGCGGCATAACGTGCGGTCAACGAGCCCTGGCTGTGGCCGAACAGATTGACCCTGGCGGCGCCGGTCTCGCGCAGAATTTCGTCGATGCGCGCCAGCAACTGCTCGCCACGCACCTCGGTGGAATTGAGCGGCGATACCTGCACCGCAATCACCGTCGCCCCGCCACGGCGCAACGCCTTAATGATCCCGTACCAGTACGGATACAGCAGCAGCCGGATGAACCCGAGCATGCCCGGCACCAGCACCAGTGGATAACGTGTCGCCGAACCTTGTGACATGGGCAAACATCCTTGTGGTCGCTGAGTGGATGCCAGACGTGCAAAACGCCCGCCAAGCCTCCTCCCTGATGATGACAACTGCACCATCAGCCTACTTCAGGCCCACCACCCCCGCCACAATCAGCCCCACCGACAGCAGTTTGACCAGGGTCAGGCTCTCGCCGAGCAGGGCAAAACCGAGAAACACCGTGCCCAGCGAGCCGATCGCCGTCCAGATCGGATAGGCGATGCTCACCGGCAACTCGCGCAGCGCCAACGTCAGGAAGTAAATCCCGCCAATCGCCGCCACCACCGTGATCAGCGACGGCCACAAGCGGGTGAAGCCTTCGGCGTACTTCATGCCCATGGCGAAAGTCACCTCGAAACCGGCGGCGATCAGCAGGCACAGCCAGGCCACTTAGAACGTCCGGGCGAGGTCGAGCAAACGCTGCTCGGCCTCGCCCACTGATACCGCGAAGGTGCGCTCGGCCGATTCCTCGCCCTCGGCCGCGACCACGCTGACGTCGTTGATGCCGATAAAGCCCAGCGCGGTGCGCAACCACGGATCGGCATGATTCAACGCTTCCAGTTCGCCGCCGGGGCGAAGCCGAAACCGCCACGGCTGGTGACAATCAGCGCTTTCTTGCCTTGCAGCAACGGCGTGTATTGAGCGATGCCGTTGTCCAAGGTGTGGTCGAACGTCAGGCCCAGACGCACGATCTGATCGACCCAGGCCTTGAGGCCGCTGGGCACGCTGAAGTTGTACATCGGCGTGGAAATCAGCAGCAGATCGTGCTCGAACAACTCGCCGACCAGTTGATCGCTGAGCGCCAGATCGGCCTGCATCGACAGCGGGCGTGCTTCGGGTTCAGGGTAAAACGCCGCCGCCACAAACGCTTCGTTGACCGCTGGAATCAGCGCCCGTCCGACTTCACGGCGGGTGACCTGCGCCTGCGGATGACGTAATTGCCAGGCACTGAGAAAGCTTTCCGCGAGGCGCCGTGAATGCGAACGCTCACCCCGTGGACTGGCATGGATCGCAAGAATCTTGCTCATCTGAATCTCCTTGGGACTAGACTTGAGTGGCTGTGTGGCGCCAGATTGGCGTCGACCCGCCGCTGTCTCAAATGAGCAAAAATCAGTCGGGATGAATTTGTTTCATCCATGGAGTATTGAATGTTCGCCTCGTTGCCGCTGACCGCCCTGCGCGCCTTCGAATCCGCTTCGCGGCTGTTGAGCTTCAAGGCCGCTGCTGAAGAGCTGTCAGTCACACCGACGGCGATTTCCCATCAGATCCGAGCGCTGGAAGACTGGCTCGGCGTGGCGCTGTTCGAGCGTTTGCCGCGTCAGGTGCGCCTGACCGAAGGGGGCGAGCGACTGTTTCGCAGCCTGCACGGCGCGCTGCTGGAAGTCGCGCAAAGCGTCGACACCCTGCGTCCGCAACGCAGCGGCAGCAACCTGACACTGTCGACCACCGCCGCGTTTGCCGCGCTGTGGCTGGTGCCGCGCCTCGGAAGGTTTTATGCGCAACACCCGAACATCAACGTGCGCCTCGATACCCACTGCGAAGTCATCGACCTGCATCAGGACGCCAGCGTCGATCTGGTGCTGCGCTATAGCCTCGACGATTACCCCAACCTTTACGGCTTGTGCCTGTTCGATGAGACCTTCGGCGTGTATGGCTCGCCGGAACAGGTGGCGCTGGCCGCCCGGCGCACGCCGGCGCTGATCAGCGTGCGCTGGCACAACTCGAAGCTGTATGCCCATGGCTGGGAAGCGTGGTGCGCTGGCTCCGGCGAGTCGTGGCTGAACCAGCATCCGGCGATCCGTGAATACGATGAGGAGCATTACGCTCTGCAAGCGGCGATTGCCGGGCAAGGTCTGGTGCTGGCGAGCAATATTCTGGTCTCGCAGAGCGTCGCCAGTGGGTTGCTGGTGCCGTACAAGGGGCAGGTGCAAGTCGATGGTGCCGGGTACAGCGCGCTGTGTGTGCCGGGACGGGAGCGGCATCCGCCGGTGCGGGCGTTTTTTGCCTGGTTGCGCGAAGAAGCGCAGTTGTCCGGGCTGGTACCAAGGTCGCCGGAAATCTCATAAAACTTTTTGCGTCGCTCAGGACTCACAACTTGGGTAATCGATCACGCCTGTAGAGCGTGGCGCCATTGGATTAGCCTCCTGGAGATCAACATGAGCGACGACCTGCACTTGTCAGATGTCAAAACCCTGCGCGAACGTGCGCGACAACACGTCGAGAACGGCGCGGTAACCGAGAGCTACAGCGCCGACCGTGACGAGGTGCTGCGCTTGCTCAACGAGTCGCTGGCCACCGAGCTGGTCTGCGTGCTGCGTTACAAGCGTCATTACTTCATGGCCAACGGCGTCAAAGCCCACGTGGCCGCGGAAGAATTCCTCGAACACGCGACCCAGGAAGCGCAACATGCCGACCGTCTGGCCGAGCGCATCGTGCAACTGGGTGGCGAACCGGAGTTCAATCCGGACCTGCTGTCGAAAATGTCCCATGCCCAATACGTGGCCGGGAACACCTTGAAGGAAATGGTCTACGAAGACCTGGTGGCCGAACGGATCGCCATCGACAGCTACCGCGAGATCATCCAGTACATCGGCGAAAAAGACCCGACCACCCGGCGCATCTTCGAAGACATCCTCGCGCAGGAAGAAGAGCATGCCGATGACATGGCCGATATCCTGAAGGACCTGTAAGCCCTTCTAAACCGCCTTCGCGAGCAAGCCCGCTCCCACAGTTTTTTCACTAAACCTGTGGGAGCGGGCTTGCTCGCGAAGGGGCCCTGTCAGTCACCGATCATTTTGTTGGCTTGACGGTCACTGGCGCCTTGCCCGCCTTCATCTGCTCAAGCAGAGGCGCGCACTGGTTCGGCTCCCCGCCACTCGGCGCCACCAGCGCCAACAACCCCGCAGCCGGTGCGGCAATCACGCCCAGTGCCACCATCCCCGCGCCACGCAACATCAACGGCACGGCCTTGACCCCGGCGTCCGGCTTGATGAACTTGCCGCGCACGTACAGCGGTGAACGCAGCGAAATCAGACGCCAGCCCTTGGACTCCGGTGTCACCGTCAGGTCCAATTGCTCGGTGGCCATGTTCGCGGTGCCGTCGATGTAGATGATCGCGTTCTCGGTATCGAACACAAACAGCCGTGTGGTCGCCAAGCCAGTCTTGATGTCGAAGTCCGCCGCCGCGCAGTTGATCTTCACTTCCTTGTCGCCAAAGATCTTGCCGACCACGTAGTTGCCGACGTTGAGCCCTGCCAGTTCCATCAGCTCACGGCTGATCGCACCGTCGTTGATCAGCATCTTCAGGTTGCCGTTGGCGCCGCCGAGCAGCTTGGCCACCGAGTTGCCGCGACCGCTGATATCAGCATCACCGTTGAGCTCACCGAAGCTGGTTTTCATCGGTTCGAAGGTCGGGAACAACTGCTTGAGCTTAAAGCCGCGCGCGGTCAGTTTGGCCCGGCCTTCCAGCGGTTCGGCGCGACCGTTGAGGCGGATCTGCGCGTCCAGATTGCCGCCGGCCACGCCGAAGCGCAGCGGTTCTAGGCTGAGTTCGCCGTCGTTGAGTTTCAGGTGGGTATAGAGGTCGGTGAACGGCAGCTTTTCGCTGTGGACGATGCGCTTGCCGGTGAACTCGACGTCGGCATCCATCGCGCGCCAGCGGTCGGTCTTGAATTCTTCCACCGGCAGCACTTTGTCGGTCGGCTGCTTGCTCTCGCCGCCGCGGGCCTTTTGCTTGTCATTGGAGTCGGCGCCGATCAGCGGCGCGAGGTCGGCGAACAGCAATTGATTGGACAGCAACGCGCCGCTGAGCTTGGGCCGTGGCTGGCTGGCGACGTAGGTCAGATCGCCGTGAATGTCACTGCCGCCGATCTTGCCGTTGAATTGTTCATAGGTGAATTTCGCACCGGCGGCATCATGCAGCTTGGCAATCAGATGGCCGTCGGTGGAGTACGGCGGCGTGTCCGGCAGGGTCACGCCGGTCAGTGGATAGAGGTTGCCGAGGCTGGCGCCGGCCAGTTTCAGACGCAGATCGAGGGCGCCAAGGTTCAGCGGGTCGGTCAAGGTGCCAGCGAGTTCGATGCTGGTGGCGCCGATCTTCGCCTGCGCCTGCAGCGGGAACGGTTTGTTCGCGTCCTGCAACGCCAGCAGCCCGCCGATCTTGCCCTGGCCGGTGAGGTTCTGGCCGTGGTATTGGCCTTTGACCTTCAGCGCGAATGCATAGTCCTGCGGCGCGGCGCCCTTGTCCTGCGCGGTTTTCGCGGCTTTGGCGCCGACGATATCGCTGAACGGAATCGGTTTGCCCAGCGGATCGATCAATACGTCGAGATTAGTCTTCAGCGTCTGGTCATCCAGGGTGACGTGGCCCTTGTCGAAGCCAATCGCACCGATGTCCACCACCCAGTTCGACGGTTCGGCATTCGGGTCTTTCGGGTCGAACTTGAAGGTCCAGTTGGCGCGGCCATCAGCCAGGCGTTGCAGTTGCGCGTTGGGTTCGGTCAGGTCGATGCGCGGGATCGTCACCCGTTGCGCCAGCAGGGCCAGCGGCGAGATGCGCAGCTCCACGCGTTTGAGTGTGACCATCTGCGGCTGCTTCGACCAATCCGGGTTGCCCAGCGTCAGGTCCTCAGCCACCACGTGCGGCCACGGCACCCAGGCCCGCCAGCCGCCCTCGTCCGGCTCACGCTGCCAGATCACCGCGAGGTTGCCATTGATGGCGAACGGACGATGCAATTCTTCCGAGACTTTGGCGTTGAGCGGCGGTTTGATCCGGTTCCAGTCGAAGAACACGATGATCAGAACCAGTACCGCCAGCAGCAGTACGAGAGTGGCGAAGGTCCAACTGAAGATTTTTCCGGTGCGCGTCATGCACAAAACTCCTGATGACGACCGCACGCCGATTTCGCGACGCACAGCTGAAACGGCGGGCCAAAGCGGCCCTCATGAATTCTACGACTGGCAAACAGTGCGCAGGTTTAATCGGAATATAGATTGCGCGGCAAAAAATCGCCCCGAATGCTGACCGATTGGTCGAACAGCGTTACCGCTGCCCGCACATTTGCGAGGCGCGAGTGAGTCGAAAATACCCACTGCGGTGCAAAACCACCGCCCGCAAACGCCCGAGCTAGAGCGCCTCGGCAGAACAATCAATTCTGTTGATTATTACCATTGCGTTTATGAACTTTTATATCGACTTATCGAGAGTAGCATTGGCTTCGTACCCACTTTATCGCCCTCCCAAGGAGCAACCCATCATGAAACGCCAATTACTGCTCAGCCTTACCCTGTCGATGCTAGCCAGCACTGCTTTCGCCCTGCCCGCTGCCGATCAGGCTACCCCACAAGTGAAAGCCAGCCACTCTGTGTTCAGCCAGACAGTGGCTGCTGACGGCGGCGACCGCACGCCACAAGGTCAGACTCTGGCTGAAAACGGTCGTCATCGTCTGGAAGAAAAAGGCCTGGTACAAGATGGCTACGACAAGACTCCACAAGGTCAAGCTGTAGCAGAAGGCGGCCGTGATCGTCTGGAAGAGAAAGGTCTGGTGCAAGACGGCTATGACAAGACTCCACAAGGTCAGACCCTGGCTTCCGATGGCGGCGACCGCACTCCACAAGGGCAAACCCTCGCTGAAGGTGGCGGCGACCGTACTCCACAAGGCCAGACCCTGGCTGAAGACGGTTTCGACAAAACCCCACTGGGACAGGCCGTTGCCGAAGGCGGTGGTGACCGTGTGATCGAACGCAACAGCGCTTTGAGCTAAGCCCATGGCGGCCTGGAAAAAAAGCCCAATCACCGGATTGGGCTTTTGACTTTTTCAGTACCGACATTCTGCGAAACCTTTTTTCCTGCTGACTTTTCCCCCTGCCGTTCGACGCCAGCAAAGCCGATTTGCTAGAGTGCGGCGCTTGTCCCGCTCAAGAAAACGCCTTTGCGATGCTGCCCCGCGCCGAACAGAAACAACAGACCCGCAACGCCCTGATGGACGCTGCCCGCCATTTGATGGAAAGCGGCCGAGGTTTCGGCAGCCTGAGCCTGCGCGAAGTGACCAAGACCGCCGGCATTGTGCCCACCGGTTTCTATCGGCATTTCGCCGACATGGACGAGTTGGGGCTGGTGCTGGTCAGTGAAGTCGGTCAGACCTTCCGCGAAACCATCCGACTGGTGCGCCACAACGAATTCGTCATGGGCGGCATCATCGATGCGTCGGTGCGGATTTTCCTCGACGTGGTCAGCGCCAACCGTTCGCAGTTCCTGTTTCTCGCTCGTGAGCAATACGGCGGCTCGCAGCCGGTGCGTCAGGCGATCGGTCGTCTGCGCGAGAACATCAGCGCCGACCTTGCGGCCGATCTGACGCTGATGCCCAAGCTGCAACATCTGGATGCAGCCGGGCTGAGCGTGATCGCCGACCTGATCGTCAAATCGGTATTCGCCACTCTGCCGGACATCATTGACCCGCCCGCCGAGGCCCTGCCGGAGCATCTGACGCCGCAGGCGAAGATCACCCAGCAATTGCGCTTCATCTTTATCGGCCTCAAGCACTGGCAAGGGTTGGGCAGTACCGAGTAATTCCCTTTCCCAAAACCTCACAAATCCCCTGTAGGAGTGAGCCTGCTCGCGATAGCGTCCGTTCAGTCAGCCGAGAATTGACTGGAAGACCGCTATCGCGAGCAGGCTCACTCCTACATTGCTTTGTGTGACAGCCACAAATTGGTGCATGTAAAAATCTTCACGCACCAAAACCTTCCAAAATTCTGCAACATCTTGAAACATCCTCTACGCTCCGACAGGGATTTCCTACATCTCGTCCGGTTGGCAAGCCCCTTGCTCTAGCCCTCCTACAAGTCCACTGCTGGAAGCTTTCCGATGCTGGTGATTCATCGCAGAATCGACCCTCAACCTGTCTGGTCCGCCGAGTTGCACCTGACCTTCGAAGCGCGGAGCAAAAGCCGTCTGCGCTGTTTCAGTGCCGATGGCGAAGACGTCGGGTTGTTTCTGGAGCGCGGTCAGGCACCGTTATATGACGGCGAATGCCTGCAGGCCGAGGACGGCCGCATCGTTCGCGTCTGCGCCCGCCCCGAGCAACTGCTGCACGTCACCTGCGCCAATGCCTTCGAACTGACCCGCGCCGCCTATCATCTGGGCAATCGCCACGTCGCCTTGCAAGTCGGCGATGGCTGGCTGCGTTTGCTCGACGATTACGTGCTCAAGGCCATGCTCGAACAGCTCGGCGCCCAGGTCGAGGCGATAGAAGCGCCGTTCCAGCCGGAACACGGTGCCTACGGCGGCGGCCATCACCATTCGCGGCATGGCGACGAAGATTTCAACTACGCGCCCAAACTCCATCAGTTCGGCGTACGCCTGTGAATCCGGCCTGGGCGCTGCTGCGCCTGGCCAGTCCGCAACTGCCGATTGGCGGCTACAGCTATTCGCAAGGCCTGGAAATGGCGGTGGATAACGGCCGCGTGAACAACCCGGACAGCGCCCGGCGCTGGATCAGCGATCAACTACTGCTCAACCTCGCCCGTTTCGAGGCGCCGCTGCTGCTCGCCCATTGTCAGGCCGCGGCCGAGGAAAACTGGCCCGAGTTGTTGCATCTCTGCGAAACCCACCGCGCCAGCCGCGAGACCCGTGAGTTGCACCTGGAGAGCCGGCAGATGGGTTACTCGCTGCAGCAATTGCTCAACGGTTTGCCGGAACTCGACGCGCCAGCCCGTAGCTTTCTTGAGCAATGCGCCGAACCGCACCTGGCTCTTGGCTGGGCACTGGCTGCTCGCGCCTGGCAAATCAGCCCACAGGATGCGCTCGCCGCGTGGCTGTGGAGCTGGCTGGAAAACCAGCTCGCGGTACTGATGAAAACCCTGCCGCTAGGCCAGCAAGCCGCCCAGCGCCTGACCAGCGAACTGCTGCCGCTGCTGCAACAGGCACAGCAGGACGCCACCCGCATCAATCCCGAACACATTGGCAGCGCCGCATTCGGCCTGTCCCTGGCGTGCATGGCGCATGAGCGCCAGTACAGCCGTCTGTTTCGCTCTTAGGGCCTGTCATCTTGGAGAAGCACATGAACACACAACCCCTGCGCGTCGGCATCGGCGGCCCGGTCGGTTCCGGCAAGACCGCATTGACCCTGGCCCTGTGCCTGGCATTGCGCGATCGCTACAACCTGGCCGTCGTCACCAACGACATCTACACCCGCGAAGACGCCGACTTTCTGGTGCGCAACGAAGCACTGGCGCCGGAGCGGATCATCGGCGTGGAAACCGGTGGCTGCCCGCACACGGCGATCCGCGAAGACGCTTCGATCAACCTCGAAGCCGTCGATCAACTGAACCGGCGCTTTCCGGGGCTGGACCTGATTCTGGTGGAATCCGGTGGCGACAACCTGTCGGCAACCTTCAGCCCGGAGCTGTCAGACCTGACCATCTACGTGATCGACGTCTCCGCCGGCGACAAGCTGCCGCGCAAGGGCGGCCCGGGGATCTGCAAGTCCGATCTGCTGGTGATCAACAAGATCGACCTGGCGCCGCTGGTCGGTGCTTCGCTGGAAATGATGGATAGCGACACCCAGCGCATGCGCAACGGCAAGCCATTCGTCTTCAGCAACCAGAAAACCGGCCAGGGCCTTGAAGAGATCATCGCCTTCATCGAGCGCCAGGGCCTGCTGAACGCCGCCTGACTTATTGACCAACAAGGAAGCTTATCCATGACACTCAAACGCATTCTCGGCGCCGTGGCGCTGCTGCTGACCCCAGCACTCGCCTTCGCCCACCCGGGCCACGGCGACAGCGGTCTGGTCGCCGGCATCAGCCACCCGATCGGTGGCCTCGACCATTTGCTGGCGATGGTCGCGGTCGGCCTGTGGGCCGCGCAGCAACAAGGCGCGGCGCGCTGGGCGCTACCGTGCACGTTTGTCGGCACCATGCTGATCGGCGGCATGCTCGGTTTTGAAGGGCTGGAGTTGCCGGCGCTGGAAAGCGGGATCGCCGCTTCGGTGCTGGCGCTGGGTCTGGCAGTGGCACTGACGGTGCGTCCACCGCTGGTGATGGCGGTGGCGGCAACGGCGCTGTTTGCGCTGTTCCATGGCGTGGCGCATGGCCTGGAGCTGCCGGACATGAGCAGCCCTTGGGCGTATGCCGCCGGCTTCGTGGCGGCGACTGCTGCCCTGCATGCGGCGGGTTATGGCCTGGTGCGCGTGTTGCCTCAGGCTGCTGCGCCATTGGTACGAGTGGCAGGGGCTGCTTCGGCGGTGACAGGCGCCTGGTTGCTGGCCGGCTGATCTCTATCGCCTGAACCGGCCTCTTCGCGAGCAAACCCGCTCCCACCCTGGATTTGCGGTGTACACAAAACCTGTGGGAGCGGGCTTGCTCGCGAAAGCGGTCTGACAGACACCGCGTCTCTAAAGGACGCCGCTCTGCTACCATGTCGCGCAATCGCCCCAGCCGTGACGACGTCCGCCAATGCCCCATGCTTGCCGCTCCACCTCCCTGCCCGAATTGACCGCCCTGTTCAGCGATGTGCAACAGCACTTTCTGAACGTGATCGTGCCGCTCTGGCAAGGCCCGGGCTGGAACGCCGACATGGCGCTGCCCTACGAGGCACTCGACGCGGCGCATCAACCTTTGCCACCGCAACGCTATCGGGCGATGGCCTGCGCACGGCAGCTGTACCTGTTTTCCAGCCTGATCGGGATTGTGGATAACGCCGAGGTGCGCGCCGCGGCGCTGTTCCGCTCGCTGCAACGGCATTTCCACGATGCCGAGCACGGCGGCTGGTTCTACAGCATCGACGCGCAAGGCAAGCCGCTGGATCAGCGCAAAGATCTCTATACCCACGCCTTCATCCTGTTCGCCTGCGCCCATTACTGGGCCAAGTCCCGGGAGCCGCTGGTGGAATCCACGCTGAACGCCGCGCTGGAAGTCATCGGCCGACGCTTCGCCACCGGCGATGGCTTGTACGAAGCCTGCCTGGACCGCGACTGGATCACCCTGCAAACCGGGCCACTGCAAAACCCGCTGATGCACCTGGCCGAAGCGTTCCTCGCCACCTTGGCGGTGCGTGAAGACGCGCCGACGCAGCAAGCGCTGCTCGAGTTATGCACAGCTATGCACAAGCAGTTCGTCGACCCGCAACATGGCGTGTTGATGGAAAAACCACTGGGGGCTGTGGATAACTGGTACGAGCCAGGGCATCAGTTCGAATGGTATTTCCTGCTTGAATCTTCAGCCCTGCTGCGCGGCTCGAAACTGCACGCGGCGCTGGAGCGAGCCTTTGCTTTCACCGAGCAATTCGGTGTTGAACAGCCTTCAGGGGCGGTGCGGGCGATGCTCGATCTGCAACTGGACGGTCGCCCGAAAGATTCGACGCAACGGATCTGGGCTCAGGCGGAATACCTGCGCGCCCTGACCTTGCGCCCGGACAGCGAAGCCACCGTGCTGCGCCAGTTGCGGGCGTTGCAGCAGCGGTTTCTGCACGCGGGCGGGTGGCATGAATGCCGAGATGAGCTGGGAGAGGTCAGCCGCAAGGACATGCCTTCAACGACGCCTTATCACTTGGCGACGTGCTACAGCGGGCTGGCTGAATACCTGCGTTGATTGAAAAATAGCTTTCGCGAGCAAGCCCGCTCCCACATGGGAATTTCGGCGAACACATAATCTGTGAACAGCCTGGATCCCTGTGGGAGCGGGCTTGCTCGCGAATAGCCGTTACACGGTCTCTAGGCAATCCACTTCTTGTCACCGGTAAAGCTGATCGTCAACCAGCGTGCCGCATCCGGCTCGCCGAGCTGCGCCGAAATTTCCTCACGCAACGCATCCAGTTGCCCCACGCTTTGCAGCCGGTAATCCGCCGGCAACACCACATGAATCTCGATAAACCGCGCCCGCCCGTGCTTCTGCACGTAGGTCACGTAATCATCGAAACCATGCTCGACCTTCGCCGCTTCCATGACCTGACGCACCTGATCATCCAGGGTGTCCGGTGCAATACCCAGTACATCACGCAGTGCCGGGCCGAGGATCTTGAACGCCGGTGGCAACATGGTCAGCGCCAGCACGATCAGGATCAGCGGGTCGACAAATTTCGCCCACTCGTCAAAGCCCTGGGCCTTGAGCAGCAACGCGGCGAGAAAACTGATCAACAGGCCGACCGAGAGCATCGCGTCCACCAGCCAACTGATGTTGTCGAACTGGATTAGGCTGGACTTGAGCTTGCGATTGCGCCGACGCACGTAGAAGAAATAGGCGAATTCGACGACGGTGAACACCGCCGCATAAATGATCACCAGCCCCAGCTCGATCTCGCGGCCGCCGTTGATGATGCCGAATACACCGTTTAGAAACGCATAGATGGCGATCAACAGCAGGAAGCTGCCTTCGATCAGCAGCACCATTGGCTCCAGATGCCAGAAACCGAACTGGAAGCGGTGATTGCTCTCTTTAGCGATCAGCCTGGCGGTGATCAGCATCAGTACTTTGATGAACGTTGCGATCAGCGAGAAAAAACCATCGAAAAGGATGGATTGCGAACCTGAAACAAAACCGGTGACGATCCCGGCAATCGACACCGCGAACATCAGGATGGTCGATTGTTTGAGCAGTGACTGCTCACCTCGGTTACTCACTTTAACTCCTCGAAAACCTTAAAAACCGCAGGGTGCGGTGGGGTTATTGGGGGATGAGTTTACCTTATCGCCGGTTATGCCCGGTTTTGTGGCGAGGGAGCTTGCTCCCGCTGGGGTGCGGAGCGCCCCCGCTCTTCAGTTCAAAAAAGCGGGCCTGCTGCGCAGTCCAGCGGGAGCAAGCTCCCTCGCCACAGGGTCTTACGCCTTGTTACGCTCGATCGCAAACCCCGCCCAGGTCTGGCTCACCGGCATCAGCTCCAGGCTGTTGATGTTGATGTGCGCCGGGGCGTTGAGCACCCAGAAGATGGTCTCGGCGATGTCCTGCGGCTGGATCGGCTCGGCACCGGCGTAAGTGGCGTTGTAGCGTTCCTGGTCACCGGCAAAGCGCACCAGCGAGAACTCGCTTTCGCACAGACCCGGCTCGATGTTGCTGACACGCACGCCGGTGCCCTGCAGGTCGCAACGCAGGTTCAGCGAGAATTGCTTAACGAACGCCTTGGTGGCGCCATACACGTGGCTGCCCGGGTACGGGTAGTTGCCGGCGATGGAGCCGAGGTTGACGATACCGGCGCCACGGCCGTGAGCGATCAACCGCGGCAGCAGCAGACGAGTGCTGTACATCAGGCCCTTGACGTTGGTATCGACCATGGTGTCCCAGTCGTCGAGGTCGCATTTCGGTGCGGGGTCAACGCCCAGTGCCAGCCCGGCGTTGTTGATCAGGCCACGCAATTTGGCGAACGACGGCGGCAGATTGGCAATTGCCTCTTCCATCGCCTTGCGGTCACGCACGTCGAGCACCAGGCCATGCACTTCGGTCTGCTTCGACAACTCGGCGCACAGCGCGTCGAGACGTTCTGCACGACGGCCGGTCAACACCAGTTTCCAGCCAGCCTCGGCGAAACGACGGGCACAAGCTTCACCAAAACCGGAGGTTGCGCCGGTAATAAACAGGGTGTTGGACATCGTGTTCTCCTTGCGTCGGCCGCCAGCGCAGCCATTGGAATAGAAAATCAGCAGCCAGCATGCCCGGCCCGGCATTTACGAGCAACACCCGCACCGGGACATCTTCCGATCAAAATTTGATCAATCGTCGCTACACCGTATGTGGCTTGGCCTGTAGCCATGTGCACGCACGTTATCCACAGTCCCTTCCACAGTTTCCGGGGGCAAGTGGAAACGCGCAAAGCCGCGCCATACAAGGCTTTGCGCGGGAAACAGAAAGTTTTTTGCTTGACCCTGAAGCCGCTGTTGTGCCGGAGATGGCATTTTGCACGACCGACCGGTCAGCGCAGTGATTGCGCGAGGCCAGTAATTACGGCCCTCAGCGGAGTCTTTCCAGAGTTTAGTCACAGACTTATCCACAGGCTTGCTCACACGTAATTGTCTCCACAGCACACCCTAGAAAAAGGTTGACAACAGCGTCTTCAGCTCCAGCAAAAACGCCTGATCAAAAAGCGATCACCAGCCTGCAAGCCACGGAAAACAAGGGCTTCAGCCAGCTACTCCCACGTTATTCACAGCCAGCTCCACAGTAAACGGGGACAAGTCAAAACTGTGGAAAAACAGCCATTTGCAGCGTCTATATGTCGCGCTTTGGCAGCTATGGGAATTTGTTTTCCACAGCGACTGCCGCCGGGCGCATCCACCAGTCGCCTGAATACCTTGAATCAGAATATTCGGCTACATTTAGGCCAAATGCTCTCTCATTTATTCAGCTTACCGATAGCTCTATCTGAACAGTTTGGGTATAATTTTTTTATTTTATTTGACTAATACTACAATTGTGATAGGTGCTTGAAAGTCGCAATTGAACGCTAAACTATAGGAAATGACCATGTCACTTCTCATCCAGCTAGAAGAACTTCAGTGGAAACAGTTGCAGCACGATGAAAAGTACCATAAGGAAATTTGGATACTTAATGTGCAGCAACGTATTACCCATATGGTTTTACATCTGTCAAAATATAGCGCAAAGTTAACTCTTTCCGCGCTTGAGCACAACATTGAAGAACTAAGAAAAGCAACGATTGATTCACTAATAATCGTCACATCATCAACGAATATATTTAACAAACTATTAAGCGACATTTCCATTGAAGAGTCAGAAAAAACACTACCGTGCATTAATACGCTTGCAGCTAAGCTATTGAAAGAGGAGAAATTTGACGGCTACGAGCCAAACATATCTATGGCAATAAAAATCAATAGCTTGACCGGGAAAATGTGCAAAGCAGTCGAATCTTTAGACCATCTCGAAGCCTATCCATTTAAAGAGGTCATCCTCTCTTCTTTAGCATCTATCTTCAGGATATTGCTTGCGCTAGCCTGCCATTTAAAGGTCGAAGACATTGAGACTCCAATTGGAGACCGGCTCTACTCCGTAGAAAAAAACAATATATTTTTCAATAGGTTAGGTAATTACAAATCAGGATATTAAAATGTTTTGGAGCGGTGACAAACTCAAGGAAAATCTTGCTGATCTAATAGAAAACGCTGAAGGCAACACGGTGGGAATCGAAGTTGACTGTGCAGCCATATCCCTCACTGTTGGAAATGAAGTCTATATTACACCAAGCAATGAAAAAGACCCGAATGTCAAACAGATACTAGATGATAAAAAGCCTCAGTTCGTAATTCCCAAAGGCCAGTTTGCTCTTCTTCTGACATCAGAAGTACTGTATGTCCCTACCACTGCGCTGGCCTTCATCTCCTTCAAGGCAAAGTATAAATTCAAAGGTCTTATCAACGTATCAGGCTTCCATGTAGACCCAGGATGGAAAGGGCAGCTAACTTTCTCCGTATACAATGCCGGACCAACTGACATTGTATTGGAGCGGGGAAAGCCATTTGCACTGATTTGGTATGCTGACCTTGATCCCTCAGCAACAGACGAAAACGCAAAAAAATATAAATCCCCAATAAAAAAGTTAAACAGCGATAAAATCTCTGATATGACTGGTGAGGTTTTCTCCCCTTTCAAGTTGAAGCAGGAAATAGACGACCTTAAAAAAGAGCTTCTTACATTAGAAAGTAAAATAATCGCGAGATACTCAACGGTAATTTTTGCAGTTTTTACTGCCATTCTGGGTTTCGCAATAAAGGATCATGTGATCAAATTTTTTAACAATCTAATCGGCTAACTTAAACATTCCGAGTCGCGCGCCTTTGAGCAACTTAAATTTCAAGCCTAATTACGCCTATGACGACTACTGGGTATTTGCTCATGCGCGACAAGAGGCCTTCCTTTCAAGGCTCTCCCCGACAAAACCTCAAGACTCTATCATTTCAAAATACAAATTCACCAACTGCTACAGAGTTCTTGACCGCACATCTCAATATCTAATAAAAAACGTAATCTACGATACAGACCATAGTGCAGAAGACACTTTTTTCAGAATAATACTTTTCAAGCTATTCAATAGAATTGAAACATGGGAGCAGCTAGAAAAACAATTAGGAACAATATCAGTTGAAGATTTCTCGATCAAAAACTATTGCGATGCCATAGCCAAAATAAAGCTGCAAGACGTGAAAATCTACTCTGCCGCATACATCATGCCTTCTGGAAAAGCTGAATACGGACATGCTTCCAAACACATGAACAATCTGGAAATGATACAGCTCATGTTAAATCAGGAAATGCATAAATCCATCTGGGACAGAAAAAATCTATCTAACATATATCAGTCTCTTCTTACTCTCCCATCAGTGGGTAAGTTCCTAGCGTACCAATATGCAATTGACCTTGCATACAGCAACCATTGCAACGCTGACGAAAGCCAATTCGTAGTCGCCGGACCTGGCGCAGAGCGCGGAATTAAAAAGATTTTCCCAAACGCAAAAAAAACCGAATACGAACACATAATAAAACACATGACCGAGATTCAGGAGCAAGAATTTAGTAGGCTCAATTTACCATTCAGCTACCTCCCCAATAGAAATCTTCAGCTTATAGACTGCCAAAATTTATTCTGTGAGCTAGACAAATTTTTGAGAGTAAAACGCCCGGAGTTAGGAAAACCCGGATCACGAATTAAGCAAAAGTACTCACAAAACAAGACTCCTATAGACTACGTTTTCCCTCCAAAATGGAACGTACCTGAATTCAGAGAAAAATTCTAAACATGAAAATTTACTTCGAAAGAAGCTTTACAAAAAAAGAAAAGCGCAGAATTGCTTGGTCCGCACTATTCTTCCTCCTATCTTCAATAATAATTTTCTGCACACTTCCACAAAAAAACAAAGCAAAGGACTGTTTTCTTATTCCCAACTCTCAGAACACAGCAGATCTAAGCTACACCTTAAACAAGGAGTGCGTGGAGTACATTATAAATTCAATCACTCTATTCGATCAATTTATGCACATTGTCAAACTCACCACTATATTCATCCCCATATTTCTCGCTGCATGGCTAACGATTCACTTCATAGGCTGGATCAATGAAAACCCATAACTTAAATTTACCTTAAGACGAACGGGTTGTAGTTGCAGCCGCTACTTATGTAGCGGCCGTGACATTTCAATGACCGCCGAGGTAAGCGTTACGCACCTCCTCATTCACCAACAACTCCTTGCCGGTACCGGTCAGACGAATCTCGCCGTTGACCATCACATACGCCCGGTCCGACAGCTTCAACGCATGGTTGGCGTTCTGCTCGACGAGGAAAATGGTCATGCCGGTTTTCGCCAGTTCCCGCAGGGTGGCGAAGATCTGTTTCACCACGATCGGCGCCAACCCCAGGCTTGGCTCATCGAGCAGCAGCAATTTCGGCCGGCTCATCAATGCGCGGGCAATGGCGAGCATCTGCTGCTCGCCGCCGGACATGGTCATCGCCCGCTGGGTACGGCGCTCTTCGAGCCGCGGGAACAGCTCGAACATGCGCTGCATATCCTCCTTGGCATATTTGTCGCCGATCGGGATGGTGCCCATCAGCAGGTTCTCCTCGACGGTCATGTCGGGGAACACCCGCCGCCCTTCCGGCGACTGTGCGATGCCGTTGGAGGCGATGTAGTGCGAGGACTTGTGGGTGATGTCGACGCCTTGATAGAGGATCTGCCCACCCGCCGCGCGCGGCTGGCCGAAGATCGACATCAGCAGCGTCGATTTACCCGCGCCGTTGGAGCCGATCAGGCTGACGGTCTCGCCTTCGTTGATCTGCAGCGACACGCCCTTGAGGGCCTGGATCGGGCCGTAGAACACGTCCAGGTCTTTCAGTTCGAGGATCGGTTTGCTCATACCAGCTCCTCTTCGTCGGCGCCCAGGTAGGCGGCAATCACTTTCGGATCGTTGCGAATGGCTTCAGGCCCGCCTTCGGCGATGACCACGCCGTGATCCAGCACCACGATGTGGTCGGAAATGCTCATGACCATGCCCATGTCGTGTTCGATCAGCACCACGGTCAGATCGTGCTCGTCGCGCAGCAGCCGGATCATCGCGCTCAGTGCTTCGGTTTCCTGAGGGTTGAGGCCGGCGGCCGGTTCGTCGAGGCAGATGATCTGCGGCCGCGTGCACATGGCCCGGGCGATTTCCAGACGGCGTTGCTGGCCGTAGGACAGTTCACCGGCCAGACGGTTGGCGCAGTCCACCAGATCCACCACTTCCAGCCAGTAGAACGCGCAGTCCAGCGCATCACTTTCGGCCTTGCGGTAGCCCTTGGTGTTGAGGATGCCGGCGAGCATGTTGCGGTTGACCCACATGTGCTGCGCCACCAGCAGGTTCTCCAGCACCGACATTTCCTTGAACAGGCGAATGTTCTGGAATGTCCGGGCCAGGCCGGCGCGGTTCACCAAGTGGGTGCCGCCGAACATCTTGTAGTACAGGCGACTGAGGAAGCTTTTCGGCGAGACGAAGTCGGTCGGTTTGAACGACTCGCCCAGCAACTGGATGACGTTGGTCTGCTTGCCGCGCACGTTGAGTTCGATCTTGCCGCCGGAGGCCTTGTAGAACCCGGTCAGACAGTTGAACACCGTGGTCTTGCCGGCGCCGTTCGGCCCGATCAGGGCGAAGATCGAGTTGCGTTTGACCTTGAGGCTGACATCGCTCAGGGCCTTGATGCCACCGAAGTGCATCATCAGTTTTTCCACAGAGAGTACGACTTCACTCATGGCGCAGTCCTCTCATAGTGAATAGCACCTTTGCGTGGAGTGACCCCGGTACGGCTGATGCGAATCAGCCCGCGTGGTCGCCAGATCATCATCAACACCATCAGGATGCCGAACAGCAGCACGCGGTATTCAGCGAAGCCGCGCAGCAGTTCCGGAGCAACCGTCAACACGAATGCCGCAATCACCACGCCGATGGTCGAGCCCATGCCGCCGAGCACGACGATGGCGAGGATCAGCGCCGATTCGAAGAAGGTGAACGAGGTCGGGTTGACGAAGCCTTGATAGGTGGCGAAAAACACCCCGGCCAGCCCGGCGGTGGATGCACCGATAGTGAACGCCGAGAGCTTGACCAGCACATGGTTGAGGCCCATCGAGCGGCAGGCGATTTCATCTTCGCGCAGCGCTTCCCAGGCGCGACCCACCGGCATTTTCACCAGACGATGCTTGATGTACAGCACGGCCAGTACCACCAGGAACAACACCGTGTAGATGAAGTAATACTTCACATCGGGGTTGTAGGCGATGCCGAAGAACTCGTGGAACGGCACCCCGCCATCCTTGGCCCGCTTGCCGAATTCCAGACCGAAGAATGTCGGCAGTGGCGCCGGCATGCCGTTCGGCCCGCCGGTCAGCGACAGCCAGTTGTTGAGGATCAGGCGGATGATTTCACCGAAGCCCAGAGTCACGATCGCCAGATAGTCACCGTGCAGACGCAGCACCGGGAAACCGAGGATGCAGCCGGCCAAACCGGCAGTGATTGCCGCCAGTGGCAATACGGTCCAGAAGCCCAGCCCGAGATATTGATAACCGAGCGCGAGACCGTAGGCACCGATGGCGTAGAACGCCACGTAACCGAGATCGAGCAGACCGGCCAGCCCGACCACAATGTTCAGCCCCAGACCCAGCAGCACGTAGATCAGCCCGAGGATGACCACGCCCAGCAGGTACGAGTTGGAGACAAACGGCACGATGACCGCGAGCACGATCAGCAGCGGAATGATCCAGCGCAAGCGTGATTTGTGATCGGCAGGCAGCACATGCACACCGGAGCCGGTGCTCTCGAATCCGTCGAGAATCTTCAGGCCCTTGGGCGTCTGCAGAAACAGACTCAAGGCAAAGCGGCCGATCATCACGATGCCGATAAGCCACGCCACGCGGGTTGGTTCGAGGTTGAAGCTGTAGCCTTCGAGCACGACGCCGACAATCGGGCCGAACACGATCAGGGCAATCAGGCCGGCCAGAATCGCCTCAACCAGGCTTTTTTTGATATCGATATTTTTTTGAGTGGTTGAAGACATCGCTTACACCTTCGACACAAGAGGACGGCCCAACAGGCCCTGAGGCCGGAAGACCAGAACAAGTACGAGCAGCGAGAAGCTGAACACGTCTTTGTAGTCGGAGTTGACCAGGCCCGAGAACAGCGACTCGGAGATCCCGAGAATGATCCCGCCGAGCATCGCGCCGGGCAGTGAGCCGATCCCGCCAAGCACGGCGGCGGTGAACGCCTTGATGCCGATGACGAAGCCTGCGTAGAAGTCGAACGTGCCGTAGTTCATGGTGATCAGCACGCCGGCCAGCGCCGCCATTGCTGCACCGATGATGAACACGTAGGAAATCACCCGGTCGGTGTTGATCCCGAGGATCGAAGCCATCTTGCGGTCTTGCTGGGTGGCGCGGCACATGCGGCCGAGCTTGGTGTACTTGATCACGTAGGTCAGCAGGCCCATGCCGACAAATGCGGCGACCAGAATGAAGATCTTGGTGTAGGTCAGTTGGACGAAACCGCTGCCGACGTCGATGCGCCAGGCACCGGTGAGCAGCGTCGGAACACCCTGTTGACGGGCGCCCTGGCTGATCTGGGCGTAGTTCTGCAGGATCAGCGAGATACCGATAGCACTGATCAGCGGTGCCAGTCGAGTGGAGTTGCGCAGAGGTTTGTAAGCGACGCGTTCGATTACCCAGCCATAAACGCCGGTGACGACGATAGTGAAAACCAGCGTGCCAAGCATCAACAGCGGGAAGGATTCGATACCGAAGTAAGCCAGCAGAGCCAGACTGATTGCCGCGAGGTACGCGGAAATCATGTAAACCTCGCCGTGGGCGAAGTTGATCATGCCGATGATGCCGTAGACCATTGTGTAGCCGATGGCGATCAGGCCATAGACCGACCCGAGGGTCAGGCCGTTGACCAGTTGCTGCAGGAAAATACCATCCATAACGCAATCTCACGCAATGAGAACCTGCCCACCGGAGCGGGCGGCTCTTCTAGGAAAAATACAGATTTACGTCGGAGCAATGCAGACACGTTCCCCCGGAACACCATCGCCTCCTGTGGGAGCGGGCTTGCTCGCGAAAGCGGTGTATCAGCTACCGTTGATGGCGACTGACATCCCGCATTCGCGAGCAAGCCCGCTCCCACAGGGGTTCATGGTGTTCGGATGATCACGTCAGCCCTTACTTCTGTTTTTCCAGCTGATGGTATTTGCCGTCCTTGTCCCACTGGTAAACCACATAGTCAGAGACTTTCAGGTCGCCCTTCTTGTCCCAGGCTTTCTCGCCCATGACGGTTTTCACCGGGTTGGCCTTGAGCCACTCGGCGGCTTTTTCGCCACTGTTGGACTTGGCGCCGTTGAAGGCAGCCGCCAGGGTCTGAACCGACGCGTAGGCGTACAGGGTGTAGCCTTCAGGCTCGGTGCCGGCCTTGCGGAACGCGTCCACTACCGTCTTGCTGTCTGGCAGCAGGCGAGGGTCGGCGCCGAAGGTCATCAGCACGCCGTCAACGTATTGCGGGCCACCGGCGGTGGTCACCAGTTCGTCGGTGACGATGCCGTCATCAGACATGAACTTGACGTCTTTCAGGCCTTCGGTACGCAGTTGCTTGACCAGCGGGCCGGCTTCCGGGTGCAGGCCGCCGAAGTAGACCACGTCGGCACCGGCTGCACGAATCTTGGTGACCACGGCGCTGAAGTCTTTCTCGCCGCGGGTCAGGCCTTCATACAGCACCGGCTTCACGCCACGTTTTTCCAGTTGAGCCTTGGTCGCATCGGCCAGGCCCTGACCGTAGGTGTCCTTGTCGTGCAGCACGGCGACTTTCTTGCCCTTGAGCACGTCGACGATGTAATCGCCCGCGACGATGCCTTGCTGGTCGTCACGCCCGCACATACGGAACATGGCGCTCAGGCCGCGCTCGGTCACTTGCGGGTTGGTGGAACCCGGGGTGATCGCGATAACGCCGGCTTCGTCGTAGATTTCCGAGGCGGGAATGGTGGAAGAGGAGCAGAAGTGACCGACCACGCCGGCTACCTTCTGGTTGACCAGATCCTTGGCGACTGTCACTGCCTGTTTCGGTTCGCAGGCGTCATCGCCCTTGACCAGTACGATTTTCTCGCCGTTGACGCCGCCCGCCGCATTGACCGCGTCCGCCGCTGCCTGTGCACCCTTCATGTACTGCTCGCCAAATGCCGCGTTGGCGCCAGTCATTGGACCCGCTACACCGATTTTCACATCGGCTTGAGCAAACGCAGAAACACCCAACGCAGTAGCTACTGCGAGGGCCAGAAAGCCTTTCTTGTAAAACGTCTGGGACATGAGGTGGTGCTCCAAGGTTTTTTTTAGTTGGCACTGCGACTTCACTTCACTGAATGCTCTGAGCAAGCGCCGTGCCATCGGTTTTTTATTCTTCAAAAAGTCGCTGCTTTCTTGTTATTTCGACTGTTTCGTTCCCATTTTCATTGGGCGTGCAACCGTCTAAACCGCGGAAGGTGAAACCTTTTTAAATCTGAGGCGCAACCCGCTTGCGCCATCATTGCAACCGCGGCACCAAACGACGTGCAACCAGCCTGTAACAGCTCGCGTCACCGAACTGCACACTGCTGGTGCGGGACTGCTACAACCCGCACCATTAGAGGCTAGTCGCTACGCCGAAAAGCGCCGCTTCCGGCAACATATTTCAACACTCAAATGACGATGCGCAGGCACTGGCCCGCGTGATACAGCGAGAAGCCGGCCTCGTACAGGCAACTGCGCAGGCCGACGCCGGCCAGGGGCTGCATCGGTGCGAAGGGGATCGGCAGGGCTTGAGGATTTCCGTCACACAGGTAGTCGGCGAAGGCTTTGCCGACCACAGTGCCGGTGGTCACGCCACGACCGTTGTAACCGGTGACGGCCACCAGTCCCGGCGCCGGTTCGAACAGGCGCATCAGGTGATCGGGGGTGAAGGCGATGCGCCCGGTCCAGGTGCATTCCCATTCCACCGGTTTCAGGTTGGGGAAGTAGTGTTGCTGCACCCGGTCGGCCCAGGCCTTGAGGAACCAGGTGGGTTTCTGATTGCCGTTGCCCAGACTGCCGAGCAACAACCGGCCGTCCTTGTCACGACGGATGCTGCTCAGCACTTGGCGCGTGTCCCACGAGCCCTGCCCGCCGGGGAGGATGTCATGGGCGGCGTCTTCGGTCAGCGGCACCGAAGCGACCTGATAGTAGTAACCGGGGAAGAAGTTGCGCTTGAGTTCGGTCCAGTCGCCCTCGGTGTAGGCGTTCGAGGCTATCACCACTTGCTCGGCGAGTACCGAACCTAGCTCGGTCTGCACCGACCATAGCTGGCCCACGCGTTCGAGACGGGTCACTGCCGAGTGATCGAACATCTGCCCGCCCAGGCCCTTCACCGCGTTGGCCAGGCCGGTGACATAGGCCATCGGGTTGAGCGTACCGGCGCGGCGATCGAGCAGCGCGGCGGCAATCTTCTGCGTGCCGGTGGCTTGCTCGCAGGCCTTGCCGGTGAGCAACTCGACCGGCGCCCCGCGGCGCTTCCATTGTTGCTCGCGACTGCGCAGATCCGCTTCGCCCTTGGCGTTGTGCGCCATGTGCAGGGTGCCTTCGCGGCGCAACTGGCAATCGATGTTGTATTTATCCACAAGGCTGAACACCAGCGCCGGCGCCGCCCCGAGCATGCGGTTGAGTTGACTGCCGACCGCTTCGCCGAATCCGGCCTCGATCTCGTCCGGCGGGATCCACATGCCGGCGTTGACCAGCCCGACGTTGCGTCCGGAACCGCCATGCCCGGCACGATGCGCTTCGAGCACGCAGACGCTTTTGCCTTTTTCCAACAGATGCAGCGCCGCCGACAACCCGGTAAACCCGGCGCCGATCATGCAGACATCGACTTTGACCTCACTCTTGAGCGCGGTGTTATCCGGGCGCTGCGGCGTGAGCTTTTCCCACAGACATTCTTCGCGTAACGGCATTGCCAGACTCCAACAGAAACCTGCCAAACACACTGTTGATCCTGTGGGAGCGGGCTTGCTCGCGAAAGCGGTGTTTCAGCCAACATCTGTGTCGACTGACCCACCGCTTTCGCGAGCAAGCCCGCTCCCACAGGGGATCTGCTTCATTCCAAACTCAGTCGAAGGTAATGCCCTGCGCCAGCGGCAACTCCAGCGAGTAGTTCACGGTATTGGTCTGGCGGCGCATGTACGCGCGCCAGGCGTCGGAGCCCGACTCACGACCGCCGCCTGTCTCCTTCTCGCCACCAAACGCGCCGCCAATTTCCGCGCCGCTCGGGCCGATGTTGACGTTGGCGATGCCGCAGTCGCTGCCAACCGCCGACATGAACTGCTCGGCCTCGCGCACGTCGGTAGTGAAGATGCACGACGACAGGCCCTGCGGCACCGCATTGTTCAAGCGCAGCGCTTCCTGGAAGTCGCTGTAGCCGACCACGTAGAGGATCGGCGCAAAGGTTTCGCTGCAGACCACGTCGCTCTGCTCTGGCATTTCGACAATGGCCGGCGACACGTAGTAGGCGTTGGGGAACTGCTCTTCGAGCTGACGCTTGCCGCCGAACACCCGACCGCCCTCGCTCAGTGCCTGCTCCAGCGCGTCCTGCATGTTTTCGAAGCTGTGTTTGTCGATCAGCGGGCCGACCAGATTGCCTTCCAGCGGATGACCGATGCGCACTTTGGCGTACGCGGCTTTGAGGCGGGTGACGATTTCTTCCTTCACTGATTCATGGGCAATCAGCCGCCGCAGGGTGGTGCAACGCTGCCCGGCAGTACCGACCGCACTGAACAGAATGGCGCGTACAGCCATGTCTAGGTCGGCGCTCGGGCCGAGGATCATCGCGTTGTTGCCGCCCAGTTCGAGAATGCTGCGGGCGAAACGTGCGGCGACTTTCGGCGCCACTTCGCGGCCCATGCGGGTGCTGCCGGTGGCGCTGATCAGCGCAACACGCGGGTCATCCACCAGCGCTTCGCCAGCGTCACGGCCACCGATGATCACTTGGCACAGGTGCGCCGGCGCATCGCTGAAATTCTTCACCACACGGTCGAACAGCGCCTGACAGGCCAGTGCGGTCAGCGGGGTTTTCTCCGACGGCTTCCACACCACCGGGTTACCGCAGACCAGCGCCAACGTGGTGTTCCACGCCCACACCGCGACCGGGAAGTTGAACGCGCTGATCACGCCGACCACGCCCAGCGGATGCCAGGTTTCACGCATGTGGTGGCCCGGGCGCTCGGAGGCGATGGTCAAACCGTACAACTGACGCGACAGGCCGACGGCGAAGTCGCAGATGTCGATCATCTCCTGCACTTCACCGAGGCCTTCCTGAGTGATCTTGCCCGCCTCCCACGACACCAGTTCGCCGAGGTCAGCCTTGTACTCACGCAGCACTTCGCCGAACTGACGCACCAGTTCGCCGCGACGCGGGGCCGGCACCTTGCGCCACAGCTCGAAAGCATGATCTGCGCGACTGATGTGCTGCTCGACTTCGGCCGGGCCTTCCCAGTTCACGGCGGCGATGCGGCTGCCGTCGATGGGCGAATGCACCGGCACTTTGCCGTTCTGGTACAGGGCCGGGTTCACACCAAGACGATCAAGCAATGCGGCAACCATGGGTCACTCCTCAAGCGAAAAACAGAATGTGTGCGGACGCATTTTCGCGACCGGGCAGGCCTTTAGTTGTAGCTTCCCGAAGGCGAGGCAACAAACGACCTTTACGCGAGATATCATTCCGTTTATTCATGCTGCGCACAGAAAGACAAGAAAAAGGGATCACCCATGCTGAATAAACGCCACCTGCCATCGATCACCGCGTTGCAGTGCTTCGAGGCCGTGACCCGGCACCTGAGCTTCACCCGGGCCGCCGAAGAGCTGAACCTGACGCAGAGTGCCGTCAGCAAACAGGTCGCGCAGCTTGAGGAATTGTTGCAGCACTTGTTGTTCCGTCGGGTGCGTCGGCGTTTGCAGATGACCCCGGCCGGGGATTTGTACCTGGTGGAAGTCCGAAAAATCCTCACTCAGGTGGAAATGTCCACGCATTACCTGCGTTCCTACGGCGGCGAGACCGAAGTCCTGCGTGTCTCTACACCCTCGACCTTCGGCGCTCGTTGGCTGGTACCGCGTCTGAAGGGCTGGCGTCTGCGCCATCCGTCGATCCATCTCGACTTGTGCAACGAGCAGGAGGCCGATGACTTGCTGCAGGGTCGCAGCGATCTGGCGTTCTATTTCGGCCAGAGCTCACGGCCCGGCACCGAATGCCTGAAGCTGTTCGGCGAAGAGCTGGTACCGGTCTGTGCGCCCGGCAGCCTGCCGGATCAGCCCTTCACCGACCCGACGCAACTGACCGATCTGGTGCTGCTGCAAAACGCCTCGCGCCCACAGGCCTGGCATGACTGGTTCGACAGTCAGGGTTACCACACCGAACACAGCTATCACGGCCCGCGTTTCGAAACCTTTTACATGTGCATCCGCGCCGCTCAGGTCGGCTGCGGCGTCGCGTTGTTGCCACGGTTTCTGGTGGAAGAGGAATTGGCCGACGGCAAACTGGTCATTCCCTGGCAGCATGCAATGCCCAGTTCCGACGCCTATTACCTGGCCTACCCGGAACATGCGGCGGAAGTGCCGAAGGTGCGGGATTTTGTGAAGTGGATGCTGGAGCAGATCGACAGCCCGGATCTGACGCCGATATAGAGTTTTCACGACCCTGTGGGAGCGGGCTTGCTCGCGAATGCGGTGGGTCAGTCAATTCAAATGGGACTGATGCACCGCATTCGCGAGCAAGCCCGCTCCCACAGTTGATCTCGACGCTCTTAAAAAATGCTGGCAATCCCCACCGCTGATATGCGCCACTAGCGTCATTGATTGATCCCGCGCAACCGCGCGGTGCACCTGGAGACCCCGTTTATGAGCGAGAGTGTGTTTGCCGATCGCATCGTGCAGAACCTGCTCGACACCGACTTCTACAAACTGACGATGATGCAGGCGGTGCTGCACAACTACCCCAACGTCGAAGTCGAATGGGAGTTTCGTTGCCGTAACAGCGAAGATCTGCGGCCGTATCTGGCCGAGATTCGCTACCAGATCGAGCGGCTGGCCGAGCTGAGCCTGAGTGCCGACCAGTTGAGCTTTCTCGAGCGCATCACCTTCCTCAAACCGGATTTCCTGCGCTTTCTCGGCCTGTTCCGCTTCAACCTGCGCTACCTGCACACCGGCATCGAGAACGGCGAACTGTTCATCCGTCTGCGTGGCCCGTGGCTGCATGTGATCCTCTACGAAGTGCCGCTGCTGGCGATCGTCAGCGAAGTGCGCAACCGCTATCGCTACCGGGAAATCGAACTGGTGCAGGCGCGGGAACAGCTGTATCGCAAGTTCGACTGGCTCAGCGCCAATGCCTCGGCCGACGAACTGGCGCAATTGCAGGTCGCCGATTTCGGCACCCGCCGGCGCTTCTCGTACCGCGTGCAGGAAGAAGTGGTCAACGTGCTCAAGCACGATTTCCCCGGGCGCTTTGTCGGCACCAGCAATGTGCACTTGTCCCGCGAGCTGGACATGAAACCGCTGGGTACCATGGCCCATGAATGGATCATGGCCCACCAGCAACTCGGCCCACGCTTGATCGACAGCCAGATCGCCGCGCTCGACTGCTGGGTGCGCGAATACCGTGGCCTGCTGGGGATTGCTCTCACCGATTGCATCACCACCGACGCGTTTCTCGGCGACTTCGACCTGTTCTTCGCCAAGCTCTTCGATGGTCTGCGCCACGATTCAGGGGATCCGGTGCAGTGGGGCGAAAAATGCATCGCCCACTATCACAAGCTCGGCATCGACCCGATGAGCAAGACCCTGGTGTTCTCCGACAGCCTGACCCTGCCGAAGTCGCTGGAGATCTTCCGCGCGCTGCACGGGCGGATCAACGTCAGCTTTGGCATCGGCACCAACCTGACCTGTGACATTCCGGGTGTCGAACCGATGAGCATCGTGCTTAAAATGACCGCCTGCAACGGCCAGCCGGTGGCGAAGATCTCCGACGAGCCCGGCAAGACCCACTGCAAAGACCCGAATTTCGTCGCCTATTTGCGACATGTGTTCCAGGTTCCTGCCGATTCCAGTCTATCTAGCAAGGAGTGAATTCATGCAAGCCGTACAGCGTGAGATTGCTGAACAGCTCAAGGTGCAACCGCCATTCGCCGGGCATCAGGCCCTCGAAGCGGAAGTCGCCCGGCGCATCACCTTTATCCAGGATTGCCTGGTCAATTCCGGCCTCAAAACCCTTGTGCTGGGCATCAGCGGCGGTGTCGACTCGCTGACCGCCGGCCTGCTGGCCCAGCGCGCCATGCGTGAGCTGCGCGAGCGCACCGGCGACGACGCCTACAAGTTCATCGCCGTGCGCCTGCCGTACGAAACCCAGTTCGACGAGCACGACGCCCAGGCGTCGGTGGACTTCATCGCTCCGGACGAACGCCACACGGTGAACATCGGCCCGGCGGTCAAATCACTGGCCAAGGAAGTGGCGGCGTTCGAAGGCAAACATGCGGTGTCGGTGGATTTCGTCCTCGGCAACACCAAGGCGCGGATGCGCATGGTCGCCCAGTACACCATCGCCGGCGCCGCGCACGGTCTGGTGATCGGCACCGACCACGCGGCGGAAGCGGTGATGGGCTTCTTCACCAAGTTCGGTGACGGCGCCTGCGACCTGGCCCCGCTCAGCGGTCTGGTGAAAAACCAGGTCCGGGCGATCGCCCGCAGCTTTGGCGCACCGGAATCGCTGGTGGAAAAAGTGCCGACCGCGGATCTGGAAGACCTGTCGCCGGGCAAACCGGACGAAGCCTCGCACGGCGTAACCTACGCCGAGATTGATGCCTTCCTGCACGGCGAGCCGGTGCGTCAGGAAGCGTTCGACATCATCGTCAGCACCTACAACAAGACCCATCACAAGCGGGTCATGCCGTTCGCGCCTTGATCGGCGACCGAATGAAAAAGCCCGCTGAGGAGCGATCCTCAGCGGGCTTTTCTTTGGCCAGTTCACCTGTCGATGCTCATGGCCTCTTCGCGAGCAGGCTCGCTCCCACATTGACGGCGCGAACCTGTGGGAGCGAGCCTGCTCGCGAAGAACGATAACGCGGTGAACCTGCTTACTTCACAGCAATGGTGCCTTTCATCATCGAGATGTGGCCCGGGAAGGAGCAGAAGAAGCCGTAATCGGTACCGGCAGTCAGCTTCGATACATCAATGGTCAGCGTGTCTTTCTCGCCGGCACCGATGATCTTGGTGTGAGCGATAACGCGCTCGTCGCCGTCTTTCAGGTAGTTCTTGTCGATGCCAGCGGCCAGGCCGTCGGTGGCGATCGGCTGCATGTCAGCGGTTTTGCTGACCACCAGGTTATGACCCATGACGTTCTTCGGCAGGCTGCCAGAGTGGGTCAGTTCGACGGTGAAGGTCTTGCAGCTCTTGTCGATCACGATCTCCTTGGTGTTGAAGGACATCTGGTCGGTGGAATCAACGGTGGTTTTGCACTCGGCAGCCATCAATTGGCTGCTGGCCAGCGCCAGCAGGGATACCGCAACAACTTTGGAAAACATGGTGAATCTCCAAGGCAGGGTTAACAAAAACACTAATGGTGGAAAGACTGCCTGAAATCTTCGCAAGTTCCTATGACTTGAGTCAAAAATTGTATACAACTTTCAGGCTATGACACTCATCGAAACAATCTACCGGCGATAATCCCGGGTCGGGCCTATGATCGGCGCATCTACTGAAACGGAGTGCCTGTCATGTTCTTTAACGGTCTGTTGTGCAGTTTGCTCGCCGCCTACGCCTGTGGCGCAAGCGGTACCTTTGAATCGCCAGAACGCGAAGCTTAGCCCTTGGATCAAGACGTGCCAGCCATTACCCTGTGACGGATTGACCCAGGAGGAAGGCATGTCTCTCAAATCCGTTTGTGTATTTTGCGGTGCCAACGCCGGCACTGATCCGGCTTATACCGAAGCCGCCCAAGCCCTTGGCCGGGCACTCGCCGAGCGCCAGCTGACGCTGGTTTACGGCGGTGGTGCCGTGGGCCTGATGGGCCTGGTGGCGGACGCCGCACTGGCCGCCGGCGGCGAGGTGATCGGGATCATCCCGCAAAGCCTGATGGACAAGGAAATCGGCCACAAAAGCCTGACCCGTCTCGAAGTCGTCGATGGCATGCACGCGCGCAAGGCGCGCATGGCCGAGTTGAGCGATGCGTTCATCGCGTTGCCCGGCGGCCTCGGCACGCTGGAAGAGCTGTTCGAAGTCTGGACCTGGGGCCAGCTCGGCTACCACGGCAAACCGCTGGGGCTGCTTGAGGTGAACGGTTTCTACAGCAAACTCACGGCTTTTCTTGACCATATCGTCGGCGAAGGCTTCGTTCGCGCCCCACACCGTGACATGCTGCAAGTGAGCGAATCAGCACAATCGCTGCTCGACGCCCTGGATAACTGGAAGCCGACCGTCACGCCCAAGTGGGTCGACCAAAAACCCGGCTAACCGCCGGGCACCGATACAGGGCAGAATACGCGCCGCTCAACCTCACCTTCGACCCCAGAGGATCGCCCATGGCCAAACCCAATTACTCCTTCGCCAAACGTCAACGAGACCTGGAAAAGGAAAAGAAGAAAGAGGAAAAGCTTCAGCGCAAGAAACAGCAGGCTGAAGAAGCGGCACTGAACCCTGACGGGGAAGTGGCGACTGATGACGATGTTGATGTTGATGCACCGAAAGACCAGGCGCCCGACGCCTGAGCCCCACCGGGTTTGATGATCGAGTCAGACCCTGCGGATTTGTGACGGGGCTGGCGGCTCAGCCGCTGGCTCTCACAGCCCTCCCCGTTTTCCGAACACGATACGACCTCCTGTGGGAGCGGGCTTGCTCGCGAAGGCGTCTTCACCTTCAACATTGATGTAACTGACACATCGCCTTCGCGAGCAAGCCCGCTCCCACATGGGGTGCTGTGTTATTCCAATGGCATCACCGTGACGCGGACCTCCGGGTCGTGACTGCCGCCCCCCAGAATCACCCCGCGCAACGGCGACACATCGGAAAAATCCCGACCCCACGCCAGGGTGATGTGCTCCAGCGCCGGCTGCACATTGTTGGTCGGATCGAAATCCACCCACCCGAGTACCGGACAGAACACCGACACCCAGGCATGCGACGCGTCGGCGCCGATCAGCCGTGGCTGTCCCGGCGGCGGTTGGGTCAGCAGATAACCACTGATGTAGCGCGCTGCCAGCCCTCGCGAGCGCACGCAAGCGAGCATCAGATGCGCGAAGTCCTGACACACGCCACGCCGGCGCTCCAGCACCTCGACCAGCGGCGTCGCCACTTGCGTGGCCTCGGCATCGAAGGTGAATTCGCTGAAAATCTTCTGCATCAACGCCTGCACGCCCAGCAACAAGGGCCTTCCCGGTGGAAAACAGCTTTCCGAAAATTCGACGAAACTGCGTTTCAAATGCACGTAGGGTGACTGAAACCGATAGCGACAAGCCTCGAGCATTTCGGCGGACAACGGCTGACTGCTGTAGGTCAGCGCGTTGCGCGTCTGCTCCCACGCCGGGGACAGACTGAAATCCGCCAGTGGCCGCGCCAGCACCTCAACCGTGAGCCGGGCGTTGACCTGCAACTCATCATGCGGGCGCTCGAAGGCCAGTCGGGTCAGCGGATTGCCGAACACGTCCAGCTCATCCCGCCGCGTCGTCGGCTGCGGGCTGATCAGCAATTGCTGCTCGATGCAGCGTTGCCACGTGCACTCACGCGGCCATAGGTGCGCCAATTGCTGTGCCAGCGAAACCGGGCTGTCGTAGTGGTAACAGGTGTCGTGGAAGATCTGGTAATGGGCGCTCATCAGACGGACACCGTGCGCTGGCTGACATCATCGACATGGGCAAAATGGCGCAGCGCCAGACGATCGGACACCTGACCGCTGGCTTCGGCAATCTCTTGCAGCAGATCCGCCAGACCATCGAGCGCGGCACGCACGCTGTTTTCCCCGAACAGCGGGTTCTCCAGACAGCCCAGATCGAACCGCGCCAGACGCTCGACCAATTGCGGCAGCCCGGCCTCGCGAGGTACGCCGAAATCATCGTTCAAGCGTTTCAAAGTGCGGGTCACCAGTTTCAACTGGAACAACACCGCGTGCGGGTTCTGCTCATCCAGCAGCAACAGGTCGAGCACCGGAACCAACTGCGCCACCGCCAGATACCGCGAACGGTAGGTGATGCTGCTGTTGCCCAGCTCCAGCAGCCATTCCAGCCCCGCCTGATCGAACGCCCCGGCGCCGCGCAGAAACGCCGCCAGACTGCTGCTGAGAAACTGCAACCGCTCGATGCGCCGGCCGATCATCAAAAAGCGCCAGCCTTCGTCGCGAGTCATGTCGTCGAGCGCGAAACCCGAGAGCGCCGCCAGCGACATCACCAGCCGATTGAGGAAATCCAGCAACTCACCGAAATCCGGCTCTTCGGTGTCCAGCTCCATTGCCTCGCGCTGCAACTCGACCAACGCCTGCCAGTTTTCCCGTGAAAGCTTGCCGCGCACCTGCGAGGCCGCCCACTGCAAGCGCTGCAGGTTGGAGCGCAGGCTGAACGACCAGTCCTCGCCGAGCAGCGCCGCCAGCAGCCGCTCCGGCAGCTCACCCTCCTCCGGCAGCAACATCAGCCGCTCGCCCAGCTCCACGGCCGCCTGCAAGGCTTGCGGATCATCGCCATCGACATACCGCGCGAGCATGATCCGCAGCAGTCGCGCACTGTCGTCACAACGCTCGCAGTAACGACCGAACCAGAACAGGTTTTCCACCACCCTCGAGGGCAGATAAGGATCGCGGCGCACCAGATCGTGTACGCCGACGTTGCGCTGGGTTTTCCATTGTTCGCCGCTCGGCGCACGCTCGCCCAGCACCCAAGTGTCCTTGCTCGCGCCACCGCGCTGCATCGACACCACTTCGGCATCGGCATCGGCGGCGACCCGGGTCAGCCCACCGGGCAATACGCGATAGCCGTCACCACTGGCCACCGCGTACACGCGCATGCCGATCGCTCGCGGTTGCAGTTGGCCGTCTTCGGCCTGCCAGATCGGCGCCTGGGACAGCTGCGCCAACTCTTGCGCGACATACGCGTATGGCCGCGCCTGCATGCGCTCGGCGAGTGCCTGGCGCTGTTGTTCACTCAGATCGCGGCCGAATACCGGGGCGAAGCTTTGCGAGGGAAAAGCCGGTTTGATCAGCAGCTCGGGAAGCTTTTCCAACGCCTGCGCCAGCACTGGCGCCTCGCCGCACCACCAGGTGGCGATGGACGGCAGCAGCAGTTCTTCGCCGAACAGGTACTGATTGATCTTCGGCAGAAATCCAAGCAACCCCGGCGACTCCAGCACGCCGCTGCCCAACGCATTGGCCACCAGCACCCGGCCCTGACGCACCGCTTCCAGCAGGCCAGGCACACCAAGTGCCGAATCGGTGCGCAGCTCCAGCGGGTCGCAGAAGTCATCGTCGAGCCGGCGCATGATCGCGTGCACCCGGCGCAGACCACTGAGGGTTTTCAGGTACACCGTGGCATCGCGCACGGTGAGGTCGCCGCCCTCCACCAGCGGGTATCCGAGCTGGCGTGCCAGATAAAGGTGTTCGAAATAGCTTTCGTTGAAGCGCCCGGGCGTGAGCAACACCACCAGCGGCGCGTCGTCAGCACACGGTGCCTGACGCGCGAGGGTTTCCTGCAGGGTGCGGAAGAACCCAGCCAGATGCTGCACTTTCAGATCGCGGTACAACTCGGGAAAGGCGCGCGACACAATGGTGCGATTTTCCAACGCATACCCCGCGCCCGACGGCGCCTGAGTACGATCCGCCGTGACCCACCAGCGCCCGTCCGGTGTGCGCGCCAGATCCACGGCGTATAGATGCAGAAAGGCATCTTCCGGTGGCGCGATGCCCTGACACGGCCAGAGAAAATTGTTGTGGCCGAACACCAGCTCCGCCGGTAACAACCCTTCGCTGATCAGCCGCTGCGGCCCGTACAGATCGGCCAGTACCGCATTGAGCAGGCGTGCTCGCTGGGCAATCCCCGTCGACAGTTGCTGCCACTCGTCAGCAGCGATCACGTGCGGCAGAAGGTCCAGCTCCCACGGACGGTCGGCGCCCTTGGGATCGGCATAGACGTTGTAGGTCACGCCGTTTTCCTGAATCTGCCGGGCCAGCAACGCCTGCCGCTGCACCAGTTGCGCCGGGGTGCTGCGCTGCAATTGATCGAACAGCCGCCGCCAGTGCGGGCGCACTTCCCCGCTGTCATTCAGCAGTTCGTGATAAGTGCCCGCGGTCAGCGGGTAGCGGTCTAGCAGGTCAGGCATGGAAAGCTCGGCAGACAGCAGGGAACGGTCAGACTAACGCAGGCACATGACGTGCGGATATACGAAAAATCCGCATGTCGTGCAGGACTTAGAAACGTCGCAAATCGAGCGTCATCGGCAGCTCGTCGGAGATTGCCAGGTTCGGTATCGGAAGTTTCCCCGGCGTGTGTCCGATGCGGAAAAACCGCGCCATGCGCCGGCTCTCAGCTTCGTTGGCATTGACCGGTAACGTCTCGTAATTGCGCCCGCCCGGGTGCGCCACGTGGTACTGGCAACCGCCCAGCGAACGCTGCATCCAGGTGTCGAGCAGGTCGAACACCAGCGGCGCGTGCACCGGGATGGTCGGTTGCAGGCAGTTGGCCGGTTGCCAGGCCCGAAAGCGCACGCCGGCGACGAACTCACCGATGCGCCCGGTCGGTTGCAGCGGCAGCGGAATACCGTTGCAGGTCAGCAGATAGCGCTGCGGCGGCAAGCCGCTGAGCTTGATCTGCAAACGCTCCAGCGACGAATCGACATAACGCACCGTGCCGCCCGCCGTACCCTCCTCGCCCAGTACATGCCAAGGTTCCAGCGCCTGGCGCAGCTCCATCTCGATGCCGCTGACCGCGTAATCGCCGACCTTGGGAAAACGGAACTCCAGATGCGCAGCGAACCACTCGGCGCGCAATGGATAACCGGCGTTGTTCAGTTCAACGATGACGTCGGCGAAATCCTGCTCGATAAAGTGCGGCAGCATGAAGCGGTCGTGCAGCTCGGTGCCCCAGCGCGCCAGTTTCGGCGGCGCATAGGGCTCGCGCCAGAATCGCGCAACCAGCGCACGCAGCAACAACTGCTGAGCCAGGCTCATCCGCGCATGCGGCGGCATTTCGAAGGCGCGCAGCTCCAACAGGCCAAGGCGCCCGGTAGCGCCATCCGGCGAATACAGTTTGTCGATGCAGAACTCGGCACGATGGGTGTTGCCGGTGACGTCGATCAGCAGATTGCGCAGCAGGCGATCCACCAGCCACGGCGCACACGCTTCGCCCGGTTCAGGCATCTGCGCGAAGGCGATTTCCAGTTCGTACAAGGCGTCGTTGCGCGCTTCATCGACCCGCGGCGCCTGCGAGGTCGGGCCGATGAACAAGCCGGAAAACAGGTAGGACAGCGACGGGTGGTTGTGCCAGTAACTGATCAGGCTGCGCAGCAGGTCCGGGCGGCGCAGGAATGGTGAGTCTGCCGGGGTCGCGCCACCGAGGACGAAATGGTTGCCGCCGCCGGTGCCGGTATGGCGCCCGTCGATCATGAATTTCTCGGTGGTCAGGCGGGTCTGCCGCGCCTGTTCATAGAGAAACTCGGTGCGTTCGACCAGTTCGTCCCAAGTCGCCGACGGCTGCACGTTGACCTCGATCACGCCCGGGTCCGGGGTGATGCGGAAGTTGCTCAGGCGCGGATCGCTCGGCGGCTCGTAACCTTCCAGCAGCACCGGGCAATGCAGCTCTTCGGCGGTGGCTTCGATGGCCGCCACCAGTTCCAGATAGTCCTCGACCCGCTCCAGCGGCGGCATGAATAGATACAGACGCCCTTCGCGGGCCTCGGCACAGAAGGCGGTGCGGGTCAGCCAGTCGGCGGACTCGTCGATTTTCGGCGCACGTTCGGCGGCTGCGGCGGGTTCGGCATGACTGTTGAGCTGCGCGGTGTCCGGCAGCTCGGGAAAGTCCTGATTCGGATCGTTGGGATGAATGAACGGATACTCGGCGGCCTTCACCCACGGCTGTGAACCGAGTGGCAAGCGATAACCCAACGGCGAATCCCCCGGCACCAGTCGGCAATGCTCGTCGCGCAGATACCAGCGCCCGCTCTGCCATTGATCACCCTTGGCAGTGCGGGCCAGCGGTAGCACCTTGCCGATTACTTTATCCAGCCCCTGAGCGAAAACCTTGCGCAGACGCGCACGCTCCAGCGGTTCTTCAAGACGCGAGTCTTCAGCGCTGACGTTGCTCGGCAATGCGCCCTCACGCCAGAGGTAATAAAAATTGTCTTCGTAGGCTGGAAACACGAAACGAGCAGGCAGTTTCAGGCGTTCGGCAACACTCGCGAGAAAGCGTCCCGCCAGTTCGCCATCGGCGCCGTAGTCCTGCTGCTCATCGGCGATCAGCGCGCTGTTGTGCCAGATCGGCACGCCATCGCGGCGCCAATAGCAGTTGAGCGACCAGCGCGGCAATTGCTCGCCCGGGTACCACTTGCCCTGACCGAAATGCACCAGACCTTTCGGCGCATAGTGCTGGCGCATGCGCTGGAACAGTTCGGCGGAGAGGCGGCGCTTGTCCGGGCCCAGCGCGGCGGTGTTCCACTCGGCGCCATCGGGGTCGTCGATGGAGACGAAGGTCGGCTCGCCGCCCATGGTCAGGCGCACATCGTCTTTGAGCAGGTCGGCATCGATCTGTCGGCCCAGCGCCTGAATCGCCAGCCACTGCTCATCGGTATAGGGCTTGGTCACCCGTGGCGCTTCCCAGATGCGCTCCACCGACATTTCGTGGCTGAACTGGCATTCGCACGGCTCGACCAGACCACTGATCGGCGCGGCTGAGGATGGATCGGGGCTGCAGGCCAGCGGGATATGCCCTTCGCCGGCGAACAATCCGGACGTAGCATCCAGACCGATCCAGCCAGCGCCCGGCAAGTACACCTCGCACCACGCGTGCAGATCAGTGAAGTCCACTTCGGTACCGGACGGACCGTCGAGGCTCTTCACGTCGGCGGTCAGTTGAATCAGATAACCGGAGACGAACCGCGCGGCCAGCCCGAGGTTGCGCAGCAGTTGCACCAGCAGCCACGCCGAGTCGCGGCAGGAGCCGGACGCATGTTCGAGGGTGTGTTCCGGGGTCTGCACGCCCGGCTCCATGCGAATCAGGTAGCGAATGTCTTCGCTGAGACGCTGGTTGAGCATCACCAGGAAATCCACGGCGGGCAGCGGCGTACGGTCGATCCCGTCCAGATAGGCTTTGAATGCCGGGGTCAGCGGCAGAGTTTCGAGGTACGGCGCCAATTCCTTGCGTTCATCTGCGGCGTAAGTGAAGGGGATTTTCTCGGCATAGGGTTCGAGGAAGAAGTCGAACGGATTGAACACCGCCATCTCGGCCAGCAGGTCGACCTCGATGCGCAACTCGTCGGTTTTCTCGGGGAACACCAGACGCGCGAGGTAGTTACCCTGCGGGTCTTGCTGCCAGTTGATGAAATGCTGCTCGGGCGAGACCTTCAGCGCATACGAAAGAATCCGCGTGCGGCTGTGGGCGGCCGGACGCAGGCGTACGATCTGCGGGCCGAGTTCGACAGCGCGGTCGTAGCGGTAATGCGTGACGTGATGCAATGCGACATGAATCGACACGGCGTGCCTCCTGCGAGCCTAAGCGTATTCGAAAGCGCGCAAGACTTATGCCATGCAAGGGCTTGGGCGCTTTCCCGGAATGCTCAGGGCAGTACAGCACCAAAATCGGGCGATGCGGGGAAATGGTTCGAGGAAGTTGCGCCTAAATGTGGCGGCAGTGGTAGATGCGGCGCCTGAGATGACGCCTTCGCGAGCAAGCTCGCTCCCACAGGAGACCGCATTCCAACTGTGGGAGCGGGCTTGCTCGCGAAAGGGCCAGTCGTTTCAGCACACTTCTTGAACCCTGAAATGCAAAACGCCAACCCGAAGGTTGGCGTTCTGTTGAAACAAAAAGCGACTTAGCGCGGAACGACTGGCTTGCGAGCCGGTTTCGGCCCCTTGCCCTTGGCTGCTTCCTTGCGCTCCTTGGCCGCCTGCTGGTTGCGGGCGAATGCCGCAGCCTTGGCTTGTTCACGCTTGTCCCAAGGATTGCCACCGTCGCTGGCACGCGGCGGCAGGCCGTTGTGCTGGGTGAGAATCCTGGTGGTCTTCTCTTTCGCGACCTTGTGGCTGCCGGCCGGCGTCGAGTTCTTGCGACGGGCGCTCTGGTAGCTGTCGGTGGCCGGTTGATGCAGCGGAATCAACTGATCCTTGCCCGGACCGATCAGGTCACCACGTCCCATGCGAATCAACGCTTCGCGCAGCATCGGCCAGCCTTTCGGGTCGTGATAACGCAAGAACGCCTTGTGCAGACGACGCTGCTCTTCGCTCTTGACGATGGTCACGCCGTCGCTCTTGTAGGTGACCTTGCGCAGCGGGTTCTTGCCCGAGTGGTACATCGCGGTGGCGGTGGCCATCGGCGACGGGTAGAACGCCTGCACCTGGTCGGCACGGAAACCATTGCCCTTGAGCCACAGCGCCAGGTTCATCATGTCTTCGTCGGTGGTGCCCGGGTGCGCGGCGATGAAGTACGGGATCAGGTACTGCTCTTTGCCTGCTTCCTTGGTGTACTTCTCGAACATGCGCTTGAACTTGTCATAGCTACCAATGCCCGGTTTCATCATCTGGTTGAGCGGACCTTCCTCGGTGTGTTCCGGGGCGATCTTCAGGTAACCGCCGACGTGGTGGGTCACCAGCTCTTTGACGTACTCCGGCGATTCAACCGCGAGGTCGTAACGCAGGCCGGAGGCGATCAGGATCTTCTTCACACCCGGCAGGGCACGGGCACTGCGGTACAGCTGAATCAGCGACGAGTGGTCGGTGTTCAGGTTCGGGCAGATGCCCGGGAACACGCAGGACGGCTTGCGGCACGCGGATTCGATTTCCGGGCTCTTGCAGGCGATGCGGTACATGTTCGCGGTCGGGCCACCGAGGTCGGAGATGACGCCGGTGAAGCCCGGGACCTTGTCGCGGATCTCTTCGATTTCGCGAATGATCGACTCTTCGGATCGGTTCTGGATGATCCGGCCTTCGTGCTCGGTGATCGAGCAGAAGGTACAGCCGCCGAAGCAGCCACGCATGATGTTCACCGAGAAACGGATCATGTCGTAGGCCGGAATCTTCTCCTTGCCGTACGCCGGGTGCGGAACCCGTGCGTAAGGCATGCCGAACACGTAGTCCATTTCTTCAGTGGTCATCGGAATCGGCGGCGGGTTGAACCAGACGTCGATCTCGCCATGTTTCTGCACCAGCGCGCGGGCGTTACCCGGGTTGGTTTCCAGGTGCAGCACGCGGTTGGCGTGGGCGTACAGGACCGGGTCGTTACGCACCTTTTCCATCGACGGCAGGCGGATCACGGTCTTGTCGCGGGTCATGCGCGGGCTGGCCAGGATCTGTACGACCTTGGCTTCCTCGGGATCATCCACCGGGCCCTTCTCTTGCTCGATGGCGCAGGCCTGGGTGTCCTGGGTGTTGACGTACGGGTTGATGATCTTGTCGACCTTGCCCGGACGGTCGATGCGCGTGGAATCGACTTCGTACCAGCCCTGCGGCGTGTCACGACGGATGAACGCGGTGCCGCGCACGTCGGTGATGTCTTCGATCTTGTGCCCGTAGGACAGACGCTGGGCCACTTCGACGATGGCGCGCTCGGCGTTGCCGTACAGCAGAATGTCGGCGCTGGCGTCGATCAGGATCGAGTTGCGTACACGATCCTGCCAGTAGTCGTAGTGGGCGATGCGGCGCAGCGAAGCTTCGATGCCGCCGAGGACGATCGGCACGTGTTTGTAGGCTTCCTTGCAGCGCTGGCTGTAGACCAGACTCGCGCGATCCGGACGTTTGCCCGCCATGCCACCCGGGGTATAGGCGTCGTCGGAACGGATTTTCTTGTCCGCGGTGTAGCGGTTGATCATCGAGTCCATGTTGCCGGCCGCGACGCCGAAGAACAGGTTCGGCTCGCCGAGCTTCATGAAGTCGTCTTTGGACTGCCAGTTCGGCTGGGCAATGATCCCGACGCGGAAGCCCTGGGACTCCAGCAGCCGGCCGATGATCGCCATGCCGAACGACGGGTGATCGACGTAGGCATCACCAGTGACGATGATGATGTCGCAGGAATCCCAGCCGAGCTGATCCATCTCCTCCCTGCTCATCGGCAGGAATGGCGCTGGCCCGAAACATTCGGCCCAGTACTTTGGATAGTCAAATAACGGCTTGGCTGCTTGCATGTCGATAACCGGTGTTGGCTTTCATTGAATTTCGCGGGCGCGGAATATAGCACAAATTTTGACCAATTCCGACGGCTGTGGTCGGAAATTGCGCCACGCCCATTCGCGAGCAAGCCCGCTCCCACATTTGAATGCATTCCAGGTGTGGGAGCGGGCTTGCTCGCGAAGGCGTCAGCTCAAACGATGAAGAATTTACTCGTCGTCGTCGAAGTTGTAACTGCCCGGCGCAAGGTTTTCGAAGCGGGTGTACTTACCGATAAAGGCCAGGCGGATAAAGCCGATCGGGCCGTTCCGCTGCTTGCCGATGATGATTTCGGCGATGCCCTTGTGCTCGGTCTCCGGGTGATACACCTCGTCCCGGTACACGAACATGATGACGTCGGCGTCCTGCTCGATCGCTCCGGATTCCCGCAAGTCGGAGTTCACCGGGCGCTTGTTGGGACGTTGTTCCAGGGAACGGTTGAGCTGCGACAGCGCCACCACCGGGCAGTTGAATTCCTTGGCCAGGGCTTTCAGGGATCGGGAGATCTCGGAAATCTCGTTGGTCCGGTTGTCACCGCTCGAACCCGGAATCTGCATCAACTGCAGATAGTCGATCATGATCAGACCGATGTCGCCGTGCTCGCGCACCAGGCGCCGGGTCCGCGCACGCATTTCCGACGGGCTGATGCCGGCGGTGTCGTCGATGAACAGCTTGCGATCGTTGAGCAGGTTGACCGCTGAGGTCAGGCGCGGCCAGTCGTCGTCTTCGAGTTGGCCGGAACGCACCTTGGTCTGATCGATACGACCGAGGGACGAGAGCATACGCATGATCAGCGATTCACCTGGCATCTCGAGGGAGTACACCAGCACCGCCTTGTCGCTGCGCAGTACGGCGTTTTCCACCAGGTTCATGGCGAAGGTGGTTTTACCCATCGACGGACGGCCGGCGACGATGATCAGGTCGGACGGCTGAAGGCCACTGGTCTTCTCGTCGAGGTCGGTATAACCGGTGGACAGACCGGTGATTGCGTCGGCGGTGTTGAACAAGGTGTCGATGCGATCGATGGCCTTGGTCAACAGTTCGTTGACCCCCACCGGGCCGCCGGTCTTCGGCCGCGCCTCGGCGATCTGGAAGATCTGCCGTTCGGCTTCGTCGAGGATCTCTTCGGCTGTACGGCCTTCAGGGTTGAAGGCGGCGTCGGCAATTTCGGTGCTGATACCGATCAACTGGCGCAACGTCGCCCGCTGGCGAACGATCTGCGCATAGGCCTTGATGTTGGCGACGGACGGCGTGTTTTTCGCCAGCTCGCCGAGGTAACCGAGGCCGCCGACCTGAGACGTCTGACCTTCCTTGTCCAATTGCTCGGCCAGGGTCACGACGTCGATCGGCATGTTCTGATCGGCCAGTTTGGCGATCGCACGGAAGATCAGACGGTGGTCATGTCGGTAAAAATCGCCATCGGAGACTTGATCGAGCACGCGTTCCCAGGCGTTGTTGTCCAGCATCAGACCACCGAGTACGGCCTGTTCGGCCTCGATGGAATGCGGCGGCACTTTCAGCGCGGCGGTTTGCAGATCGTATTGCTCGGGAGCGGTGATTTCGTTCATGGCCACTTGGAGTCAGGTTTGAAAACGGGATTACCAGAAAGACAAAGGGCACGACCTGTAAACAGGATCGTGCCCGATGTTACCGGCAAGCACCCGAGGGTGCCAGCCGACAAGTATTGCTTAAGCTGCTACCACGACAACGCGTACGGTGGCTTCAACTTCGGCGTGCAGGTGCACAGCCACGTCGAATTCACCCACGTTGCGGATGGTGCCGTTCGGCAGACGAACTTCGCTCTTCTGCACTTCAACGCCGGAAGCGGTCAGTGCGTCAGCGATGTCGTGAGTACCGATCGAACCGAACAGCTTGCCTTCGTCGCCAGCGGTGGCAGTGATGGTCACTTCCAGCTCGGCCAGTTGGGCAGCACGGCTTTCAGCCGATGCTTTACGGTCTGCGGCAGCTTTTTCCAGCTCGGCACGACGCTCTTCGAACGCAGCCAGGTTGGCAGCGGTCGCAGCGGTAGCCTTGCCGAAAGGCAGCAGGTAGTTACGGCCGTAACCGGCCTTAACGTTTACTTTGTCGCCCAGGTTGCCCAGGTTGGCGATTTTTTCCAGAAGGATCAGTTGCATGTGGAAATCCTCTTAACTTTTAACCTTCACCGTTCGCGTTATCGGTGTCTTTCGACGCGTGACGACCGCGAAAATCAATCAGGCTGTCGACAATGGCCAGAACCACGAGCAACGGATAGAGCAGCTGCATGAACAACAGCAGCGTGACGTACAACCCCACCAGCCAGAAACCGGCCAGTCGCTTCTGCCCGACCAGCCCGTGAATCAGGGCGAGTCCGGCGAACACCAGCGGTACACTGCACAACGGCGTCAACATGGCCATCTGTGCACCGAGATTCGGGCCCAGAAGCATCAACGCCAGCAGCAACATCGCCGGCCCCAGCGGGATCCGGATGGCGCGAAACTCGCGACCAAAACCACCCGGGTTGTACAACAACGCCTGCCAATGCCGCCCGACAATCAGGCTCAGCACGCTGACGATCTGCAACAGAGCCGCAATCAGTCCGGTCAGGACTGGTGCAATCAGGGACGCGAAGCGCGCTTGCTCATCGACCGACAATTGCTTGTAGGTTTCACCAAGAAGCGCCGGCATGACCTTTATCAAGGCCTGCGCGAGCATCTCGATCTGGGCCGCAAACGCTGCCCCGAGCACCACTGAAAACACCACTCCAATCACTACGCTGACCAGCAGCGTGCGAACCCAGGATTCGCTTGCGCGCAACACCAACGCAAGCCCCGAAGACCCCAGCAGCACCAGAAGTGCCCGTGGATCATCGGCATACAGCCACCAGATCAATGCCGGCAGCAGCCCTAGGGACAGGACGCCAATGGCGTCCGTCAGTCCGCGCCGCAGAAGCACCAGGCTCCCGGCGGCAGCACCCAACCAATACAACAACGGCAATGTTGCACATCCGGCCACCACGAGAGTGGCCTGCATACGGCCTCGCATGATGAACTCAGCTAAGGCACGCATGCATTCAATCCTTTGCTACTTGTCGACTGCCCGGTCTCAGCGGCCGTGGCTGTCGGTGTAGGCCAGCAGGGCCAGGAAGCGGGCGCGCTTGATAGCGGTGGCCAGCTGACGCTGATAACGAGCTTTGGTACCGGTGATGCGGCTTGGAACGATTTTGCCGGTCTCGGATACGTAGGCTTTCAGAGTGTTGAGATCTTTGTAATCGATCTCTTTCACGTCTTCAGCGGTGAAGCGGCAGAATTTACGACGACGGAAGAAACGTGCCATTTGATAGGCTCCTTAAAAGGTCCGTGGATTACTCGTCAGCGTTATCGCTGTTGTCGCTGTCATCACCCTCAACGCCATCAGCGTCGGAGTGCTCAGGACGGTCGCGACGCTCACGGCGCTCACTGCGGTTTTCTTCAGCCTTGAGCATCTCGGACTGGCCGGTAACGGCTTCGTCGCGACGGATGACCAGGTTACGGATCACTGCATCGTTGTAGCGGAAGTTGTCTTCCAGCTCGGCCAGGGCCTTGCCAGTGCACTCAACGTTCAGCATCACGTAGTGAGCCTTGTGAACATTGTTGATTGCGTAGGCCAGTTGACGACGGCCCCAGTCTTCCAGACGGTGGATTTTGCCGCCGTCTTCTTCGATCAGCTTGGTGTAACGCTCAACCATGCCGCCGACTTGCTCGCTCTGGTCAGGGTGGACCAGAAAGATGATTTCGTAATGACGCATGAATGCTCCTTACGGGTTGTAGCCTGCCGCTCAAAAACGGTCAGACAAGGAGTGAATGACACTTATGGACTTGCTGGCGCGGGGCACATGCGTGCCTGCCGTCACAGCAAGGGGCGCAATTGTAGAGAAGGGACTGCGCAGGTGCAAGGCAATTGGTGATTATTTGAACAATCACCGGATACAGGCCACACCACAAAACAATGTAGGAGTGAGCCTGCTCGCGATGAGGGCGCAACATTCAACTTTGATGCTGAATGTAACTCCGCTATCGCGAGCAGGCTCACTCCTACAGGGGATTTGCAACAGGTCAGGCTTTCTTGGCAGCAGCCTTGGCCTTGGCGCCGCGTTGACGCTGTGCTTCGAACAGGCACACACCGGTGGCCACGGACACGTTGAGACTGCTGACGCTGCCGGCCATCGGCAGGTTCACCAGATAGTCGCAGTGCTCGCGAGTCAGGCGACGCATGCCTTTGCCTTCGGCGCCCATGATCAGGATGGTCGGGCCGGTCAGGTCCTGGTCATAAATGCTGACCTCGGCCTCACCCGCCGTGCCGACCACCCACAGACCGCGCTGCTGAAGCTTTTCCAGAGTGCGCGCCAGGTTGGTCACCGCCACCAGCGGAATCACTTCCGCCGCGCCGCAGGCCACTTTACGCACCACCGGCGTCAGGGTTGCCGATTTGTCCTTGGGCACGATCACCGCCAGCGCGCCGGCAGCATCCGCCGAACGCAGGCAGGCGCCGAGGTTGTGCGGGTCGGTCACGCCGTCGAGCACCAGCAACAGCGGTGCGCCTTCGGTACGGTCGAGCAGCTCATCGAGCATCGCCTCGCCCCAGACCTGGCTCGGACTGACGTCCGCCACCACGCCCTGGTGTACGCCTTCAACCCAGGCGTCCATTTCGCGGCGCTCGGCCTGACCGATCTGCACACGATTTTCGTTGGCCAGCTCGATCAGGGTCTGCACACGCGGATCGTTGCGGCTTTCGGCCAGCCAGATCTGCTTGACGCGTTTCGGGTGGTGACGCAGCAACGCTTCTACCGCGTGAACGCCGTAGATTTTTTCCAACTGACTCATGACTTCGCCTTCGGTTTACGCGACCCGCCACTTTTGGCTGGAGCCGAACCCGCTTTTGGCGGGCCTTTACGGTGTTTGCTCGGTTTGGCTGGCTTGCCGCCGACGGCCTTCTCAGGCGCCGACCGTCCGGTCTTTCCCCCAGACGCCGCTTTACCACCGCTTTTGGCTTCGGCCAGCAAGGCCTTCTTCAATTCACGGCTTTTGCGCAGCTCGGCGTTTTTCGCCACAGCATCGCTCGGGCGATAGGCCTCGACGGCTTTCTCTTTGGCTGGACGACGGCTGGCGGTTTTCGCCGGAGCCTTGTCTTCCACAGCCTTGATCGCTGCCGGAGCAGTGCTTTCGCTGCCGCGCTTCTTGCGACCAATCGGCGCGCTGATGGTTTTTTCGGCCATCTCGAAGTCGATCTTGCGCTCGTCGAGGTCGACGCGCATCACGCGCACTTCAACGGTATCGCCAAGACGGAAGCTGCGACCGGTGCGCTCGCCCGCCAGGCGGTGATGCACAGGATCGAAGTGGTAGTAATCGCCCGGCAGCGCGGTAACGTGCACCAGGCCTTCGACGTAGATATCGGTCAGCTCGACGAACAGGCCAAAACCGGTCACGGCGGTGATCACACCCGGGAACGATTCGCCGACGCGATCCTTCATGAACTCGCACTTGAGCCAGTTCACCACGTCGCGAGTGGCTTCGTCGGCACGGCGCTCGCTCATCGAGCACTGCTCGCCGAGTTGCTCCAGCGCCGCTTCGTCGTAGGGATAGATGCGCGCCTTCGGAATGGTCATCGCCCCGGCACGACGAACGTGCGGAGTGTCCTGTTTCGAATGGATCACGCTGCGGATGGCGCGGTGCGTGAGCAGGTCCGGGTAACGACGGATCGGCGAGGTGAAGTGGGTATAGGCTTCGTAATTCAGGCCGAAGTGGCCTTCGTTCTGGGCGCTGTACACCGCCTGGCTCAGGGAGCGCAGCATCACGGTCTGGATCAGATGGAAATCCGGACGATCCTTGATGCTTGCCAACAGGGCCTGATAGTCCTTTGGCGACGGGCCGTCCTTGCCTTTGTGCAGGGACAGGCCGAGCTCGCCGAGGAACGCGCGCAGTTTTTCCAGACGCTCCGGTGGCGGGCCGTCGTGGACACGATACAGCGCTGGGATTTCGTGCTTCTTGAGGAATTCGGCGGTGGCCACGTTGGCCGCCAGCATGCATTCCTCGATCAGCTTGTGCGCATCGTTACGGGTGGTCGGACGGATTTCGGCAATCTTGCGCTCGGAACCGAAGATGATCCGGGTTTCCTGGGTTTCGAAATCGATCGCGCCACGCACGTGACGGGCAGCCAGCAACACTTTGTACAGCGCATAGAGCTGCTTGAGGTGCGGCACCACGTCGGTGTATTCGCCGCGAAGCTTGCGCGCTTCGGTGGCTTTCGGGGTTTCCAGCATCGCGCTGACCTTGTTGTAGGTCAGGCGGGCGTGGGAATGGATCACCGCTTCATAGAAGCAGTAGTCGGTCATTTCGCCGGACTTGGAGATGGTCATCTCGCAAACCATGGCCAGACGATCGACGTGCGGGTTCAGCGAGCACAGGCCGTTGGAGAGCTGCTCAGGCAGCATCGGCACCACGCGCTCGGGGAAATACACCGAGTTGCCGCGTACCTGGGCTTCGTTGTCCAGCGCCGAACCGATCTTCACGTAGCTGGAAACGTCGGCAATCGCCACGTACAACTTCCAGCCGCCAGAGAACAGGCGCAACTTGCCCGGCTTGGCTTCGCAGTAGACCGCGTCGTCGAAGTCGCGGGCATCTTCGCCGTCGATGGTGACGAACGGCAGATGGCGCAGGTCGACACGCTTCTCTTTGTCTTTCTCTTCGACTTCCGGCTTGAGCTTGGCGGCTTCTTTGAGCACCGCTTCAGGCCAGACGTGCGGAATGTCGTAGGTACGCAGCGCGACATCGATTTCCATGCCCGGCGCCATGTAGTTGCCGACCACTTCGACCACATCGCCTTGCGGCTGGAAGCGCGGCGTCGGCCAGTGGGTGATTTTCACCTCGACGAACTGACCGATCTGCGCGTTGGCGTTGCGGCCTGGCGTAACCAGCACTTCCTGCTGGATCTTCGGATTGTCGGCAACAACGAAACCGATACCGCCCTCTTCGAAGTAGCGACCAACAATCGTTTCGTGGGCACGGGACACCACTTCGACGATCACGCCTTCACGGCGGCCACGACGGTCGAGACCGGAAACACGGGCCAGCGCACGGTCGCCATCGAACACCAGACGCATCTGCGCCGGGCTCATGAACAGGTCATCGCTGCCGTCGTCCGGCACCAGGAAGCCGAAACCGTCACGGTGACCGCTAATGCGGCCGAGGATCAGGTCGAGCTTGTCCACCGGCGCATAGGTGCCACGGCGGGTGTAGATCAATTGAGCGTCGCGCTCCATGGCACGCAGGCGGCGGCGCAGGGCTTCGATCTGGTCTTCTGTGGTCAGACCAAACTCTTCGACCAGTTGCTCGCGGGCAGCAGGCGAACCCCGATCGGCGAGATGCGCCAGGATCAGTTCGCGGCTGGGAATAGGGTTTTCATATTTTTCCGCTTCACGAGCGGCCTCGGGATCGAGGGACTGCCAATCGGCCATTAGAGAGTTTTCACCTTGTCTATATGCGGGTTAGTTTGGCATAGGCGCCATCAAACGGGAAATTTCCGACTATATAAGGCCCTTCTGGAGCCTTGTATCGACGCCTGAAAGCCCTTTTGAACACCGCTGGTAAAAAAATTCATTTTTTTTGCTGACAGGGGTTTACAGTTAAAAAGGCGCTCCGTATAGTGCGCGCCATCGACGACGTACACACGTTGACGAGATGCCCAGGTGGTGAAATTGGTAGACACGCCAGCTTCAGGTGCTGGTGACCTTACGGTCGTGGAAGTTCGAGTCTTCTCCTGGGCACCAATTTCGAGTTTGAGACTAGATCAGTTTCAAGGCTCACACAAAACCCGCGAAAGCGGGTTTTTTGCATTCTAAGGAACGGGTTTGTTAAAACTGATTAATTAAAATTAAATCAGGGGTTTACAGATCAAAAAGCGCTCCGTATAGTGCGCCACATCAACAGCGGCAACGCTCGCGATGAATGCCCAGATGGTGAAATTGGTAGACACGCCAGCTTCAGGTGCTGGTGACCTTACGGTCGTGGAAGTTCGAGTCTTCTTCTGGGCACCAATTCAAACTCAAGGTTACGACGTTGAGTTTCCCAAAAAACCCGCGAAAGCGGGTTTTTGTGTTTCTGGCGTTTGAAAACCTGCAAGCCTCTGTGGCGAGGGAGCTTGCTCCCGCTGGGATGCGCAGCATTCCTCGCTTTTACATCAGTCATGCCCTCTCTCAGGATTAACGACTGCTATGCAGCCGAGCGGGAGCAAGCTCCCTCGCCACAAATGATCACCAGATCATGCTCTAGCAAACCTCCGCCCTCCTCGCAAGGCGCACTTGAGAAACAATATCGTTTATCATTGTTGCAAGTTTTTGCAATGCGACAGTGAGGAACCCTGCGAATGATGTTTCGAAATACCCTGCGCCGCGGCTTGACCTTCACCCTGCTCGGCCTGGCACTCGCCACTCCCCTCACCCAGGCAGCCGATGCGGTTTCCCTGACGCTCTACAACGGTCAACACAAGGAAGTCGGCGATGCGATCGCCAAGGCTTTCGAGGCCAAGACCGGCATTCACGTCAACGTACGCAAGGGCAGCAGCAACCAGCTCGCCAGCCAGGTCATCGAAGAAGGCGACCGCTCCCCCGCCGACGTGATCTACACCGAAGAATCTCCCCCACTGAACAACCTCGGCGAACAAGGTCTGCTGGCCAAGACTGACGACGCCACGCTGGCCGTGCTGCCCAAGCAATACGTCGCTGGCAACGGCACCTGGATCGGTGTCACCGCGCGGGTTCGCGTGGTTGCCTACAACCCGAAACTGGTCGATGAGAAAGACCTGCCGAAGTCGGTGATGGAATTCTCCGATCCGAAGTGGCAAGGCAAAGTCGGATTCGTCCCGACCAGCGGCGCATTCCAGGAACAAGCCGTGGCGATCATCAAGATGCACGGTCGCGACGCCGCTGAGGAATGGCTGACCGGGCTGCGCGCTTTCGGTAAAACCTACAGCAACAACATGGTCGCCCTCAAAGCCGTGGAAAACGGCGAAGTCGCCACAGTGCTGGTGAACAACTACTACTGGTTCGCCCTGCAGCGTGAGAAAGGCAAACTCGACTCGAAACTGCATTACTTCACCGGCGGCGACGTCGGCGGACTGATCACCGTATCCAGTGCTGCCGTGCTGAAATCCAGCAAACATCCAAAAGAAGCCCAGCAATTCCTTGCCTACATGGCCAGTGAGGAAGGCCAGCGCGTGATCACTCAGACCACCGCCGAATACCCGCTGCACAAAGGTATGGAATCGGATCGCGGGCTCAAGCCGTTCAGCGAACTGCAAGCGCCAAACGTGACCCCGGCCGATCTGGGCAACGCCGAAGAAGCCTTGGACCTGGAACGTGAAGTTGGCCTGAACTGATGGCCACATCGTTATCCGCCCCCGCCGCGCGCGGGGGTTACGTGCCACGGCGCAAACGACCGTCGATCTGGCTGGTGCTGCCGGTGTTATTGCTGGTGGTCATGAGCCTGTTGCCACTGGCCTATGTCGGCCTGAAAGCCTGGCAGGCCGGCTGGGCCGAAGCGCTGCACCTGTTGTGGCGCCCTTACGTATTCGGTCTGCTGCGCAACACCCTGGCGTTGATGGTCGGCGTAACGCTGACTTGCGGCGTGATCGGCCTGTCACTGGCGTGGCTGCTGGAGCGCAGCAATCTGCCGGGACGACGCCTGTGGGGGGTGATTCTGTGCCTGCCGTTTGCGGTGCCGGCGTTTGTCAGCAGCTTCACCTGGGTATCGTTGAGCGCGCAGTTCGAAGGCCTCGGCGGGGCGATTCTGGTGATGAGCCTGTCGAAGTATCCGCTGATCTTTCTGCCGGTCGCGGCGACCCTGCGCAACCTCGATCCGTCCCTTGAAGAATCCGCCCGCACCTTGGGACAGAATCGCTGGGGCGTGTTCTTCCGCGTCACCCTGCCGCTGCTCTGGCCGTCGCTGCTGGCCGGTTCGCTGCTGATTGCCCTGCACATGCTGGTCGAGTTCGGCGCGCTGTCGATCATCGGCCTGCAAACCTTCACCACCGCGATCTATCAGCAATTCGAACTGGAATTCAGCAACGCCAATGCAGCGATGCTTTCGGCGGTGCTGCTCGCGCTGTGTCTGATGCTGCTGTGGCTGGAGCTGCGGGTGCGCGGTAAAGGGCGCCATGTGCGCACCGGCCAGGGTGCAGCGCGTCAGGCCGAGCAAGTGCGGTTGGGGCCGTGGGCGGTTGCCGGTCAGTTGTATTGCCTGTTGCTGGCGATCGTCGGCAGCGGGATTCCGTTGGGCATGCTGGCGTACTGGCTGGCGGTCGGCTCATCGGCAGCCTTCCCGGTCGCGGCGATCACTGAGGCCCTGCTGTCGTCGCTGGCCTTGTCGCTGGGTGGCGCGGCGCTGTGCCTGCTGCTGGCGGTGCCGGTCGGGCTGCTGGTGGTGCGTTACAAGGGCCAACTGGCGATCTGGGCCGAACGCTTGCCGTATCTGCTCCACGCCTTGCCGGGCCTGGTAATCGCGCTGACGCTGGTGTATTTCGCCCTGCACTACGTGCCGGCGCTGTACCAGACCTCGGCGTTGCTGCTGATCGCTTATGCGCTGCTGTTCCTGCCATTGGCACAGGCGCCGATTCGCACGGCACTGAACAAGGCTGCGCCGCAGCTGGAGGAAGCGGCACGCACGTTGGGGGCATCGTCATTCACCGCGTTTTGCCGGGTGACCCTGCCGATCATCTTCCCGGCACTGGGTGCGGCGTTTGCGCTGGTGTTTCTGGATGCGATGAAGGAATTGACGGCGACGCTGCTGCTCAGTCCGACCGGGCTGAACACGCTGGCGACCGAGGTCTGGGCGCATACGGCAAATGTCGAGTTCGCGGCGGCAGCGCCTTATGCGGCGTTGTTGATTGTGGTGTCGGGGTTGCCGGTGTATCTGCTGACGACGCGGATGTATCTGAGCCGCTGAAATCGCCTTCGCGAGCAAGCCCGCTCCCACAGTTTGACCGAGCTCCCACCTGGGAATGCGATCGAATGTGGGAGCGGGCTTGCTCGCGAAGAGGTCCGCCCGGACACCTTTAAGCCCTGAACTGCCCCAGGCTGGCTTTCAACTGCGCCGCCAGCCCATCCAGCACCTTGCCACTGGCCGTGGTTTCCACCACCGCCTGCGCCGCTTTCTCGGCCTGGGCATGAATCGTTTCGACCCGCCCACGCACTGCCTGCGCGCCCTGCGCCTGATGCGCCGCTGCCTGCGTTGCCAGACCGATCGCCGCATGCACCTGCTCGACCGAGGCCTGCACTGACTGCTGCAACCGTGCGCTGTCGCGTAACACCAGCAAACCTTCGCTGGCCTGACGCCCCGCCTGGCCGATCGCTTCTACCGCTTCACGCGCGCCCTGCTGCAACGCGACGATGTGCGCCTGAATGTCACCGGTCGAGCTTTGCGTCTTGCTCGCCAAGGCGCGCACCTCGTCCGCGACCACGGCAAAACCGCGTCCCGTCTCACCGGCCCGCGCCGCTTCGATCGCCGCATTCAGGGCCAGCAGGTTGGTCTGCTCGGCTATGCCGTGAATCACCGTCAGCACCACTTCAATCTGTTCGCTCTGCTGCGCCAGTCGCTCGATGACTTTCGCCCCGGTATCAACCTGCCCTGCCAGCGCCTCGATCAGGCTGCCGACTTTCGCCGAGGTACGAGTGTTTTCATCGGTGGCCTGACGAATATCCACCACCTGCTTCAACGCCGCCTGCATGGCATGGCTTTCCGACTGCGCCTCATCAGCCATTTGCGACAGCGCGCGCAGGCTTTCCGCCACTTCGTCACGCTGCATCCCGGCCGCTGCGTCGGCACCGGCATTGCGCAGGGTCATGGCGCCGATTTCCACTCCGGTCCGCTGGGCCACGTCGCCCGCCTCGCGCACGATCGGCTGCAACTTATCCACAAAGCGATTGACCGCCGAGGCCATGTCGCCGATCTCGTCCTTGCTGTGGATCTGCACGCGCTTGGTCAGATCGCCCTCGCCTGCCGCCAGATCGTCCATCGCCGCATTGAGCATCTTCAAGCGATTGACCACCCGGTGCCCCAGCACCACCGCCAGCAACAGCAGCACGCCGCAACCGACGAGTGCCAGGCCCATGCCGATGCGCCAGCGCAAGGTCGCGGCGGCTTCCTGCACGGTGCTGCTGGTATTGGCTTTCATCTCGGTCGCGGTGGATTGCGCCGACTGCAGGCGCGCCTGCATTGCCGTCGCGCTATCGGCAGCGGCACCCTTGAGGCTATCGCCGACCAGTTGATCGCTGCTGGCGATCAGCGCCGAGAAGCGCTGGTCGAGCGCCGCCAGATCGGTGTCCACCGAAGCCGTCGATACGCCCATCAGCACCTTGCCGATTTCCACGCCGTTGGGATTGATCGAGGCCTCGAGGTAGTAGACCGACGGATCGTTTTTCGCCGCGTCCAGCACCTTGTCCAGCGCGCGCTCGCCCTGGCCTTTTTCCAGCAAGGCCTTGTTGATCGGATTTTCGCGGTTGAGGTAACGCGTCAGGTGTTGACCGGTGGCATCGTCGTAAACCACGAACAACACGTTGGGATTGCGCTGGGCGCGACGAGCAAATTCGGACAGGGTCGGCACGTCGCTGTCCCACATGGCGCGCGGCGCCACCGAGGCGAGCAACTGAGCCATGTCATTGGCCGAGTCCTTGAGATCTTTTTCCAGTGTCGTACGCAGTTGCGCCTGCTCGTCCTTCAGACGCGCGGACAGGCCGGCGGTCAGACGCTGCCGGGTACTGGAGGAAAGGTTATCGAGGCTTGAGGTGACTTCACGCCCGGCCTGCTCCAGCTCGCTGGAGAGCTTTTGGCTGTCAGCGCCCAGACGAGTGCCGAGATCGGCTTCCAGCGCCGTGACCGTGCTTCGTGTCAGGGCGACTGCCACCAGCACTTGCACCAAAAGGGCGATACCAAGGGTAACGAACACGGGCCGCAACAAACGGCTTTGTAACAGTGAGAGAACGGCCGACACTGTGAATCCCTCTACTTCTGACGCCATTAATTTGATGGCACTCTTGTAGGAAGATTTACAGCAAAGGTCATGCCGTCCAACAGGCATAAACGACAAAGGCCCCGATTAAGGGGCCTTTGTTTTTTACATCAACGACTTATCAAGCGAACGGATGACGCAGCACGATGGTTTCGTTGCGATCCGGGCCCGTCGAAATAATGTCGATCGGCGCGCCGATCAACTCTTCAACGCGTTTGATGTAGGCACGAGCGTTAGCTGGCAGCTCTTCCAGGGTTTTGGCACCCACGGTCGATTCGGTCCAGCCCGGCACTTCTTCGTACACAGGCTGCAGGCCCACGTAGCTGTCAGCGTCAGTCGGCGCCACGGCATTGCCTTGCGCGTCCTTGTAGCCGGTGCAGATGTTGATGGTTTCCAGACCATCGAGTACGTCCAGCTTGGTCAGGCAGATGCCCGAGATGCTGTTCACATCGATAGCGCGACGCAGGATGACGGCGTCGAACCAGCCGCAACGACGGGCACGGCCGGTGGTAGCGCCGAACTCGTGACCTTGCTTGGCCAGGTGCGCACCCACGTCGTCGAACAGCTCAGTCGGGAATGGACCCGAACCGACGCGAGTGGTGTAAGCCTTGGTGATGCCCAGGATGTAGTCGAGGAACATCGGGCCAACGCCCGAACCGGTCGCCACGCCACCTGCGGTGGTGTTGGAACTGGTCACGTACGGGTAGGTACCGTGGTCGATGTCGAGCAACGAACCCTGAGCGCCTTCGAACATGATGTCTTTGCCGGCGCGACGCAGGTCGTGCAGCTCGGCAGTCACGTCGAGCATCAGCGGCTTGAGCAGCTCGGCGTATTCCTTGCACTCGGCCAAGGTCTTTTCGAACTCGATGGCCGGCTCTTTGTAGTAACCGACCAGCATGAAGTTGTGGTAATCCACCAGTTCACGCAGCTTGTCTTCGAAGCGCGGCATGTTCAGCAGGTCGCCCACGCGCAGGCCACGACGGGCAACCTTGTCTTCGTAAGCCGGGCCGATGCCGCGACCGGTGGTACCGATCTTCAGCTCGCCACGGGCTTTTTCACGGGCCTGGTCCAGCGCCACGTGGAAGGACAGGATCAGCGGGCAGGACGGGCTGATACGCAGGCGCTCGCGCACCGGTACGCCTTTCTCTTCCAGCTTGGTGATCTCACGCAGCAGGGCGTCAGGTGCAACCACCACGCCGTTGCCGATCAGGCACTGCACGCCTTCGCGCAGCACGCCCGACGGGATCAGGTGCAAGACGGTTTTCTCGCCGTCGATCACCAGGGTGTGGCCAGCGTTGTGGCCACCTTGGTAGCGCACTACGGCGGCAGCATGTTCGGTCAGCAGATCAACGATCTTGCCTTTGCCCTCATCACCCCATTGGGTGCCCAGGACTACGACATTCTTACCCATAACACTTGTCCTCATTCGCGCAAACTTGGTGCCGGCGATGGCCGGCAGGAAAACTCAAGAAGCCAGTGGCGATACTTGCCAAAGCCCGTTCTGCTGAATCAATTGCCGGTCGCAGTCCGCATCACGGGCGGCGGCCAAAGGTTGTCCAGGCAATGCCTGAACGACACGCTGACCCTCACTGCGCAACTGGCAAACCTGCTGCCAGAGTGCCGCATCCGTACTGTCAGGCATCCAGATACCGCCAGACGGTAGCTCGATCTCAGCACGCCCCAGGGTCACCAGGGTTTTCAAATCGGTAGAGAAGCCGGTCGCCGGACGGGCACGACCGAAGTCGGCGCCGATGTCGTCGTAGCGACCGCCCTGAGCGATGGACTGGCCCACGCCCGGGACAAACACCGCGAACACCACACCGGTGTGGTAGTGGTAGCCGCGCAGCTCGCCCAGGTCGAAGTACAGCGGCAACTCCGGGAAACGCGTCGCCAGACGATCGGCGATCTCCAGCAAATCTTCCAGCGCCGCCAGCACCGGCGGCGGTGCATTGGCCAGACGCTCACGGGCCGCACTCAGTACTTCACGTCCGCCACACAGATCGACCAGCGCCCGCAGCATGCGGGACAGATCGGCCGGCAGGCCTTCGGTCAAGGTAATGACCTCGTCGATGGCCTTGCGTTGCAACGCATCGAACAACTGCTGCTCGACTTCACCGGACAGACCGGCGGCACGCGCCAGACCACGGTAGATGCCGACATGGCCAAGGTCCATGTGTACATCCGGCACATCGGCCAGTTGCAGCATGGCCAGCATCAGGCTGATCACTTCAACGTCGCTGCTCGGGCTGGCATCGCCGTACAGCTCGGCACCCAACTGGATCGGGCTGCGCGAGGACGACAGTGCACGCGGCTGGGCATGCAGCACGCTGCCGGCGTAGCACAGACGGCTCGGACCTTCGCGACGCAGGGTGTGCGCATCGATCCGCGCCACTTGCGGCGTGATGTCGGCACGGAACCCCATCTGCCGACCCGATTGCGGGTCGATGACCTTGAAGGTACGCAGATCCAGGTCCTGGCCCGCACCGGTCAGCAGGGATTCCAGGTACTCGATATGGGGAGTCACGACAAACTCGTAACCCCAGCTCTGGAACAGATCCAACACCTGACGACGCGCGACTTCAATGCGCGCCGCTTCCGGTGGCAGTACTTCTTCGATGCCATCTGGCAGCAGCCAGCGGTCTACCGTTGCCATTACGCCATTCCCCTTTGATCCGGGCGGCCAGCCTGCGGGCGAGCCTTGAGTGAAGCAGAAAATGACCGATCCGTTCAAAACGCACGCGCATGAACGACGCGGCGAAAGGCCTGTTACCGGCTTCGCCCATCACTTTCCTCGAAAAACGCTCGGGCCATTCAACCCGATGCCTGCAACAAAAAACAGCAATCAAACGTGCAGACGCAAAAAAGCCGGGAATTTCCCGGCTGCCGCATCATACACACGTTTTCCCAAAGGATCACCCCGCCCGAGGTTTTAGCCGCCGGGCGGAATGATTCAGGTCAACGTCGTATCAAGGCTTGGACTTTTCCAGGTAACGGAAGAAGTCGCTGCTTGGGTCGAGAACCATGACGTCGGATTTGTTCGCGAAGCTTTCACGGTAGGCACGCAGGCTACGGTAGAAACCGTAGAACTCCTGATCCTGGCCGTAGGCCTTGGAGTAGATCGCAGCGGCCTGGGCATCGCCATCACCGCGAATCTCTTCGGACTCACGATAGGCTTCAGCCAGCAGCACGCGGCGTTGACGATCGGCGTCGGCACGGATGCCTTCGGCCAGCTCGTTACCCTTGGCGCGGTGCTCGCGAGCTTCACGCTCACGCTCGGTGCTCATACGTTCGAACACGCTGCGGTTCACTTCTTTCGGCAGATCGATGGCCTTGACCCGGACATCGACGACTTCGATACCCAGCTCTTTTTCCGCCATCTTGTTCAGCGACGCGGTGATGTCAGCCATCAGCGCATCACGCTCACCCGACACCACTTCGTGCAGGGTGCGCTTGCCGAACTGGTCACGCAGACCGGATTCCAGACGACGGGACAGACGCTCGTCGGCGATCTGCTTGAGGCCGGAAGTCGCGGTGTAGAAGCGCTCGGCATCTTTCACCCGCCACTTGGCGTAGGCATCGACCATCACGGCTTTCTTTTCCAGGGTCAGGAAGCGCTGTGTCGGTGCATCCAGCGTCATCAGACGTGCGTCGAATTTACGCACCTGGTTAACGTAAGGCACTTTCACATGCAGGCCCGGCTGGACATCGGCCTGAACCACACGACCGAATTGCAGCAGCACCGCGCGCTCGGTCTGAGCCACGATATAGAAGCAGTTCCAGCCCACCAGCACCACGACAACGCCAACGATCAGGGCGATCAGCGATTTATTGCTCATCAGCGGGTCTCCCTTGTACGTGTCTGCGGCAGGTCAGTGACATGCGGCGCGACGTCCGTGTTGTTGCTGGCGGCGGCAGAACCGGTGACCGGTGCATTGCTGCCCGAACTGTTCTGGATCATTTTGTCCAACGGCAGGTAAAGCAGGTTGCTCTGGCCGTTTTTGTTGCCGGTCACGAGTACCTTGCTGGTATTGCTGAAGACTTCCTGCATGGTGTCCAGGTACAGACGCTGGCGGGTGACTTCAGGGGCCTTGCGATACTCGGCGACCAGTTTGGTAAAGCGATCCGCCTCACCCTTGGCGCGCGAGACCGTTTCGTCGCGGTAACCGTTGGCATCCTCGAGGATACGCTGGGCCTGACCACGGGCTTCCGGCACGACGCCGTTGGCGTAGGTTTCCGCCTGGTTGCGCGAACGCTGCTCGTCTTCACGGGCGCGGATCACGTCGTCGAAGGCTTCCTGCACTTCACGCGGTGCCGCTGCGCTCTGTACGTTGACCTGGGTGACGGTGATACCGGTGCGATAGGTATCGAGGAAACGTTGCAGACGCTCCTTGATTTCGCTGGCCATCAATTCACGACCTTCGGTCAGCACCTGATCCATGGCGGTCGAACCCACCACGTGGCGCAGGGCGCTGTCGGTCGCATGCTGCAGACTGATTTCCGGCTGATCAACGTTCAGCACGAAGTCCTGCAGGTTGCTGATCTTGTACTGCACGGTCAGCGGCACTTCGACGATGTTCTCGTCTTCAGTCAGCATCTGGCCCTGCTTGGTGTAGGCACGCTCACGCGTGACGTTTTCCATGTACTTCTTGTCGATCGGCGGGAAGTAGATGTTCAGGCCGGGGCCGACGGTCTCGTAGTACTTGCCGAAGCGCAGCACCACGGCTTGCTCCTGCTCGTCGACCACATAGACCGCGCTGTACAGCCAGACAGCCGCCAGCACGACAAGGCCGATGCCGAGCAGACCGCCAAAGCCGCCACCACTCCTGCCCGAACCACCGCCGTCATCACCACCGCGTTTCTTACCACCACCGAACAACCCGTTCAGGCTTTCCTGCAGCTTTCGGAAGGCCTCGTCGAGATCCGGTGGCCCCTTGCGGTCGCCGTTATTGCGGCGCTTGCCACCCCAAGGATCCTGATTATTCGAGTTGCCACCCGGCTCATTCCAAGCCATAGCGCTCTCCATCTGATAAAGCAAAGACGCACCCACGGCGCGCCGACCAATGCTACAGAATGCCTGCCGTTGCGGCACAACCGCTTTGCCAGGCTTTTATTGCAAAGTGTGTTGCTCGATGAATTCCATCGGCTGCAATCCTTCGCGGCTTACCAGTCGATTCAACTCGACACGGGGCAAACGAACGGCCAGCAGGCAGATGCCTTCTTCGTCATGCTCTTCTTTCTGTACCGCACCAAGTTCGAAGAACTGCGCACGCAGTCGAGCGAACCGTTGCGGCAAGCGCAATGTCCCCACAAACAAATCACTGCCCAGCAACTCGGCAATGGCTTGCTCAAGCAATTCCAGCCCCGTGCCATCGCGCGCCGACAGCCAGACCCGCTGCGGTTTGCCATCGGCATCGCGCTGGATCTGAGGCTCAACGCCTTCAAGCAAATCGAGTTTGTTGTATACCTCGAGGATCGGCAAGTCCTGGGCTCCGATCTCGCCCAGTACCACCATCACCTGCTCGATCTGCAACATGCGATCCGGTTCGGCCGCATCGATCACGTGCAACAGCAGGTCGGAATTGCTCGACTCTTCGAGCGTAGACCGAAATGCCTCGACCAGCTTGTGCGGCAAGTGCCGAATGAAACCTACCGTGTCCGCCAGAACGATCGGCCCCAGGTCGTCCAGTTCCAGACGGCGCAGGGTCGGGTCCAGCGTGGCGAACAATTGGTCGGCCGCGTACACCTCGGACTTGGTCACGTTATTGAACAGCGTGGATTTGCCGGCGTTGGTGTAGCCCACCAGAGAAACGGTAGGGATATCCGCACGGGAGCGGCCGCGTCGCGATTGCTCGCGCTGGCTGCGCACTTTTTCCAGACGACCCTTGATCTGACGCAGACGAACCCGCAGCAGACGCCGGTCGGTTTCGAGCTGGGTTTCACCCGGGCCACGCATGCCGATACCGCCACCCTGACGCTCAAGGTGAGTCCAGCCGCGAACCAGGCGGGTGCTCATGTGATCAAGCTGGGCCAGTTCTACCTGGAGCTTGCCTTCATGGGTACGGGCGCGCTGAGCGAAGATATCGAGAATCAGGCCGGTACGGTCGATCACGCGACACTCGAAAACACGTTCGAGGTTACGTTCCTGACTGGGCGTGAGGATGTGATTGAAAATCACCAGATCGGCCTTTTCGGCATGGACCAGGTCGCGTAATTCCTCGACCTTGCCGCTGCCAATCAGGAATTTGGCGGTTGGCCGATGACGCGGTACGTTAAAAAACGCAACGGTCTCGGCGCCCGCCGAATTAGCCAATTCCTGAAACTCCTGCGGATCTTCGCGCGCCTCAGGGTCCTGACCTTCCAAGTGAACGAGAATGACTCGCTCACCACCACCGTGGCGCTCAAAGAACAAAGGAGACTCCTATCAGGCGTTACCTGGCTCAGCGTCACCCGCATCGGATTCGGTTGCGCTAGGCAGACGAATTGGACGTACTGGCACGACTGTCGAGATAGCGTGTTTGTAAACCATCTGGCTGACGGTGTTTTTCAGCAGGATAACGAACTGGTCGAACGACTCGATCGTGCCTTGCAGTTTGATACCGTTGACCAGGTAGATGGAAACCCCAACTTTCTCTTTACGTAAAGTATTCAAGTAAGGGTCTTGTAGCGAATGCCCTTTTGACATGTGCCGCACTCCTTTAAGGATTCAATAATAAAAATAGGTAATTCAGATGGCTTTGGCCGCCACACCCCCAAGGATAGACGGCAATTGCAAGGACTCAGCTCAATATGGAGATGGTCCCAAGGTATTTCAAGGCGCGTGGCAGATTGTCGCAATCAAGACTGTCCAGCCAGTGCAGTTCTTCCCAGCTGCGCAGCCAGGTGAACTGGCGCTTGGCCAATTGACGCGTGGCAATGATGCCGCGTTCCTGCATTTCAGCTAACGACAGCTTGCCATCCAGGTAGTCCCAGACTTGGCGGTAGCCTACCGCACGTATAGACGGCAACCCGGAATGCAGGTCACTTCTTTTACGCAGGGCTACGACCTCGTCGATGAACCCCTGTTCCAGCATATTTGTGAATCTTTGTTTAATGCGCTCATGCAGTACCTGGCGATTTGCCGGAGCAATGGCCAAGTTCGCGACAGTATAGGGCAATTGTTGCCGTCCCGAAGCGGCTGCTTCAGTACTTTGCGCAGATTGTTGCTGACGCAGGGCAGTCATGCTCTGACCGCTGACCCGATAAACCTCCAGCGCCCGACTCAGGCGCTGCGGATCGTTCGGATGAATGCGTGCCGCCGATACCGGATCGATGCTCGCCAGTTGATCATGCAAGGCTTGCCAGCCAAGGCGTGCAGCCTCTTCTTCGATCTGCGCACGGACCTCGGGATCCGCCGCCGGCATGTCGGCCAAGCCATCAACCAACGCCTTGTAATAGAGCATGGTGCCGCCAACCAGCAGCGGAATTTTCCCGCGTGCGGTGATTTCAGCCATGGCTTGCAGGGCATCGCGGCGGAAATCCGCAGCCGAATAGGCCTCGGCCGGATCAAGAATGTCGATCAACCGGTGCGGAAACTCGGCCAGCAATTCTTTGGAAGGTTTGGCGGTGCCGATGTCCATGCCGCGATAGACCAGCGCCGAGTCGACGCTGATCAGCTCGCACGGCAGCACCTTGGTCAGCTCTATGGCCAGGTCGGTCTTGCCCGCAGCGGTCGGGCCCATCAGAAAAATCGCTGGAGGAAGCTGGCTCATCAACGACCGCGCAGGAACAGTTTGTCCAGATCGTCCAGGCCCAGTTGGGTCCAGGTCGGTCGGCCATGGTTGCATTGACCGCTGCGTTCGGTGTTTTCCATGTCGCGCAGCAGGCCGTTCATTTCCGGCAGGGCCAGGCGCCGGTTGGCACGGATCGCGCCGTGGCAGGCCATGGTCCCGAGCAGTTCGTTCAGGTGCGCCTGAATCCGGTCGCTGGTGCCGTATTCCATCAGGTCCGACAGCACGTCACCCACCAGACGATTGGCCTCGGCCTGCTTGAGCAGCGCCGGAATCTGGCGGATTGCCAATGTTTCCGGGCCCAGACGCTGCAGCTCGAAGCCCAGTTTCTGGAACCATGCAGCGTGTTCTTCAGCGCAATCGGCCTCTCGCTGACTGACCGCCAGCGACTCCGGCACCAACAGCGGCTGACCGCTGAGACCTTCGCTGGCCATGGCGATTTTCAGGCGTTCGTACATGATCCGCTCGTGCGCGGCATGCATGTCCACCAGCACCAAACCCTGAGCATTCTCGGAGAGAATGTAGATGCCCTTGAGCTGCGCCAGCGCGTAACCGAGCGGCGGAATGTCTTCCTGGCCGGCTGGCAGCGCGTTGGCATTCGCTTCCGGCAACGGTGCGAAGAACTCGCGGTAAGCAGCTTGTGCCTCGGCGGCCGGCACAGCCGACTGCGGACGCGGCGTGTACTGATATTGATAAGCGCCGCCAGCGCTGGCGCCCGACGAAGTATTGAACGCCGGTTGCGCCTGCGGCTGTTCCAGCAGCGCGTTGGCCGCCAGACGCATTTCGCCCTGTGGGCCGAACTCGCCGGCCTCGATGCCGCTTGGACGGACCACAGCGGTGGTGACAGAGCCGGCCAACTGATCTTCCGGACGCACATCGCCCAACGCGCGGTGCAACGTGCCGTAAAGGAAGTCATGCACCATGCGCCCGTCACGGAAGCGCACTTCGTGCTTGGTCGGGTGCACATTGACGTCCACCGCCGCCGGATCGACTTCGAAAAACAGCACAAAAGTCGGATGACGACCGTTGAACAGCACATCGCGATAAGCCTGACGCACCGCGTGGGCCACCAGTTTGTCGCGCACCGCACGGCCGTTTACGAAGAAATACTGCAAGTCCGCCTGGCTGCGGTTGAAGGTCGGCAACCCGACCCAGCCCCACAAGTGCAGGCCATTGCGCTCGATCTCGATCGGCAGCGCCTGCTCGAGGAAGCCCGAACCACAGATCGCCGCCACACGCCGAGCGCGGGCTGCATCATCGTGGGCCTCGTGCAGGCTGAGGATGGTCTTGCCGTTGTGGCGCAGATGGAAGGCCACGTCGAAACGCGCCAGCGCCAGACGCTTGATCACTTCTTGCAGGTGATCGAATTCGGTTTTTTCGGTCTTGAGAAACTTGCGCCGCGCCGGCGTATTGAAAAACAGGTCGCGCACTTCCACCGAGGTACCGACCGGATGCGCCGCCGGCTGCACCCGAGGCGCCATGTCGCGACCTTCGGTTTCAACCTGCCAGGCCTGATCAGCATCGCGTGTGCGCGAGGTCAGGGTCAGGCGCGCCACGGAGCTGATCGACGCCAGCGCCTCACCACGGAAGCCCAGGCTCATCACCTGCTCCAGGTCTTCAAGATTGCGAATCTTGCTGGTGGCGTGACGGGCCAGGGCCAGCGGCAGGTCATCGGCGGAAATGCCGCTGCCATCGTCACGCACCCGCAGCAGCTTGACGCCACCCTGCTCGACATCGACATCGATGCGCTTGGCACCGGAGTCGAGACTGTTTTCCAGCAACTCCTTGATCACCGAAGCCGGGCGCTCGACCACCTCGCCGGCGGCGATCTGGTTCGCCAGCCGCGGGCTGAGCAGTTCGATGCGTGCGGCGTTCAACACCTGATTCATTCTTTGGACGCCAGTTCGGTGCCGGGAATGGTCAGGTGCTGGCCGATCTTCAGCTCATCGCTACTGAGGTTGTTGGCACTGCGCAGCGTCGCGGGGGACACCTGATAACGCACGGCGATCATCGCCAGCGTCTCGCCCGGGCTCACGCGGTGATCGCGCGGGCCTTGGGCGATCTTGCCGGAATCACGCAGCCAGGCAATATAGGTGCCCGGTGGCGGATTCTGCTGGAAGAACTGGCGCACGCCGCTGCTGATCGAACGCGCCAGCGCCTGCTGGTGGCTCGATGCCGAGAGCTTGTTCGCCTCGTTGGCGTTGGAGATAAATCCGGTTTCGACGAGGATCGACGGGATGTCCGGCGACTTCAGCACCATGAATCCGGCCTGCTCCACGCGCTGTTTGTGCAGCGGGGTCACGCGGCCGATGTTGGTCAGGACTTTCTGGCCGACGTTGAGGCTGGAGGTCAGCGAAGCGGTCATCGACAGGTCAAGCAGTACGCCGGCGAGCATGCGGTCCTTGTCGTCGAGGCTGACGTTGCCGGCACCACCGATCAGGTCGGAACGGTTTTCGCTGTCGGCCAGCCAACGGGCGGTTTCCGATGTCGCGCCGCGATCAGACAGGGCAAACACCGAGGCACCGAAGGCTGCCGCAGACGGCGCAGCGTCGGCGTGGATCGAAACGAACAGGTCAGCGCCCTTCTTGCGGGCAATTTCGGTACGGCCGCGCAACGGGATGAAGTAGTCACCGGTACGGGTCAGCTCGGCGCGGAAACCTTTCATGCCGTTGACCTGACGCTGCAGCTCGCGGGCGATCTGCAGCACCACGTCTTTCTCACGCTGGCCGCGCGAGCCGGACGCACCCGGGTCTTCGCCGCCGTGACCGGCGTCGATCACCACAATGATGTCGCGCTTGCCGGCCGGGGCCGGTGGCAACTTGATCGCCGGTTCAGACGGTGTCACAGGCACTGCCGGCACGGTGGCGACCGATGGCGTTGGCGCAGGCGGCGGCGCGGCATCGGCCGGGTTGTCGAACAGGTCGACCACCAGACGGTTGCCATATTGCGCGTTCGGCGCCAGCGAGAAACTTTTCGGGGTGACGGCTTTTTTCAGGTCGATGACCACTCGCAGATCGGTCGGCGTGCGCTGGGCCGAGCGCATCGCGGTGATCGGCGTGTTAGCAGTCGAGACCTTTAACGGCGCCCCCAGGGTGGCGCCATTGATGTCGATCACCAGCCGATCCGGTGCGGTCAGGGTGAAGACGCTGTGCTGCACCGGACCGCTCAGGTCGAAGACCAGTCGCGTGTTGTCCGGCGCCCGCCACAGGCGCACGCTGTTGACCTTTGTCTCGGCCACAGCGTTGACGGTTACTGCCATCAACATCAGTCCAACGGCAGCCACCAACGCGCGAAAGCGCATACCTAACCCCATCATTTAATTGGATTCCAATGCCAAAGCGGCACACCAGGCCTCGCCACGCGAGCCCTGGGATAAAATTTTCAGCGAACGCCCGCTGTCTTGCGGGCTAATGGTAATGGTCAGGTCAGGCTTTGGCAAAAAGCCTGCACCTTTATCGGGCCACTCGATCAGGCACAGTGCGTCGTCTTCGAAATAGTCGCGGATGCCGAGGAACTCCAGCTCCTCCGGATCGACCAGGCGATACAGGTCGAAGTGGAAGGCGCGCACGTCGCCGATCTCGTAGGGTTCGACCAGGGTGAAGGTCGGACTTTTTACCGCGCCAACGTGCCCCAGCCCACGAATGATGCCCCGCGACAGGGTGGTTTTGCCCATGCCCAGATTGCCTTCCAGGAAAATCAGGCCGTGACCCTGGGTAACGCGGGCGATCCGTGCGCCAAAGTCGCTCATGGCCTGTTCATCGGCCAGGTACAGGGTTACTTCAGACACGGTGCATGCTCCTCCAACAACTGACGAATGACTGGAATCAGATCACTGGCCGCCAGTCCACGGCCGAATTTACCTTGTTGCGCGCCGGCATTGGCGTGCAGCCAGACTGCCAGGCACGCGGCATCGAAGCCATCCATGCCTTGGGCCAACAACGCGCCAGTCAAGCCGGCGAGTACGTCGCCCAGGCCGGCGGTGGCCATGGCCGGATGGCCTTGATGACACAGCGCCAGACGCCCATCGGGGTGGGCGATCAGGCTGCCGGCGCCTTTGAGCACGACGACGGCCGAGTATTTTTTGCTCAACGCCCGCGCGGCGGCCGGGCGATCTGCCTGCACCTCAGCGGTACTCACACCCAGCAGGCGTGCCGCCTCGCCCGGATGCGGGGTGATCACGCATTCCTTGGGCAGACTGACAAATCCGCTCGCCAGCAGATTCAATGCGTCGGCGTCCCAAACCTGTGGCAGCGGCGCATTGGCGGCAGCGGACAACAGTGCCCGCCCCCAACTCGCCTGTCCGAGTCCCGGACCAACCACCAGCACCGAAACCTTTTCCAGCAGCCCCATCAACTGATTGGCCGACGACGTGCCGAGCACCATGACTTCCGGCATCCGCGTCAGCGCTGCCGGGACATGTTCCGCACGGGTTGCCAGCGACACCATGCCCGCGCCGCTGCGCAAGGCCGTTTCGCTACTGAGCAGAATCGCCCCGCCAAAACCCTGATCGCCACCGATCAGCAGCAAATGCCCGAAGCGCCCTTTGTGTGCCGCGGGCGCACGCGGGGCCAATCGTGGAAGATTAGCCGCCGAGAGACGCAGAGCGCTGACAGGAATGTCACGGTAGATGTCGGCGGCGGCTTGTAGATCGTTAAACACCAACGCCCCGACCTGATCCGCCGCATCCCCGGTGAACAGGCCGAGCTTCAAGCCGATGAAAGTCACGGTAAGGTCAGCGTGAACCGCAATGCCGAGGACATGTCCAGTATCGGCAGACAGCCCGGAAGGAATATCCACCGCCACCACCGGCAGGCCACTGGCATTGATCGCCTTGATCGCAGCGGCATACGGCTCACGGACATCGCCGGCCAGCCCGGTGCCGAGCAAGGCATCGACAATCACCCCGCGCAGCTCGCTTTGCGAAGTCCAACCCTGCACGGCGACGCCATCGTTGATGGCCTGCGCGTAAGCCTGTGCTGCATCGCCCTGCAAACGTTGCGGATCACCGACGGCCAGCACCCGCACCGCCCACCCGGCCCGGTGCGCCAGTGTGGCGATCAGAAAACCATCACCGGCGTTGTTGCCATGCCCGGCAAGCACAGTCATTTCGCTCGCCGACGGCCATTGCCGCACCAATGCACGCCAGGTCGCGTGCGCGGCGCGCTGCATCAATTCGAAGCCCGGCGTGCCCGCAGCGATCAGCCGCGCATCGAGTGCTCGCACCTGTGCGGCGCCATACAGCGCGTCGGGTAATTGATCTTTCGTGTGCGGCATGCGTCTTCGGGCTCCGATGTCTGGCAGAATTATACGCACCTCAGCTCCGGTTTCTCTCGCCTCATGTCCGCCATCACCACAGATCTGCCCGCCCTCGCCCAATCGATCAAGGATTGGGGCCGCGAGCTGGGCTTCCAGCAAGTCGGCATCAGCGGTCTGGACCTGGCCGAGCATGAGCAGCACCTGGAGCGCTGGCTCGCCGCCGGCTACCACGGCGAAATGGATTACATGGGCGCCCACGGCAGCAAACGCTCGCATCCGGAGCAACTGGTTCCGGGTACGTTACGCGTGGTTTCGCTGCGCATGGACTACCTGCCCGGCGACACGCAAATGGCGCAAATGCTCGCCCAACCGGAGAAAGCCTACGTTTCGCGTTATGCCTTGGGCCGCGATTACCACAAATTGATCCGTAAACGTGTGCAGCAATTGGCCGACAGGATTCAATCGGAGATCGGCCCGTTCGGTTTTCGCGCTTTCGTCGACAGCGCCCCGGTGCTGGAAAAAGCCATCGCCGAGCAGGCCGGGCTGGGCTGGATCGGCAAAAATACCCTGGTGCTGAACCGCAAGGCCGGCAGCTATTTCTTCTTGAGCGAACTGTTCGTCGATCTGCCGCTGCCGGTGGACGAACCGCACAGCAGCGAACATTGCGGGCGCTGCACGGCGTGCCTGGACATCTGCCCGACCAACGCCTTCGTCGGCCCGTATGTGCTGGACGCCCGACGCTGCATCTCCTACCTGACCATCGAACTGAAAAACGCCATCCCCGAAGACCTGCGCCCGCTGATCGGCAACCGCGTGTTCGGCTGCGACGACTGCCAGATCGTCTGCCCGTGGAACCGCTTCGCCAAGCCATCCGGGGAAAGCGATTTCAAGCCACGGCACAACCTGGACAACGCCGAACTGGCGGAACTGTTTCTGTGGGACGAGGATAAATTTCTCAGCAGCACCGAAGGCTCACCGCTGCGCCGTGCCGGTTACGAGCGCTGGCTACGCAATCTGGCGGTCGGGCTGGGCAACGCGCCGTCGAGCATTCCGGTGCTGGAGGCCTTGAAGGCGCGCCGTGACTACCCATCAGAGCTGGTGCGTGAACATGTTGAGTGGGCGCTGAAACAGCACGCTGAACGCCGTACTTGAGGCTATGCCGGCTTTCTCCACTTGGCTGTGCGCCCCTTACCTGTCGGCTCAATCAGCCCTTCTGCTTTCAGTGATCGTAAAACCAGGCGCACTGTATCGCGACTGACTCCCGGACAGGACTCTTCAATTTCCGAGATGGAAAAAGGGAGGACTCGCTTCAAGGCTTCGTCTCTGATTCGGTCGCTTTTACCCCCTCGACGCTTCTCAATCGTACCCACTCGCTCTTCGAACTCTTTGTACGCTCTAAGCAATGCCCCCCAAAAATAATCCATCCATGGCCGAACATCATGCGTGCCCTCGTGCCATCCCTGAGAACTCAGTTCGAGTGTTGCGTAATAGCCCTCCTTTGACTCCTCGAATATCCGTTCAAGACTGATAAATCGCCCGACTCGGTAATCAAATTGATAGAGCAGCAGCAATGTCAGCAGACGAGCGACGCGACCATTTCCGTCAGAGAAGGGGTGTATGCAAAGGAAGTCGAGGACCGTAAGCGGCACTAAAACCAAAGGGTCAGCCAGATTCAATGCCAGCGCCCGGTGGTAATGCCCCAGGGTTTCAGTCACCGCAATAGGGGTCATATGAGCAGGAACAGGTTGGAAGCGAATCCGCGATGAACCATCGGCATGACGCTCGATGATGTCGTTGTTCATCGCCTTCCATTCACCACCATCCTGAGGTAGATAGCGGTAAAGAAGACTGTGTAATTGTCTAAGAACACCTTCGGAAAATGGCATCCCATCGGCAGATTCATGGATGAGTGACAGTGCGTCCCGATAGCCAGCAATTTCCTGTTCGGATCGGCTCTTGGGATCAGTGTTTTTGCTCATCAGTGACTTCAGCCGCGCTGGCGCGACAGTTACACCCTCCAGTCGGTTAGATGACTCCGTGGATTCGATTACGGCTATCTGCGTAAGCCCTTGGAGGACCTGCGGCGATTGAGCAACGAACAGTTGTTGCTTACCCCGAAACTCTCCCAATGCACGAAGCGTCGCAATCTGAAGACCGTCGAAGCGCAAGGCGTCAAGAAATTCCGGGGTGAGTGAGTGCATGATTCAGGCAGCCGTCTAAATGAGGTAAAAAGACTTAAATAGGGTATTTCAGGACAAAATACCCCTTTTAGGCTTTATTTTTTACCCTATTTAGAGGCGCGGCATCTATTCAACATTCCCGACAGAATATTTCCACTCGCCCGCCAGCGTGAGGTCAAGGTGCGTCGTTATAAACGAACTTGGGCATTTCCCAGTGGAAACGGATTGCCAGCAACCGCAACAGAAAACCGCCGAACAAGGTAATCAGAATCGCCTGTTCGCTCGGCACATTCAGGTACAGGCAGAGCATGTAGCACCACGCGGCGGCGAACGAGACGCTGGCGTACAGTTCGCGGCGGAAGATCAGCGGGATGTCGTTGCAGAAGATGTCACGCAGGATGCCGCCGAAGACGCCGGTGATCACACCGCTGACCGAGGCCACCAGCATGCCGTGGCCCATTTCCAGAGCGGTCATGCAGCCGATCAGGGTGAACGCCACCAGGCCGACCGCATCGAGCACCAGAAACAATGAGCGCAGGTGACGCATCCAGCGTGCGGTGAACACAGTGAGCATCGCGGCGGCCGAGGTCAGCACCAGGTATTCCGGGTGCTTGACCCACGTCAGCGGATAGTGCCCGAGCAACACGTCACGTACCGAACCGCCGCCCAATGCCGTGACGCAGGCGATCAACACCACCCCGAACCAGTCCATGCCGCGCCGCCCGGCAGACAGCGCGCCGGTCATGGCTTCAGCGGTAATGGCGATCAGATAGAGCATCAGCAACATGGCGGCGGTCCTGGCAGGAAGGCGCGCAGTCTAGCCATTTCAGCGCCGCACCAGAAGGGGGCGCGCTCCGGGATGCATTTCTGACTTGAATCTTACGGGACTCTGACGCCCTCTTCGCGAGCAAGCCCGCTCCCACAGGGGGAACGCATTCCAAATGGTGGGAGCGGGCTTGCTCGCGAAGACGTCAGGGCAGACACCCCTCAATCAGAACTTGATGAAATGCTTGCGGTAGTGCTGCAGCTCGGCGATCGACTCGCGGATGTCGTCCAGCGCCAGGTGAGTGCTGCCCTTCTTGAAGCTGTCGCGCACGTCCGGTGCCCAGCGTGCGGCCAGCTCTTTGAGCGTCGACACGTCGAGGTTGCGGTAGTGGAAGTAGCTTTCCAGTGCCTTCATGTGGGTATAAAGGAAGCGACGATCCTGGCAGATGCTGTTGCCGCAGATCGGCGACTTGCCTTTTGGCACCCACTTTTCCAGGAAAGCGATGGTTTCGGCCTCGGCCTCGGCCATGCTGATACGGCTGTCACGCACGCGCTGGGTCAGGCCCGAGTTGCCGTGGGTGCGGGTGTTCCACTCGTCCATGCGGGCGAGCACTTCGTCACTGTGGTGAATGGCGATCACCGGGCCTTCGGCCAGGGTGTTCAGGTCACTGTCGGTGACGATGGTGGCCATTTCGATGATGACGTCGTTTTCCGGATCCAGACCGGTCATTTCCAGGTCGATCCAGATCAGGTTCTGCGGGTTTTGCATATTCGGGCTCCTAGGCAATGCTGCGCAGTTTAGCCTAGGCCGGTGCCCGGGCGTGCTAAACTCGCGGCCGTTTTACCTAATCGCTGCATTCTTCAGACGGAACACCCATGGCCAAACGCCAACTCAATCGTCGTCAAAACTGGCGCATCGAAAAGATTCAGGGCGAGCGCGCCGCCCGCGCCGCCAAACGCGAGTCCTCGGCGGTCGAAGCCCTCGAGGGCGGCGACCTCGGCCCCGAGCAGCACGGTCTGGTGATCGCCCACTTCGGTGTGCAGGTCGAAGTCGAGGCCGTGGACGGCGAACAGGCCGGCCAGGTTTTCCGTTGCCACCTGCGCGCCAACCTGCCGGCGCTGGTAACCGGTGATCGGGTGGTCTGGCGCGCCGGCAACCAAGGCATCGGGGTGATCGTCGCGCAACTGCCGCGCACCACCGAACTCTGCCGCCCCGACAGCCGAGGCCAGCTCAAGCCAGTGGCCGCCAACGTCGACATGATCGTCATCGTCTTCGCACCGCTGCCCGAGCCGCATGCCAACCTGATCGACCGCTACCTGGTCGCTGCCGAACACGCCGGCATCCGCCCGTTGCTGTTGCTGAACAAGTTCGACCTGATCGACGAGCAGAACGCCCCGGCACTCAACGCCCTGCTGGCGGTGTACCGCACGCTGGGTTATCCGGTGCTGGAAGTCTCGGCGCATCACGGCAATGGCATGGAACAGTTGCAGAAGCAGCTCGACGGGCGCATCAGCGTGTTCGTCGGCCAGTCCGGCGTCGGCAAGTCGTCGCTGGTCAACAGCCTGCTGCCGGAAGTCGAAACCCGCGTCGGCCCGTTGTCGGAGCTGTCCGGTCAGGGCACGCACACCACGACCACCGCACGCCTGTTCCACTTCCCGGGCGGCGGCGAGTTGATCGACTCCCCGGGTATCCGTGAGTTCGGTCTGGGCCACGTCAGCCGCGCCGACGTCGAAGCCGGTTTCATCGAGTTCAACGACCTGCTCGGCACCTGCCGCTTCCGCGACTGCAAACACGATCGCGAACCCGGTTGCGCACTGCTCAAGGCCCTGGAAGACGGCCGCGTGCAGCAGCAGCGGATGAACAGCTACCGCTCGATCATCGCCAGCCTGCCGGAAAACGGCTACTAAACATCTGCACCGGCAGCCTCTCGCCCGAGGGCTGCCGGATGTCGGACCGCGCCTGACAAATCCTCGATTCCGTTAAACGTCAGACTCTTCTGACAGACTCGTTCGCACCTGTTTGCAGGACATTTCTCTTTCACCGCCCAGCCCTTGTAGGCTCGCGTCAGATGCCTAGATTGGGGTCCTCCTTCGTACCTTCGCGACCTTCGAGGAACCCCATGCAGACCTACCATTTGTTCATCAGCCATTCGTGGAACTACGCCCACGCTCACGACAATCTGGTACGCCTGCTCGGCGCCAGACCGGATTTCAGTTTCAAGAATTTTTCCGTGCCGCCGCACAACCCGATCATGGGCGCGCAGACCGACAAGCAACTCGAAGAAGCCATCGAGAACAAGATTCGTCCGTGCTCGGCGGTGCTGATCATGGCCGGGATGTATTCGACTTACAGCAAGTGGATCAACAAGGAAATCGAGATCGCCAAGCGCATGGGCAAAGTGATCATCGCGATCAAGCCGTTCGGCGCCGAGCGTATTTCCAGCGTCGTGCGTGAGGCGGCGCACGCCGAGTGCGCGTGGAACACCAACAGCATCATCGGTGCGATCCGTCAGCACACGGCGGTGTAACCATGCGCAAGGGACTGTTTATCGGCATCAACCACTACGACCACGTCTCGCCCTTGAGCGGCTGTAACAACGACGCCATGGCCATGGCGTCGGTGCTGGAGCGTCATGCCAACGGGCGACCGAACTTCAGCAGCAAAGTGCTGACTTCAGCCGAAGAAAAACTCACGCTCAGCCACATGAAACAGCAGATCCAGAGCCTGTTCTCAGGCGATTGTGACGTAGCACTGCTGTACTTCGCCGGCCATGGTCAGTTTGACACCAGCATCGACGAAGGGCTCCTGATTCCCCAGGACTATCAGCCTGGCGGAGACGGGATCCGCATCAGCGACATTCTGGAGTGGGCGGACAAGGCCCCGCACATCAAGAACAAAATCATCATTCTCGATTGCTGCCAGGCCGGCGCAGCAGGCGCCATGCGCAATCTGCGTGGCGGCAGCAGTGTGATCGGCGAAGGCGTGACCATTCTCACGGCCTGCAAAAAAGAACAGTACGCCCTGGAAAGTCGCGGTCATGGCGTATTCACGGATCTGTTGCTGCAAGCGCTGCACGGTGGCGCTGCCAACGTACTCGGCAAGGTCACCCCCGGTAGCGTTTACTCATTTGTCGACAATGCGCTGGGCGCCTGGGAACAGCGTCCGGTATTCAAGACCAATGTCTCGCAGTTCGTACCGCTGCGCGAGGTCGCGCCGCTGATTGCCGAGGAAACCCTGCGCAAACTCAAGGACTGGTTCCCGGAGCCGAGCTTCGTTTTCAGACTCGATCCCAGCTACGAGCCCACCGAAGCGCTGTTCGACCCCGAGCACGGCGACATTTTCAAGCAACTGCAAATGTGCAATCGCCACAGCCTGATCGAACCGGTGGATGCCGAGCACATGTACTACGCCGCCATTCACTCCACTGGCTGCCGCCTCACGGCGCTCGGCGCCTATTACCGTGAACTCGCCCTCAAAGGACACTTCTGATGCCCGTATTCATCAGCTACCGCCACATGGATCGCCCGCAGGCCATGGCGATCAATGCGCAATTGATGCAGGCCAACATCAAGACTTACCTCGACGTACTCGACCCGGAGTCGCAGACCACCGACGACATCACCGGGGTGATCACCCGCAACATCACCGAATGCACGCACCTGCTCGCGGTGGTTTCAGAGAAAACCGCTCTGTCGTGGTGGGTGCCGTTCGAAATCGGCGAAGCGACGATCAGCAACCGCCGGATCTGCTCGTTCCGCACCGGACCGGCAAAGCTGCCGGAGTATCTGGACAAGTGGCCGAAGCTGAGCACGGCCAGTGATTTGAATTTCTTCATCGATGCCTATCGTGAAGAAGTATCGAGCAAGCGCTCGATGACGCTGGATTCGAGCAACGAATCCTTCAGCGGCACCTATAAGCGCAACGCCGATCTTTTCCATGAACAACTGAAGAACCGGATTCGGCGCGGTTTCTGAGGCCAATCGACAGCCACAAAAAAGCCGACATCACTGTCGGCTTTTTTGTCGCTCACTGCTTCGGCGCAGGGGCCGGTGCAGCGGCTGGCGGAGCTGTTGGCGCTGGCGCCGCAGTCCCCGGCACTGCCGGTTTTGGTGCAGCGTCATCGAACAGGTTCAAACGTTCGCGCAACTCGTGGGCCGGCACAGGTTGCTGATCCGCCGGCAGCGCGTTCGGATCGACCGGCGTCGCCGGAGCGGCGCCGTTCTGACCTTCGGCGGCTGGCTTGGCCGCGTCGGCACCTTGCGAACCTTCGATGGCGGCCTGGGCCTTTTTGGTCAGGACCACGATGTCGATGCGGCGGTTGACCGGGTTGAACGGGTTTTCCTTGTCGAACAGCGCCGACGAGGCATAACCGACAACCCGCGCCACCTGCGAATCCGGATAGCTCCCGGCCACCAGCGCACGCCGCGCGGCGTTGGCACGGTTGGCCGAGAGCTCCCAGTTGCCGAAATCGCCGGTGCCGATGTACGGCTTGGCGTCGGTGTGGCCGCTGATGCTGATCTTGTTCGGCACCGCTTTGATGGTGTCGGCCATGGCCAGCAGGATGTCTTCGAAGTACGGCTTCAGACGTGCCGAGCCCGAGTCGAACATCGGCCGGTTTTCCGCGTCCATGATCTGGATGCGCAAGCCGTTCGGGGTGATCTCGAACAGGATCTGATCCTTGAACTTCTGCAACTGCGGGTTCTCGTCGACCTTGTTCTGCAGTTCTTGCAGCAACAGCTCCAGGCGTTCTTTCTCGACCTGTTCGGCCATGCCTTCGACCTGCTCGGTGTCGACCGTGACCTTGTCCGGTTGCGGCTGGGATTTCACCTCAGGGTTGAGGGTGTTTTCCGGTGCCAGGGTCGGCGTGCCGCCCAGATCAATGATGTACGGCGTGCCGCTTTCGGAGAAGCCGACCGGATCCTTGAAGTAACCGGCGATGGCGATCTTCTGCTCCGGTGTCGCGGTGGACAGCAGCCACAACACCAGGAAGAACGCCATCATCGCCGTGGCGAAGTCGGCGAAGGCGATTTTCCACGCCCCGCCGTGGTGCCCACCGGCTATGCGCTTGACGCGCTTGATGATTATCGGCTGATTATTTTCCATGGCTTAGCGACCGCGAACGGCTTGTTCCAGCTCGGCAAAGCTTGGACGGTGCGCCGGATACAGAACCTTGCGCCCGAACTCCACGGCCAGCGATGGCGGCATGCCGGAAGCCGAAGCCACCAGCGAGGCCTTGATGGCTTCGTAGACGTTCAGTTCTTCCTTGGCATCGTGCGCCAGGGAATGCGCCAACGGCCCGAAGAAACCGTAGGCCGCGAGAATACCGAAGAAGGTACCGACCAGTGCCGCACCCACGTGCAGGCCGATGGATTTCTGATCGCCTTCACCCAGGGACGCCATGGTCACCACGATACCCAGTACCGCCGCGACGATACCGAAACCGGGCATGGCGTCGGCGATGCCGTTCACCGCATGGGACGGGTGCTCGAGGTCTTCCTTGAGGCTGTAGAGTTCCATGTCGAACAGACCTTCCAGCTCATGCGGAGCCATGTTGCCGGAGGACATGATGCGCAGGTAATCGCAGATGAACGCGGTCATGCGCTCGTCTTTGAGTACCGCCGGATACTTGGCGAAAATCGGGCTCGCGGCAGCGTCTTCGATGTCGCCTTCGATGGCCATCATGCCTTCGCGGCGGCTCTTGTTGAGGATCTCGTAGATCAGGCCAAGCACTTCCAGATAGAACGTGTGGCTGAAGCGCGAACTGAACATGCTCAGGGATTTCTTGAGCACGTGCATCGTCATGTAACCGGGGTTGGCCTGGAGGAATGCACCGAGGGCCGCACCACCGATGATCATCACCTCGAAGGGCTGGATCAGGGCGGCAATTTTGCCGTGGGAGAGCACGTATCCGCCGAGCACGCTCGCGAATACGACGATGATGCCGATAATTTTAGCCATAGGTAGAAAGTACTTATTTAAGTCGGGTTCAAGGTCATATTCGGAAGTTAAAAAATCTCTTCTTCTACTTATCGGCAAAACTGCGCCAGACTATAGCCAGTTCAGGCGAAAAGCCAATTTAGCCCATGCCGGGCGCGTCTACAGTCAGTGAAGATCTCGTCCAGACATGGCTAATGAAACGAACGTCCCACACGCAAAACCGACCACGCTCGAGGGCTGGGTCAAACTGCTCGATGGCGTGCGCCTGCCCGTGCCGCAAGAGGCTCACGACAAGGTTTGTCGGGCGATCCGCGACAACCGCAGCTCGTTGCGCGATATCGCCGACCTGATGCAGGACAGCCCGGCGCTGGCCTTGAGCATCATCCGTGAGGCAAATCGTCACACCCACGGCACCATGGCCGCTCCGGCGGAAAATCTCGAGGTGGCGATCAACCGTCTGGGCCTGGCGCGTACCGAAGAATTGCTCGCGCGTCTACCGGTGGAACCGCAGATGCAGATCCCCAAAGCGTTGCGCCAACTGCAGATGATCAGCCAGCACGCGACACAACAGGCCAACGGTTTTTTCGCCAGCCGCCTCGCACGCCTGTGGCAGGACATTCACTGGGGCAGCCTGTTGTTTCTGTCGCCGTTATGGCCGCTGGCGCTGACGTTTCCCGAATTGCTCGAAGAGTGGGAGCTGCGGGTTATCCACAAGGGCGAATCGGCGCGCACAGTCGAGAAGCAACTGTTTGGCGTGCGCCTGCTGAAGATCGCCGAAGCGCTGGTACAAGTCTGGCACCTGCCGATCTGGGTGCAGCAGGGTTATAAACTGCTGCTCAGCGAACAGCGCGAACTGGTGAAAGTTCTGCGCATCGCCCGCGACAGCGAACATCCGTTGCGCCAGCAGAATCGCCTCGACGACGATCCGACCCTGCGCCGCTGGCTCAACCAGCCGGCCAACACCGTGTTGCTGGCCAACGGCCTGGCGCTGTCGGCACAACAGGCCTGGGACAGTCCGCACAGCGAGCGCTGGCAGTACCTGACCAGCCTTTATCTGCAAATCTCGATGGACGAAGTGCAGCAGCAACTGCACCAGCAAGCCGCCAACAGCGCGCGCCAGCATGCCATGCCCGATCTGTGGCACCCGGCCGTTTCATTATTATGGCCATGGGGCACCCATCGCTTGCCGGCCGGGATGCTGCCGGCGGCGGCGCCGAATGCCGAGGATCTGACTCAATGGCGCCGGCAATGCGCCGAACTGCTGGCCGAGCCGAGCCGCTTCACCAATGCCATGAGCCTGACCGTCGCCGCCCGTGATGCGCTGGTCGCCAGCGGCATGCGCCGGGTGATGATTCTGATGGCCGACCGCACGCAATCGAATCTGCGAGTGAACCAGACCTTCGGTTTGCCGAAGGAAGCCGGCGCGCTGAACTTTGTCGTCAGTCAGAGCAAAGTCTTGCAGCGCCTGCTCGCACAACAGGCACAGGTGCGGATCAACCCCGAGAACAACGCACAATTTTCCGCATTGTTGCCGCCGGGCCTGCGTGCGCTGTTCCGTGGCGAGCATCTGTTCCTGCGTTCGCTGGTCAATAACGGCCGGGTGATCATGATCGTCGTCGCCGACCAGGGCGGTGGGCCGTTCGCCGACATCAGCGTGCAGGCTTTCGGCAAAACCGCGCAGTGCATCGAAAAGGCCCTGCACAGCTTTAGCAGCCGTAGCCGATGAGGCTGCGCTACAATCCCCCCCTTTGTGCTCTGGAGACCTCACATGTCTGACTTCTCTGGCTTGCCGCTCGTCATCGAGCCGAGCGACCTGCTCCCGCGTCTCGATTCCCCTGAACTGATTCTGGTGGATCTGACCAGCCCTGCCCGTTATGCCGAAGGTCACCTTCCCGGCGCACGCTTTGTCGACCCCAAGCGCACCCAGCTCGGCCAGCCACCGGCGCCGGGGCTGCTGCCGGCCAAAGCCGATCTGGAGGCGTTGTTCGGTGAGCTGGGGCATCGTCCGGACGCGGTTTACGTGGTCTACGACGACGAGGGTGGTGGCTGGGCCGGGCGTTTCATCTGGCTGCTCGACGTGATCGGTCATGACAAATACCACTACATCGACGGCGGTTTGCCGGCATGGCTGAAAGCGGGCATGCCGATGTCGATCCAGGTACCGCCTGCAGTGGGCGGCCCGGTGGCGCTGACCCTGCACGACGAGCCGACGGCAACCCGTGAATATCTGCAAAGTCGTCTCGGCGCCACCGATCTGGCGATCTGGGATGCCCGTGGGCCACTGGAATATTCCGGTGAGAAAGTGCTGGCCGCCAAGGGTGGACACATCCCCGGTGCGGTGAACTTCGAGTGGACCGCCGGCATGGACAAGGCGCGTCAATTGCGAATCCGCACGGACATGCCGCAGATCCTCGAAGACCTCGGGATCACCAAGGACAAAGAAATCATTACCCACTGCCAGACCCATCACCGGTCGGGCTTCACTTATCTGGTGGCCAAGTCCCTCGGTTATCCGCGGGTCAAGGGCTACGCCGGTTCCTGGGGCGAATGGGGCAACCACCCTGACACGCCTGTCGAGATTCAAGGTTCTAAGGACAACTAATGAAAGAGCGTCTGTTTATCCTCAGCCAGTACCTGCTGCCTCATCACCTGCTGTCGCGCCTGGCCGGCTGCGTCGCCGAGTGCCGCGTGCGCTGGTTCAAGAATGCCTTCACCCAGTGGTTCGCCAAGCGTTATCAGGTGGACATGTCGCAAGCGCTGGTCGAAGACCTGACCGCCTACGAGCATTTCAACGCGTTCTTCACCCGAGCCCTGAAAGACGGCGCGCGACCACTGGATCAGACGCCGGGCGCGATCCTCAGCCCGGCCGACGGTGCGGTCAGCCAGCTCGGCCCGATCGAACACGGTCGGGTGTTCCAGGCCAAGGGCCACAGCTTCAGCGTGCTGGAACTGCTGGGCGGTGACACGGCGAATGCCGCGCCGTTCATGGGCGGCGACTTCGCCACCATTTACCTGTCGCCGAAGGATTATCACCGCGTGCACATGCCGCTGGCCGGCACTCTGCGCGAGATGGTCTACATCCCGGGCCGAATCTTTTCGGTCAACCAGACCACCGCGGAAAACGTTCCGGAGCTGTTCGCCCGCAACGAGCGTGTGGCGTGCATTTTCGACACCGAACGCGGGCCGATGGCCGTGGTGCTGGTCGGCGCGATGATCGTCGCTTCGATCGAAACCGTGTGGGCCGGTCTGGTCACCCCACCGAAGCGCGAACTGAAAACCTTCCGCTACGACGAAGCCGCCCGTGCGCCGATTCATCTGGAAAAAGGTGCGGAACTGGGGCGCTTCAAACTGGGTTCGACGGCGATCGTGCTGTTTGGCCCGGATCAAGTGAAATGGGCTGAAGAACTGGTGGCGGGTTCGCCAGTGCAAATGGGCCAGGCCCTGGCCCTGCCGACGGCCTGAGCCGGCTGATCCGCCCTTTCACACGTCTGTGAAGGGGCGGACACGACCTGGGAGGCGCCGTTACTCTATCTGCCCACGGAAGCCGATCGGCCCTTCGTTGGCGTAGGTATTGGTGCCACTGAGGTTTTTCCCTCCATCGCTGGAAGTGACGCTCAACGCGACAACGTTCTGATTGTCCCGGCCACCGATCACCCACTTGCCGCCCGGATGCCATGGGGCATCATTGCCACCCCACTGGTTCTCGACGTTGTATTGATTCTGACCGGTGCGCTGCGCCTTGAAGCCAATCGGGCCTTCGCCGGCGTAAGTCATGGTGCCGGTGAAGCTTTTGCCGCCATCGCCCGACTTGATCTCGATGGCGACGACTTGCTGGTTGTCCCGCCCGCCCAGCACCCAGGTTCCACCCGGATGCCACGGTGCCGAACTACCGCCCCATTGATTTGCCACTGCATATTTAGACATGAACCTCATCTCCTTGAAGTTTCGGGAGACCTGCCCGAGGTTGACGGCAGGCCGTGCAACCGTGCGTTTCCGATCGCACGTCTGAGAGACTAGTAGGGCTTGTTGAATGGCATCCGGCCAGTAGACCAGCGGTCAAAAAGCCTGACGCCATCCGGCGAAACAGACCACAGCTGCTAGAGTTCTTGGTGTTGCCAATTTCGCCGCTGGAGCCAGTCACGGCATGAGTGAGTCACGCCCCCAACCCTCCCTGCGCGCCCCGATCCCGACGCAAACGCGCCTGTCGTTCTGTGAAGCCACCCCGCGCGACCTCAAGCGCTGGATCGCCGGCCTGCCCAAGGCCAACATCGGCGAAACCGCCCGCCAGTTGTACCAAGGCCTGGGCGAACTTAACCAATTGCTCACCCCTAGTGACAATCGCCTGCAACTCCTCGAACTGCTGCGCCCTGAGGTTTACTTCGTCTGCCAGCATCTGGAGCGGCACTTCCTGCATCAGGCGATCATGCTCGATGACCGTTCGCGCAAGATCAGCAACCTGTGTCAGGCGCTGCAAAGTCATCTGGCTATCGGCTACAAGCAGATCGTTCTGCGCATTGTCCCCAAGTATCACAAGGATCGTGCGGCGCTGGTCAGTCAGGCCCTGCAACGGGCCGCGCATGCGCTCAAGGGGCAACTGCTGCGGGCGACGCAGCTGTACAGTCCGCCGCCGGAACATCTGTGGTTCGAGCTGCATCAGTTGTATCGCTGCGCTTGCGCCTTGCAGTTGCAACAGCGTCGGGTGCATGACGATCTGGCGAGCCTGAGCAGCGAACTGAGCCTGGAACAGACCTACATCGCCGCCCTGCTGCTGGGCAGCGCCCGTTGCAATCAACTGCGCCAGAACCAGATCGCCCGGCTGGCCGAAGTGCTGGAGCCGTGGAGTGCCCTGCTCAAGCTGCATCCCGGCAGCCCGCAGGATGGACTGTTCGCCATCAGCGCTGAACTGGACGCCGGCCCGCGCTACCGCAGCATGTTTCGCAAAGAACAACAGGGCGCATTGCTGGGCTTAGATCCGCAACCGCTGGTGAACATGATCGAAGCGCATTTACTGCAGCAAGAGACGTCGACGCCGCTGCCGGTCCCGGCAGGACTGAGCCTCGACACCCTGCAACATGTGCACGCCAGTTGGGGCCAGGCCGCTGAGCGCAGTTTTCAGCGCACCGCCGGTCAAGGCAGCCTGACCGTGTGCGTCGGCATGAGCGCCCTGCACTTTTACCTGGGCGGCGAACGCAGCTTCAGCGAACTGCTGAAACATCCCGGTGCTCGCGCGGCCAATTTCAGTCGCGTGGTGGTCCAGGGCGAAAAGGACAGCTGGAGCCAGGCCTTCTACGCCGCACCGCAGGGCGCAACTGAAGAGTTGCTGCCCTACGAGGAAATCCAGTACGACCATCTGGGCGAGGACGAAAGCAACACGGACAGCCCTCCACACTATCCGACCTACAGTTTGCCGGTGATCAACCACAGTCCCGGCGGCTATTGTCTGGCGTGGCCAAGCGAAGTACCCGTCGAATTGCAGGCCGGGGAAATGCTCGGGATTCAGGACAGTGCGAATCAGGGCTGGAGCATCGCGGTGGTGCGCTGGATTCGTCAGGTACGCGGCAGCGGGCCGCAAATGGGCATAGAACTGGTGGCGCCACACGCCGAACCCTGCGGCTTGCAACTGGTGCGCTCGCGAGATGATCACAGTCAGTATTTGCGCGGTCTGCTGCTACCGGAGATCAGCGCCATCGACTTGCCCGCGACCTTGCTCGCCCCGCGCCTGCCGTTTCAGGAAGGCAATAAAGTGCTGATCAACACCCACGGCGAAGAACACCGCGCCGGGCTGGATCGACGGGTGGCGAGTACGCACAGTTTCAATCAGTTTGCCTATCGCTCGCTGGAGGCCGCGCAGAATGGCGGGGGCGAGGAGGATTTCGATTCGTTGTGGAAATCGCTTTAGATCGGGTTGAGCCCTTCGCGAGCAAGCCCGCTCCCACAGGAGACCGAGTTCAATGTGGGAGCGGGCTTGCTCGCGAAAGGGCCCGCTCAGACAACCGAGATTTCAGAGCTGCCCATCGCGATCGCGAAAGCCCAGCAGATACAGCACACCATCCAGCCCAAGGGTGGAAATCGCCTGCTTCGCCGACTGCTTGACCAGCGGCTTGGCGCGGAACGCCACACCCAGCCCGGCAATCGCCAGCATTGGCAGGTCATTCGCGCCGTCGCCCACAGCGATGGTCTGCTCCAGACGCAAGCCTTCCTTGTGCGCCAGTTCCTTCAGCAGATCCGCTTTACGCTGCGCATCGACGATCGGCTCGATGGCCACGCCGGTGCACTTGCCGTCGACCACTTCCAGTTCGTTGGCGAACACGTAGTCGATGCCGAGTTTGGCCTGCAACTGCTTGGCGAAGTAAGTGAAGCCGCCGGACAGGATCGCGGTCTTGTAGCCCAGGCGCTTGAGTTCGGCGAACAGGGTTTCCGCGCCTTCGGTCAGGCGCAGCGAAGCGCCGATCGAGTCCAGCACGCTGACATCCAGACCTTTGAGCAACGCCAGGCGCTCTTTGAAGCTGGCGCGGAAGTCCAGTTCGCCGGCCATCGCGCGCTCGGTGATGGCCGAGACCTGCTCACCGACACCGGCGGCCTTGGCCAGTTCGTCGATGACTTCGGCTTCGATCAGCGTGGAGTCCATGTCGAACACCGCCAGACGCCGGTTGCGGCGGAACAGCGAATCTTCCTGGAAGGCGATGTCGACGTTCAGCTCCTGCGCAACGCTGAGGAATTCGGCACGCAGCGCCTGCGGATCAGCCGCTTCACCACGCACGGAGAACTCGATGCAGCCCTTGCCCTTGTCCGCCGGAGTGTCCAGCGGCATGCGACCCGACAGACGGTCGATATGGTCGATGTTCAGGCCATATTTGGCGGTGATCGAGCTGACCGCCTGCAATTGGCCGGCGGTTACTTTGCGGGTCAACAGGGTGACGATGTGGCGTTTTTTGCCCTGATTGCCCACCCATTGCTGGTAATCCTCTTCGGACACCGGGGTGAAGCGCACCTGCTGGTCGAGCTCGTAGCCCTTGAACAGGATGTCCTTGAGCACGGCTTTGCCTTGCTCGGAGTCGGGAATCTCGACCAGGATGCCGAACGACAGGGTGTCGTGGATCACCGCCTGACCAATGTCGAGAATGTTCACACCACCTTGTGCCAGAACGCCGGTAATGGCCGCAGTCAGACCCGGACGGTCGACTCCCGTGATGTTAATCAGGACGATTTCGCGCAACGCGCACCCCCGCAACTGGAAAAAAACCGCATTCTACCCACTTTCAGTGACCATCGGGCACCGCGAGCGCTTTGCCGGTCTAGGGCCTGTCGCTATACTGCGCGTCAACTTCACGGACAAAAGAGCCGAGCTCAGTGAACCGGCCCACGCCAGTTAAAACCGATAACTTCTTCCTGCTGATCTTCCGTGCACTGCGCCACCGCCGTGTGCCGATTGCATTGCGCATTGCCAGCCATAACGTGATCCTGGTCGCTCTGGCCCTGGTGATCTATGCCGGGGTGATGGGCTTGCAGTTCAAGCAGGCCATGCACGAGCAGGCCGATGCGCTGGGCGAAAGCCTGACCACGCAGACTGCCACCTCCGCCACTGAACTGTTGGTGTCCAACGACATCCTCAGCCTCAACGTGCTGCTCAACAACCTGACCAAGAACAAGCTGGTGGCACACGCCGCTATCTATAGCGTGGACAACCGCATCCTCGCCGAATCCGGTCAGCGTCCCAAGCACAGCCTGCTGGGCGAAGCCGAGGGCATGTACGAGAGCAAGATCACCTTCCAGGACGTGACTGCCGGGCAACTGCGCATCAGCCTGGACATGGATCAGTTCCAGCAGCCGATGACCATCAGCCTGCAGAGCATGGGCATTCTCAGTGCGATTCTGCTGGCCCTGTCGCTGGCCCTGAGCCTGCGCATGGGGCGCTATCTATCGACGCCGTTGCTGCAATTGCGCGTCTGGCTGCGGCGCATCGACGAACACACGCCGGGCATAGATCGTCAGGACGAAATCGGCGATCTGGCGCGTCAGCTGCACGCCAACTACGCTCCGGAGCCTGCGCCTGAACCTGAGCCAGAACCCGAGTTCGAGGAAGAGGATGAGCCAGAGTTCGAAGTGCGCAACCTGCGTGACCCGAGCTTTGACGAAACCCGCCCGATGGCCGCGCAAAAACCGGCGCCGCGCCACGTGGTCAGCACCGTTGAAGACGATGATGACGACGAAGACCCGTTTGCCGATCTGCGCGACGAGTCGCTGACCGAAGCTGTTCCGGCTCCGCGTAAAGCGACACCAAGCGTGCCGCAGCACAGCGCGGTGCTGGCGATTCAGCTGGGTTCGCAAGAGCAACTGCGGCGCCTGCCGCGCGCCCGTCTGGAAGAGTTGCTGGAGCGCTATCGCGATTGTCTCGATCAGGCCGCTTCGCTGTATCAGGGCGAAATCGAAACCCTGAACGATGGCAGCACACTGATGCTGTTCCACACCGAAGACAGCGGTGACGACTACCTGACCAACGCCATCTGCTGCGGCGAGTTGCTGCGGGCGCTGGGCCATCAGTTGCAGATCGAAGTCGCCGACAGCGGCATCACCCTGCAATTGCAACTGGGCCTGACCCTGGGCGACGAGCTGTTCGGCCTGAGCCAGATCGACCTGCTGCTGACCGATTCGGCTCAGGATGCCCTGGCCCTGTCGCAACACAGTCGCAACCTGCTGCTGGTCGAGCGCAAGATCGGAGACGATGCGCTGATTCGTCAGCGTGCGCGGATCCGCCCGATCGCCAGCCCTGAGGGGGCCTGCTGTGTCGAGCGGTTGATGGAGCCTTATCCGTCGATGCTCGAGCGGCAACTGGCGCGGATGCATGAGCGCCGGGCGTAAGCCTTAGGCCAGATGCACAGAAGCCCGCAGACAAGTGATTGTCTGCGGGCTTTTTTGTTGCCTGCGATCTTTTATGGCGCCTGTTCCGGCCCCTTCGCGAGCAAGCCCGCTCCCACAGGGTACGTGCCCGCCGCTGATCAAATGTGGGAGCGAGCTTGCTCGCGAAGGCGTCAGCACTGACGACAACTGTCCTCCAGCCCCCGGACACAACAAAGCCCGCACAAGGCGGGCTTTGTTTTGACTCAAACCACACTCAGAAGCGGAACACTTCCATATCGGTACGAATCGGCGAAGCCATCGGAATCTTCGGCTGCTTCTCTGCATCCGCCGCCGGCGCTGCCGGTTTAGGCGCTGCCTTACGCGGTGCTTCGGCCACCGGAGGCTGGTTGGCCAATGGCTTGAGCGCCACCGACAACTGCTCGGCCAGACGCTGCAGCAGAATCCCCTGCGCCTGCACCTGCGAAGCCGTGGTGCCGGCATGCAGCTCCTGCAGATGAACGATGCGGTTATCGCGCACCTGACCACGACGGTCGATCAGGCGCCATTGTGCATCGAGGATCGCCGGTTGCTTCTCACCGGAGTCCAGACGCGTGATGGTCAGCAATACCTGCACATCCGGGGCAAATCCCAGAGTGGCGGGTGCCAATACCACACGCTGGCTGTCCAGATGACCGGCCACCTGACGCATCAGCAATTGATCGATATCCGACGAAAGGCTGCCCGCCCAGCGACCGTCGGTCGAGGCTTGCAGGCTGCCGTCCGGTTGACGTTGCAGCAAAGTTTCACGTTGCAGGTAATCAGCAATGACTACCGGACCCAACAAAACCGCCATGCCTGTGCTTTGCGCAGGCTGAGCCGGACTTCCGCTGTCCAGCTGATACAGCGACACCGGCTGGTGAACGCTGCAACCCGCCAGGCCCAAAACGCCGGCGAGCAGGAAAATAAGGGGGCGCAGAGCAGTCATCATCCCGTCCAGGTGGCCGCCACAAGGCTGACCACAGTGAAAATACTCAATAAATATGAAGAACGCTCGGCCACGCCGGCGCTTGGAAAGGCCATATCATCCGTGAATATGCGTTCCGACTCCAGCGCCAAAGCGTCGATCTACGCGTTAAATCGTAGATCGACGCCTCTAGATGGGCGTTTTCGCCTAATTGAGGTTTTCGACGAGCAGTGCATCGACCCGCTGGAAGCCACGTGGAAGCTTGTTGCCACGCCGTCCACGCTCACCTTTGTAGTGTTCGAGGTCTTCAGCTTTCAGTTTATACGGACGTTTGCCTGCTTGCAGGATCAAGGTTGCACCCGCGGGAATCACAGCAATGTCCGTGACAAACTCTTCACGGCTGGCGACACGGTCACCCGGTACACCGATGATCTTGTTGCCCTTGCCCTTCGCCAACTGCGGCAAATCGCTGATATTGAAGACCAGCATCCGCCCCTCGCTTGTCACGGCGGCAAGCAAGTCATTCTCGCGATCAGTCACCGGACGCGGCGCGATCACCTTGGCGTTGTTCGGCAAGCTCAACAGGGCTTTACCGGCCTTGTTCTTGGCTTGCAGGTCTTCGCCCTTGACCACGAAACCGTAACCGGCGTCGGAGGCGATCACGTACAGCGCATCGTCTTCCGGCATCAGCACGCACTCGAAGGTCGCGCCCGGTGGCGGGGTTAGACGCCCGGTCAACGGTTCGCCCTGGCCACGCGCTGACGGCAACGTATGCGCGGCGACCGAATAGCTGCGGCCAGTGGAGTCAATTACCACGGCAGACTGGTTGGAACGTCCCGCCGCCGAGGTTTTGAAGCCGTCACCCGCCTTGTACGACAGGCCGGTGGCATCGATGTCATGGCCTTTGGCCGAACGGATCCAGCCTTTTTCCGACAGCACGACGGTAACTTTCTCGTTCGGCAGCAGATCGTGTTCGGTCAGCGCCTTCGCTTCAGCACGTTCGACGATCGGCGAACGACGGTCATCGCCATAGGTTTCAGCGTCTTTCAGCAGCTCGGTGCGCACCAGCTTCTTCAGCTTGGCTTCGCTGCCCAGCAGGGCTTGCAGCTTGGCTTGTTCCTTGAGCAGTTCGTCCTGCTCGTCGCGCAGCTTCATCTCTTCCAGACGCGCCAACTGCCGCAGGCGGGTGTCGAGGATGTAGTCGGCCTGGATCTCGCTGAGGGCAAATCGCTCGATCAGCTTGGCTTTCGGGTGCTCCTCGGTGCGGATGATGTGGATCACTTCATCCAGGTTGAGGTAGGCGATCAGCAAACCGTCCAACAGGTGCAGGCGACGCTCGACCTTGTCGAGGCGGAATTGCAGGCGGCGGCGCACGGTCAGCACGCGGAACTCCAGCCATTCGACCAGCAATGCACGCAGGTTCTTCAGTTGCGGCTTGCCATCCAGACCGATGATGTTGACGTTGACCCGGTAGGTCGACTCCAGCTCGGTGCTGGCGAACAGGTGCTGCATCAGCGCTTCGTGATCGACGCGGCTGTTGACCGGAATGATTACGATGCGGCACGGGTTTTCGTGGTCGGATTCATCACGAAGGTCAGCGATCTGCGGTGCTTTCGACGGCTTGGCCTGCATCAGCGCGGCGATCTGCTCCAGCACTTTGGCCCCGGAGACCTGGTGCGGCAGCGCGGTGACGATGATGTCGCCGTCCTCGACGTGGTACACGGCGCGCATGCGCACCGAGCCCTTGCCGGTTTCGTACATTTTCAGCAGGTCGGCACGCGGCGTGATGATTTCCGCTTCGGTCGGATAGTCCGGGCCTTGAATGTGTTCGCAGAGCTGTTCGACCGTGGCTTTCGGCTCATCGAGCAAGCGCACACAAGCGGTGGCAACTTCGCGCAGGTTGTGCGGCGGCACGTCGGTGGCCATACCGACAGCGATGCCGGTGGTGCCGTTGAGCAGGATGTTCGGCAAACGTGCCGGCAACACCAGCGGTTCCTGCAGGGTGCCGTCGAAATTCGGGCCCCAGTCAGCGGTGCCTTGGCCCAGTTCGCTGAGCAGCACTTCGGAATAGCGCGACAGGCGTGCTTCGGTGTAACGCATGGCGGCGAAGGATTTCGGATCGTCCGGCGCACCCCAGTTACCCTGGCCGTCGACCAGCGTGTAGCGATAGCTGAACGGCTGGGCCATCAACACCATCGCTTCGTAACACGCCGAATCGCCATGCGGATGGAACTTGCCGAGCACGTCACCGACGGTACGCGCCGATTTCTTGTGCTTGGAATCGGCGTCCAGCCCCAACTCGCTCATCGCATAAATGATGCGCCGCTGTACCGGTTTCAGGCCGTCGCCGATATGCGGCAGGGCACGGTCCATGATCACGTACATGGAGTAGTTGAGGTAGGCATTTTCGGTGAAGTCAGCCAGCGAGCGGCGTTCTACACCGTCCAGGCTGAGATCAAGGGAGTCGCTCATGCGGGCCTCATCGGTTCGTTGTCTGGCGCAGCAGCATGGTGCCACCGCGCTGGGTAAATTCAAGTTTGTTCAGGGCGCTCATGCCGAGCAGCACCTGATCGCCATGCAGCCCCGGCGCCACCAGCGCGCGGACATCCCGCAGCACAATGTCGCCCAGTTGCAGACGGTCGATCTTTGTCCGGTAGCCCTGGCTCAGGCCGTTGGCCGTGCTCAGGGTCACACCGAAACCCTCTTCCAGTTTCAAGCGCTTGGCCAGATCCGCCGGGATCGCCACATCGGTCGCGCCGGTGTCGAGCATGAACTCCACCGGCTCACCGTTGATCTGACCGCTGGCGACAAAATGCCCTTGGGCGTTGCCGGCCAGCTTCACTTCGATCACGCCACCATGCTGCTCGGACGTGACCACCACGTTCGGATTCTGCTGACGTTCTTCCCACTGGCCGAAAAACCGCGTGGCCAGAAACAGCCCCGCGCACCAGGCCAGAATCATCAACACCCGGCCGGCGCGCTTGCCCGGCGGTTGCTGACTCACGGTTTGGCGCTCCAGCCACCTTCAGGCGCGGCGAAGCGCCAGACGATCGGCCGAACCTCACCGTCGGCGCGGGGGCCGAAATTATTGTCGACGCCGACCCACGCACCCTCAGCGTCAACGATCAATGCTTCTTCCAACCCGAAGTTCTGCGAGTAACGGCGGTTGGCCTGTAACAGTTCAGCGGCGTACGACCAGCAGCGCTCGACCTTGGCAGTCTGCGCGTCGCGCCGACAAATCTGGAAGGCGTTGCGTTCAAGGGTAAACAATTTGCCGTTGAACAACGAAAGGTCGGAAAAGTCGCGGTCGACCGCTTTGGCGTGCGGAAACTGCGGCGGCTGCATCTCCTTGCCGCCCTCGCTGAGCAGCACGCAACGACCGTCGCAATCCCACACCGTCTGCTGACGCTTGATCAGCAGCAGGCCGCGGTTTTGCCGTTCGCCGGCCAGCCACATCTGATCGCCCGCCGGGTTGATCGCCAGACCTTCGAAGATCGCATTGAAATGCAGGAGCATGCCACTGGCCCGCGCTTCGCGAACCATCATCGGCGAAATCTTCAGCCAGTTGACCGGGCCGCTGACGGGCACCTGCAAGACCGCCGCGTGGCCCTCGCTGACAATGTAGCGATTGCCGGCGCTGTCGCAGCTGATGCCTTCGAAATCGAGGTCGCCACCGCGCACGAACGACGCGGCCCAATTGCGCGAGCGCAATCCCCACGGCAAACCGGTCTCTGGCACCAGCGGCACGTCGATGTGCAAGGCCTCGGCCTGCCAGACCTGATCGGCGGTATTGAGCCGATAGATCAGATCGTCATCGCGGTCCGACACCGTCCACAACTCGCTGCCACACTTGGCCAGTCCCGACAGGTTGCCGCCACGCATGCCTTCGACCGGGTGTTCGGAGAGCACGCGCAACTCCTGCAGCGGCTCCGCCGACACGCCCATCGCACTCAGCAGCAACGCACCCGCCAAGGCCCAGCCAAACCGCATCAGGCCAGCACCTCGGCAAGGTTGCCCTTGGATTCGAGCCAGGTCTTGCGATCACCGGCGCGTTTCTTCGCCAGCAGCATGTCCATCATTTCCGAGGTTTCGGCAAAATCCTCGCCCAGCGTCAACTGCACCAGGCGCCGGGTGTTCGGGTCCATGGTGGTTTCACGCAGTTGCGGCGGGTTCATTTCACCCAGACCTTTGAATCGGGTGACCTGCGGTTTGCCGCGTTTCTTCTCGGCCACCAGACGGTCGAGAATCCCGTCGCGCTCGGCTTCGTCGAGGGCGTAGTAGATCTCTTTGCCGAGATCGATGCGGTACAGCGGCGGCATCGCCACGTAGACGTGACCGGCGTCCACCAGCGGGCGGAAATGCTGGACGAACAACGCGCACAGCAGCGTCGCGATGTGCAGACCGTCGGAGTCGGCGTCGGCGAGGATGCAGATTTTGCCGTAGCGCAGCTGGCTCATGTCTGCAGCGCCCGGATCGACCCCGATGGCCACGGCGATGTTGTGCACTTCCTGGCTGGCCAGCACTTCGCTGCCATCGACTTCCCAGGTGTTGAGGATCTTGCCGCGCAACGGCAGGATCGCCTGGAATTCCTTGTCCCGCGCTTGCTTGGCGGAACCACCGGCGGAATCACCTTCGACCAGGAACAGCTCGGACCGCATCGGATCCTGCCCGGCGCAGTCAGCCAGTTTGCCCGGTAACGCAGGGCCCTGGGTGACGCGCTTGCGCTCGACTTTCTTGCTCGCTTTCAGGCGGCGACCGGCGTTGTTGATCGCCAGTTCGGCCAGCGCCAGACCGGTTTCCGGGTTGGCGTTGAGCCACAGGCTGAATGCATCTTTCACGACGCCGGAAACGAACGCCGCCGCTTCACGGGACGACAGACGCTCTTTGGTCTGGCCGGAGAATTGCGGCTCCTGCATCTTCATCGACAGCACGAAAGCGATGCGTTCCCAGACGTCTTCCGGCGCCAGCTTCACGCCGCGTGGCAGCAGGCTGCGGAATTCGCAGAACTCGCGCATCGCGTCGAGCAGGCCCTGACGCAGACCGTTGACGTGGGTCCCGCCCTGCGCCGTCGGGATCAGGTTGACGTAGCTTTCCTGCACCGCGTCGCCACCTTCCGGCAACCACAGTAGCGCCCAGTCGACCGCTTCTTTATTACCGGCGAGGCTGCCGCAGAATGGCTCGTCCGGCAGGCGTTCGAATTCGCTGACCGCGTCTACCAGATAGGAGCGCAGACCGTCTTCGTAATGCCACTCGACCTTTTCGCCGGTGCCTTTGTCTTCGAAGCTGACCAGCAGCCCCGGGCACAACACAGCTTTGGCCTTGAGCACGTGCTTGAGGCGGCTGATGGAGAATTTCGGTGAATCGAAGTATTTCGGATCCGGCGCGAAGTACACGCTGGTGCCGGTGTTGCGCTTGCCAACGGTGCCGACGATTTCCAGCTCGGTGGCCTTGAAGCCATCCTTGAAGGTCATCTGGTATTCGTTGCCGTCACGCTTCACGCGCACCCGGACTTCGGTCGACAAGGCGTTGACCACGGAAATACCCACCCCGTGCAAACCGCCGGAGAACTGGTAGTTCTTGTTGGAAAACTTGCCGCCCGCATGCAGCTTGGTGAGGATCAGCTCGACACCCGACACACCCTCTTCCGGGTGAATGTCGACCGGCATGCCGCGACCGTCGTCGCTGACTTCCAGCGAGTGATCGGCGTGCAGAATGACCTGCACCGATTTGGCGTGGCCGGCCAGGGCTTCGTCGACACTGTTGTCGATGACTTCCTGGGCGAGGTGGTTCGGCCGACTGGTGTCGGTGTACATGCCGGGGCGTTTGCGCACCGGGTCGAGGCCCGAGAGGACTTCGATGGCGTCGGCGTTATAAGAGCTAGCGCTGGGAGTGGCCATAGGGTCTCGTCGTCAGTGATTCAATGAAAAAGGGGCAAGACTTCACAGTGCGGTGAAATCGATTGCCTGATACAAATCGGCGCCAATGCCGGCAAAACTCAACAACGCCGGTAATTGTTCGGCAAAACCCTGGTAACCATGGTCGCCGCCGGCCTGAATGCGCAAGGCGCAGGCCCGGTAATACTGCTGGGCGAGGCGATAATCCAGTGTTTCATCGCCGGTCTGCAACCACACCTGATAACGCTGTGCATCCACGGGTGCCGGCACTTCCAGCTCGGCCAGGGCCGTCACATGGTCGTGGGTCAATTCCCAGGTCTCATCGGTATACAGGTTTTTCTGTGTGCCCAGGTAGCCGTCGAACATCCGGTGCGGGCTGACCGCCGGGTTGACCAGCAGGGCTTTCAAGCCGTGGCGCTCAGCCAGGTGAGTCGCATAGTAGCCGCCGAGTGAGCTTCCCACCAGCAACGGCCGGCCCAGCTCGGCAATCGCCTGCTGCAACTGACCGATGGCTTCACGCGGGTGGTGATGCAGCGCCGGGACACGCAATTGGTCGCTCAAACCCAGCCGTTCCATCACCTCGACCAGCTGACAGGCCTTTTTCGAGGCCGGCGCGCTGTTGAAACCGTGGATATAGAGGATCGAACCGGACATTTGAGCTCCCTGGGTGTCGGCGAAAGATAGCGGAGTTTACAGGGAGTCAGGGAAGTCGTGGGTGTTTGTAGGGACGCCTTCGCGAGCAAGCCCGCTCCCACAAGGGATTTGCGAACGGCACAGATCCTTTGTGGGAGCGGGCTTGCTCGCGAAGGGGCGCAACTCGGTTTTCAGTAGCCTTCGGAGCCGTAATCGACGGTGAATTGGAAGTCGGTAACGCGCTCGACACCGGTTTCCAGCCGCCCGTCCGGCAACAGCCGCAACCAGCGATAGCCCGGCGCCTGCTCACCGACCTTGAAGTCGTGACTGCCCGGCTCGAACTGAATGCAGGTCGAAGGCGAGGCCATCAGCCGTACGCCGTTGCGTTCGCGGTCGATCTCCTGATGCACATGCCCCCACAGCACCGCGCGAGCCTGAGGAAAACGATCGAGCACGTCGAAGAATGCTTCGGGATTGCGCAAACCGATCGGCTCCGCCCAGGCACAACCCACCGGCACCGGATGATGGTGGAAACACACCAGATGATGGCGCTCCGGCGCTTCGCTCAGCGAGCGCGCCAGCAGTTGCAACTGATCATCCTGCAGATACCCCGGCACAGAGCCCGGCACCGCCGAGTCGAGCAAGGTCACGCGCCAGTTGCCGACATCGACCACTGACTCCAGCAACGCACTTTGCACCGCGGCCTGAGCCATGATTTGCGGCTCATCGTGATTGCCGGGAATCCAGCGCGCCGGCGCATCGATCTGAGCCGTCATCTCACGAAACTGTTGATACGACTCCAGAGTGCCATCCTGGGAAAGGTCCCCCGTGGCCAGAATCAAGTCGATCCGAGGTTGCTGCCCCAGCACCAACTCGATGACCTTTTGCAGGCTCTCGCGGGTGTTCATGCCCAGCAGTGTGCCGTCCGCCTCGGCGAACAGATGACTGTCGGATAACTGCACCAGCAGCGCCGGATCGGCGGTGGTCAATGTGGATACGCTCGGCAAGGCGTTCTCCCAGGGCAAAAGCACGGAATCGGTTGAGTGCCGCAATTATGCTGGGGGATGACGCAAAGGGGAAACCGGCGAACCGGACGCAGTTCACAACTAGCGTACGACTTCGTACTCGTGCCCCAGGGCCAGACAATGGCTCAGCCATTCCCCCAGGAACAGATTGAGCTGGGCCTTTTCATCCGGCTGATGCATCGCGGCGTTCGGGTAAGGATAGATGCCGCGAAAGCGTCGTGCATGTTCGGCGCTGATCACCTCGGCCATGCGCGCGTCGTGATAGACCTGCACTTCCAGTTGCGGCACCGGCAGCCACGGCAAACTGTGTTCCTGACGCACCTGCAAAGTGGTGGTGTAGGGGCAGGTCTGCAGCACTTCGAGGGCCAGCACGCCGAGCATCTGCTCGCCCTGGGTCACGGCGATCCGCCGCGCCTCGGGGTCGTTGCGCATGTCCGGCACCAGTCGCATCAGGCGCGCGTAGTTGGCCTCGCAGGCGGCTTGCAGCCCGGCGAGGTCGACTCGATAGCGATCGCGCAGCTTGTTTACGACCATAACCCCCTCACTTCGGCGCGGTTCAGCGCCAGCCATTGCAAGGCGATGATGCTCGCCGCGTTGGCAATGCGTCCGTCACGGACGGCCTGCAAGGCATCTTCAAAGGCCCAGACCGTGACACGGATGTCTTCTGCTTCTTCCTCCAGCCCATGCAGGCCGCCTACGCCTTCGGTGCTGCAGTGCCCCAGGTACAAATGCACGAATTCGTTGCTGCCGCCCGGCGACGGGAAATATTTGGTCATCGGCCACAGGGCCTTGATGTCCAGCCCAGCTTCCTCCTGCGCCTCGCGGTGAGCAACTTCTTCCGGCACTTCGGCCTTGTCGATCAGACCGGCGACCAGCTCAACCAGCCACGGGTTGTCGGTCTTGCCCATGGCACCGACGCGAAACTGCTCGAGCAGCACCACTTCATCGCGCTTTGGATCGTAAGGCAGCAGGCACACGGCATCGTGACGCACGAAGACTTCGCGGTTGATCTCGCGGCTCATGCCCCCGGCGAACAGTTCATGGCGCAGGTGCAAACGGTCGAGCTTGTAGAAGCCCTCGTAGCAGCGCTCGCGCTTTACGACATCGACGGTGGCCGGAGTGGCGTTGGCAAAATCTGTCATGAGCATCCTCTCTTGCTGCAAATCCAATACGAGGCTGCTTTTGGTTACTGGCGACCTCGACTTCGCGCCATCCTAACGCGCCCGCGATGATTGATGCAGCCCCTTTACCGTCAGCGGGATGGACGGTGGCGGCGAAACCCACTCTAATTAGCTTAGTGGCGAACTGACTGCTTCGGCGAGAGTCGAAGCGGATAACTTTTTGCCTTCCCCTGTTTCAGAAAGGACGCCCATGTCGCTTTTCAAAATTGCCTCCGTGGCCGCCATCGCCCTGACCCTGGGCGCCTGCGCCAACCTGTTCCAGCCCAACTACCGCACGCCGCTGGAAACCACTCGCGATGCGTCGGAAACCCTGAAACCCGGCTGTTCCAACCCGGACTGCCCGCTGGTGAATATCGATACCGTGCACTTCGCGGCCGAGCCTGCGCTGGACGGCATTATCGAAAAACGCCTGCTGCAAATGACCCGCACCGAGCAGAACGCAGCGGTGGCGCCAACCCTGGCTGCCTATCGTGATCAATTCCTGCGCAACGCCGGCCCGCGCAACAGCAGCTATTTGCAGGCCAAGGTACGCGAGCAGCATGACGGCTTGGTGATCATCGAACTGTCGAGCTACCTCGACACCGGCGGCGCCCATGGCACGCCGGGCCGCGGTTTCATCAACTATTCGCGTCAGCAGCATAAAGTGCTGAACCTGTCGGACATGTTGCTGCCGGGTCAGGAAGAGGCGTTCTGGAAAGCGGCGCAAGTGGCGCATAACAGCTGGCTGATCAGCACCAAGCTCGATCAGGAAGCGGATTTCGTGAAGAGCTGGCCGTTCGTCAAAACCCCGAACGTGGCGCTGACCTACGGTGGCGTGATCCTCAAGTACGACGTGAGCACCATCGCGCCTTACGCGCTGGGCCACGTCGAACTGAAGATCCCTTACCCGCGTCTGAACGGCATTCTCAAACCCGAGCTGTTTCCCGGCCGTAACTGAACGCCCGACCGAGCACCAGTTGCAACAGCCCTGCCAGCACCAGTGCCGGCAGGGTCGCGCCGACATCCGGATACAGATTCGCCAGCAAGTGGTAGGTGCTGATCCCGCCCAGCCACGCCAACAGCGCCGGCCAGCGCAATGCGGCTGACGCCACCTGAGCGCTGCGCTTGCGCAGGATGAAGTGATCCACCAGCACCACGCCGAACAGCGGCGCAAACACCGAGCCGATCAGCAACAGGAAGTTCTGGTACTGCGCCAATGGCGCCAGCAGTGCAATCAGGGTGCAGATCACGCCGATGGCCAAGGCCAGATGCTCGACTTTCAAGCGCAACAGAATCCCGCTCGACACCGCTGCCGAATGAATGTCGGCGAAAGCGTTTTCCGACTCATCCAGCAGAATCAGCAACAGCGGAATGCCCAGACCGGCCCCGGCCAGTGCCAGCAGTAACGCATTGACTTCACCGCTCGGCGCAAAGGCCAGGGTGTAAGCCACGCCGAGGCTCATCAGCCAGAAATTGCCGATGAAGAAACCGATGGCGGTGCCGCCGAAGACGTTCTTCGCACGCTTGCCGAAACGCGAGTAATCGGCGATCAGCGGCAGCCACGACAACGGCATGGCGATGGCAATATCGAAGCCCACGGCGAACGGCATCGAACCGTCCCCGGCACGCGCCCAGAGTGCCGCCAGATCAGCCTTGGCGAACAGATTCCAGGTCAGCCAGATGCACGCGGCCAAGATCAGCCAGATACCCCATTTACGCAGGATCTTGCGCACGAACGTCAGCGGCCCGCTGACTGCGAGCAAAGTCGCCAGTGCGCCGAAGCACAAGGTCCAGAGCATCGGGCTGGCCCACAGCGAACCTTCGCTGAACGCACGGCTGCCGAGCAGGCTGGCAGCGTCACGCATGACGATGATTTCGAACGAGCCCCAACCGATCAGTTGCAGCAGGTTGAGCAGCGCCGGCAGGCTCGCGCCTTTGTGGCCGAGGCTCAGTTTGAGTGCGGCCATCGACGACAGACCGGTATCGCTGCCGATCACGCCGACCGCGGCCAACAGCAGCACGCCAACCAGTGTGCCGAGGAAAATCGCCAGCAGCGAACCGGAAAGGCCCAGACCCGGCGCGAGCAAGGCACCGGTTTGCAATACCATCAGGCCGATGCCGAGGGAAAACCACAGGGAAAACAGATCGCGACCGCCGAATACTCGCTTGTCGGCGGGTACGGCGAGGTCGGGGGAATAAGTGCCGGGTTGAATGCTCAAGGTGTTATCTCAGAGGAGTATTTTTGTCATTGAGATCCCTGGCGCCTGTTCTGACGCCTTCGCGAGCAAGCCCGCTCCCACACTGGATCGCCTGTGAACACAAGTTTTGTGAACAGCTGGATTCAAATGTGAGAGCGGGCTTGCTCGCGAAGGGGCCAGCACAGACACCGCAGACTTCAGGTCAGATCAAACCTTCTTGTACAGCTGACTGCCTTCCTTCTTGAACCGCTCGGCCTGCTCCGCAAGACCCTGGGCGACGTCCACGTCGACCGCGTCGATCCGCTGGTTGGCCGCGTATTCACGGACTTCCTGAGTGATCTTCATCGAGCAGAATTTCGGCCCGCACATCGAGCAGAAGTGCGCGACCTTGGCCGAGTCCTTCGGCAAGGTTTCGTCGTGATACGAACGCGCGGTGTCCGGATCGAGACCAAGGTTGAACTGGTCTTCCCAACGGAATTCGAAACGCGCCTTGCTCAAGGCGTTGTCGCGAATCTGCGCGCCCGGATGCCCTTTGGCCAAGTCCGCTGCGTGGGCGGCGATCTTGTAGGTGATGATCCCGGTCTTCACGTCATCCTTGTTCGGCAAGCCGAGGTGTTCCTTCGGCGTCACGTAGCAGAGCATGGCGCAACCGAACCAGCCGATCATCGCCGCACCGATACCCGAGGTGATGTGGTCGTAACCCGGCGCGATGTCGGTGGTCAGCGGGCCGAGGGTGTAGAACGGCGCCTCGTCGCAGCACTCCAGCTGCTTGTCCATGTTCTCTTTGATCAACTGCATCGGCACGTGGCCCGGGCCTTCGATCATGCACTGCACGTCGTGTTTCCAGGCGATCTTGGTCAGCTCGCCGAGGGTCTCCAGCTCGCCGAATTGCGCTTCGTCGTTGGCGTCGGCAATCGAGCCCGGACGCAGGCCATCGCCCAGCGAGAAGCTGACGTCGTAGGCCTTCATGATTTCGCAGATTTCGTCGAAGTGGGTGTAGAGGAAGTTCTCTTTGTGGTGCGCCAGGCACCACTTGGCCATGATCGAACCGCCACGGGAAACGATGCCGGTCACGCGCTTGGCGGTCAGCGGCACGTAGCGCAGCAGCACGCCGGCGTGGATGGTGAAGTAGTCGACGCCCTGCTCGGCCTGTTCGATCAGCGTGTCGCGGAACAGCTCCCAGGTCAGGTCTTCAGCGACGCCGTTGACCTTCTCCAGCGCCTGATAGATCGGCACGGTACCGATCGGCACCGGCGAGTTGCGGATGATCCACTCGCGGGTTTCGTGAATATGTTTGCCGGTGGACAGGTCCATCACCGTGTCCGAACCCCAGCGAATGCCCCACGTCAGTTTCGCCACTTCTTCTTCGATGGACGAACCCAGGGCGCTGTTGCCGATGTTGCCGTTGATCTTCACCAGGAAGTTACGGCCGATGATCATCGGTTCCAGTTCGACGTGGTTGATGTTGGCCGGAATGATCGCGCGACCACGGGCGATTTCTTCGCGGACGAACTCGGGGGTGATTTCTTTCGGAATGCTCGCGCCGAAGCTGTGGCCGGCGTGTTGCTGGGTCAACAGGCCGGCGGCGCGGGCCTCTTGCAGCTTCATGTTTTCGCGGATGGCGACGTATTCCATCTCGGCGGTGATGATGCCTTTGCGCGCGTAGTGCATCTGGCTGACGTTGGCCCCGGCCTTGGCCCGGCGCGGGTTGTTGACGTGGGCAAAACGCAGTTTGGTCAGCTCAGGGTCGGCGAGGCGCTCCTGGCCGAAATTGGAACTCAGGCCAGGCAAACGTTCGGTGTCGCCACGGTCGTCGATCCACGCCGAACGCACGTCGCCCAGACCTTTGCGCACGTCGATCACCACGTTCGGATCGGTGTACGGGCCGGAGGTGTCGTAGACGGTGACCGGCGCGTTGATTTCGCCACCGAAATCGGTCGGCGTCACATCGAGGGTGATTTCGCGCATCGGCACGCGGATGTCCGGGCGCGAGCCCTGAACGTAGACTTTTTGCGAACGGGTGAACGGCTGAACCGACTGCTCATCGACCTTGGCCGAGTCACTCAGGTTGATCGCGTTTTTTGCTTTTGTAGTCATCACGGGCTCTCCAGACAGCATCCAGGCAATGGATTGTCGGAGCAGAACCTGAAAGGCACGGACGCACCAGGACTGGTGCTGTGCATCGTCGTCGAGCGTTCGATTGTCGAACAATATCCCGGACGAAGCACAAGAGGACTCGCCGGGTGACGAGAAATCTTGTTCCCTACGCAGGCGCTAACCTGATCAGGTTCAACGGGATCCGAAATTATTCGATCTCAGCCTCATAGCAAGGCACCCCGACAAGAACCCGGCCAGTCTAGACACAACCGGCAAAGAACGCCAACACCGCGGCAAACACCATGATGAATGGCGCAATTACCGGGACTTGCAGGATTGTTGCCGCACGATTGCGCAACTACACTCGCTGTGCCCTGCGCGCCTTGACGCTGCCGGGGCCGCGCCGTAGCCTTGGCGCGCACATTATTTCCGTAATATTTTTGCTAGGGATCGCCTCATGCTGCGCAAACTTTCACTGGCTCTTGCCGTGTCTTGTGCGTCCAACGCAATGGCCTGGGCAGCAGAAGCGCCCTTGTCGACCAAGACCGATCTGGTCAGCGTCTATCAGGAAGCCGTCGACAACAACGCCGATCTGGCCGCCGCCCGCGCCCAGTACGGCGCCCAGAAAGAAGTGGTGCCGCAGGCCCGCGCGGGGTTGCTGCCTAACCTGTCCGGCGGCGCCGAAGTGGCGGACGTGCGCACCTCGATAGACCAGCCTTCAGCCATTGCCAATCGCAGCGCGCATTCCTATCAGGCGACTCTCGCCCAGCCGTTGTTTCGCGCCGACCGCTGGTTCCAGTACCAGGCCGCCAAGGACGTCAACGAACAAGCCGCCCTGCAACTGTCGGCCACCGAGCAGAACCTGATCCTGCAATCGGCTGAAAGCTACTTCAACGTGCTGCGCAGTCAGGACAACCTGGCCTCGACCAAGGCTGAAGAAGACGCGTTCAAGCGTCAGCTCGACCAGTCCAACGAGCGTTTCGATGTCGGCCTGTCGGACAAGACCGATGTCCTGCAATCGCAGGCCAGTTACGACACCGCGCGCGCCAACCGCATCGTTGCGCAGCGTCAGGTTGACGATGCGTTCGAAGCGCTGATCACCCTGACCAACCGTCAGTACAACTCGATTCAGGGCATCGTCCACACGCTGCCGATCCTGCCGCCGGCGCCAAACGACGCCAAGGCCTGGGTCGACACCGCGGGCAAGCAGAACCTCAATCTGCTGGCGAGCAACTTTGCGGTCAGCTCCGCCGAACAGACCCTAAAACAGCGCAAGGCCGGTCACCTGCCGACCCTCGATGCCGTGGCCAAATATGAAAAGGGGGACAACGACGCCCTCGGTTTCGCCAACCCGAACGCCTTCGGCACGCCGTACAGTGGCAACGTCGAGCAAAGCACCCTGGGCCTGCAACTGAACATCCCGATCTACAGTGGCGGGCTGACCAGTTCGCAAGTGCGCCAGTCCTATGCGCAACTGGATCAGAGCGAGCAACAGCGCGAATCCCTGCGTCGGCAGGTGGTGGAAAACACCCGCAACCTGCACCGCGCGGTGAACACCGATGTCGAGCAGGTACAGGCGCGCCGCCAGTCGATCATCTCCAACCAGAGCGCGGTGGAAGCCACGGAAATCGGTTATCAGGTGGGTACGCGCAACATCGTCGACGTGCTCGACGCGCAGCGTCAGCTGTACACCTCGGTGCGCAACTACAACAACACCCGCTACGACTACATCCTCGACAACCTGCGCTTGAAGCAGGCGGCAGGGACGTTGAATCCGGGTGACTTGCAGGACCTGGCGCGCTATCTGAAGGCCGACTACAACCCGGACAAGGACTTCCTGCCGCCGGATCTGGCCAAGGCAGCGGAAGCACAGCTCAAGGCGCGGCCCTAAACAATCTGGAAAATCCCCTGTGGCGAGGGGATTTATCCCCGATGGGGTGCGTAGCAGCCCCAAAACCATTCACCGCGGTGATTCAGTCTGATATGGCAAGCAGGGTTAACGACTGCTGCGCAGCCGATCGGGGATGAATCCCCTCACCACAATAAATGTTCCAGGCAACTACTTGATCAATCGGCCCAGCCCATCCAGCAACCGCTGCAGCGCACCCTGATTACGCCGCATCACCGCCAGCCCCGCCTCGGCCATGCGCTGGGCATCGCGCGGCAATTCGAACAAGCGCTGCACTTCCACCGCCAGCCCTTCGGCATCATCCACTTCGGCCAGCGCGCCGGCTTCGCGCAACTGCGCGGCGATGTCGAGGAAGTTGAACAGGTGCGGGCCGCTGAGTACCGGTTTGGCCAGGGCCGCCGGCTCCAGCAGATTGTGCCCGCCGTTGGGCACCAGGCTGCCGCCGACGAAAGCACTGTCAGCCAACGCATAGAGAAACAGTAGCTCGCCCATGGTGTCGCCGAGCAGCACTGAAGTGTCCGCTTCGACGTTGGCACCGGTGGAACGGCGCACCGTGGCAAAGCCTTCACGCTGGCACAATTCGAACACCGAGTTGAAGCGCTCGGGATGGCGCGGCACCAGGATCAGCAATGCATTCGGGTAGTTCGCCAACAGTCGGCGATGGGCGTCGAGCACCACTTCGTCTTCGCCTTCGTGGGTACTCGCAGCGATCCACACCGGGCGCTCCAGCGCCTGCCATTGGCCGCGCAACTCATGGGCGCGCTGCAGCAATTGCGGGTCGATGGTCAGGTCGAACTTGATCGAGCCAGTGACCTCGACCGTCTGCGGGCGCGCGCCGAGATCGCGGAAGCGCTGGGCTTCAGCCTCGGTCTGCACCGCGAAAAAACTCATTTCAGCGAGCATCGGCGCGGTCAGCTTAGTGAAACGGCCATAGCCCCGGGCCGATCGTTCGGACAACCGGCCGTTGGCCAGCGCCACCGGAATCCCGCGCTTGGCGCACTGATGGATGTGGTTGGGCCACAGTTCGGTTTCCATGATCACCGCCAGTTTCGGTTTGGCGTGATCAAGAAAACGCGCCGCTGCGCACGGCAAGTCGTAGGGCAGATAACAATGCTGGATGCGCGGTTCGCCGGCGAACAACGCCTGAATCCGTTCCGATCCGGTCGGGGTCATGCAGGTCACGGTGATCGGCAGCTGTGGATAACGCTGCAGCAAGGCGCGAATCATCGGCGCGGCGGCAATGCTTTCGCCCACAGACACCGCGTGCACCCAGATCCCGCCGGGTTGCAGTGGTGGCATCCCGTAGGAGAAGCGCTCGCCAATCCGTTTGGCATACGCCGGGGCCTTGCGCGAGCGCAGCCACAGCCGAATCGCCACCAATGGCAGCCCCAGGTAAAACAGCGCGGTGTAGAGAGTTCTATTCATGGCGGCGGAGTTTATCGACTTTTGTCGCCAATCGCCCGCAAGTGCACGGCAAAACGTTCAGCCAGCCAGCGCGCAGCCGGGCCGAGGGGTTCATCCCGGCGCCAGACCAGCTCCACCACCAACGCCGGCGGGGTCCATTCGCTGTCCAGTTCGACCATCAACCCCTGATAGGCCGAATACTGCACCACATGCCGGGGCAGCCAGGCCCAGCCCAGATCCCGCACCAGCCATTCGGCCATCACATAGAAACTGTCAGCGCGCCACACCTGCGGACTGGCCGGTTCGTTGCCGGGGTATACGCTGGTTTGCGTCGACATCAGCAATTGCCGATGCTGCGCCAGTTGCTGGCAGGTGACGTAGGACTGCGTTGCCAGCGGATGGTTGATCCCGCAGACCGTGACCATTTCCACCCGGCCCAATACCCGGCGCTCCAGTGCCTCGGGAATTTCATCGTGATAGAACAGCAGGCCGAGATCGGCGCGACGCTCCACCAGTTTGCGTGCGACTTCACCTTGGGCGGCGCTGGTCAGCTGCACTTCGAGGCTGGGAAATTGCTCGGCCAGCGCGTCGAAGCTTTCCACCAGTGCCTGATAGGGCATCGCCTCATCCTGAGCAACTCGAAGCTGCGCTTCCTGGCCGCGCATCATCGCCATTGCCCGACCATTGAGGCGCTCGCATTGGCGCAACACTTCCCGCGCCTCTTCGAGCAGCGCTTCACCGGCTTCGGTGAGCCGCGGCTGGCGACCACTGCTACGCTCGAACAGGCTGACGCCCAAATCGTCCTCCAGCATGGCAATCGCACTGCTGATCGCCGACTGCGCCTTGCGCTGCTGGCGCGCCACGGCAGAAAACGAGCGCTGTTCGGCGACGCTGACGAAGGCGCGCAGTTGTTCCAGATTCCACAGGGTATTCATGCTGCAACCCATCTTCAAAACAGATAGGTAATGACTTTACCCCATCTGGCGAGCGACTAGAATGCCGCCTCAGCAAGCAACGTTTTACATGAGGATCTACACATGAACGCCTACGCCTTTCTGGCCATCGCCATCTGCGCCGAAGTGATCGCCACCGTTTCGATGAAAGCGGTCAAAGGCTTGAGCACCCCGCTGCCGCTGATTCTGGTGATCGTCGGCTACGGGATTGCTTTCTGGATGCTGACGCTGGTGGTACGCACTGTGCCGGTGGGAGTCGCCTACGCCGTGTGGGCGGGCATGGGTATCGTCATGGTCAGCGTCGCAGCGCTGTTCATTTATGGGCAGAAGCTGGACGTGCCGGCGATGCTCGGGATGGCGCTGATCGTGCTCGGCGTGGTGGTCATCCAGCTGTTCTCCAAGACTGCCGGGCACTGATTTACAGTAACGCAAATCCCCTGTGGGAGCGGGCTTGCTCGCGAAGGCGGTGTGGCAACAATATTTCTGTTAACTGACACACCGCATTCGCGAGCAAGCCCGCTCCCACATTTGGTTTTGCATCTGCCCTGTTGATCATCGACAAATCCCGCTCTTTCCCGAGTCTGTATACTGCGCCCTCGTCTTGAACACTGAGGTCGTTGCATGCCATCCGTTATTTCCACCGACGTTCTGATTGTCGGCGCTGGTGTCGCCGGCCTCTGGCTGAACGCGCGTCTGCGCCGTCAGGGTTTTTCGACCGTGCTGGTGGAAAGCGCCAGTCTCGGCGGCGGGCAGAGCGTGAAGTCCCAGGGCATCATTCACGGCGGCGCCAAATATGCGTTGCACGGTGCGCTGACCGGCGCCTCGGAAGCCATCGCCGACATGCCGCGCCGCTGGCGTGAAGCGCTGGCCGGCAACGGCGAGCTGGACCTGTCCGGCGTGCGCCTGTTGTCCGAAGCGCATTACCTGTGGTCGCCCGGCACCCTCGCCGGCAACCTCACCAGTTTCTTCGCCAGCAAAGCCGTGCGTGGCCGGGTCGATCAGGTCAAGGGCGATCAACTGCCGCCGGCCCTGCAAGACAAGCGCTTCAAGGGCAAGGTCTATCGCCTCGCCGAACTGGTGGTTGACGTGCCGAGCCTGATCCAGCGCCTGGCCGATCTGGCCGGTGACGGCCTGCTCGCCGGGCAAACCATCGAGCCGCTGCTGGAAGCCGGTGTGCTGGTCGGCCTGAAGGTCGACGGTCGCGAAATCCACGCCCAACGCATCGTCCTCAGTGCCGGCG
>NZ_JAZAQQ010000004.1:0-309945 GCF_036861315.1 Pseudomonas sp. S3(2024) | reverse complement strand
CCCCCCCCACTGCCCGATTGCTGGAAGACCTGGGCCTGACCCATCCGCAGATGCAACGCCGACCGCTGCACATGATCATCGCCAAAGGCCCGGGCCTCAAACCGTTGTACGCCCATTGCCTGGGCGGCGGCACCAAACCGCGCATCACCGTGACCACGCACCCGGCCGCCGACGGTCAGTGGGTCTGGTACATGGGCGGTGACATCGCCGAAAGCGAAGGCGTGGCCCGCGAACCTGCCGAACAGATCGCCACGGCGCAAAAGGAGATCGCACAGCTGTTGCCGTGGATCGACCTCAGCACCACGCAATGGGCGACCTTGCGCGTCGACCGCGCCGAGCCGCTGCAAACCGGCCTGAGCCGTCCGGACAACGCCTTCCTCGCCGAGGAGGGTCGCCTGCTGGTCGGCTGGCCGACGAAACTCGCACTGGCACCGGACTTCGCTGACCGGGTCATCGCTGCGCTGAAGCGCGACGGCATCCAGCCGCAAGCTGCCGAGCCATTGCCGACACTGCCAAAACCACCGATGGGCGTACCGGCCTGGGAGCAACTGTTGCCATGAGCGTAGCGACCCTGCACGAACTGCATCGCCCACTGGGCAGCACCGGCCTGACGGTCTCGCCGCTGGGCCTGGGCACGGTCAAACTGGGTCGCGACCAAGGGGTGAAATACCCCAACGGTTTTCAGATTCCCGATGACGATGCCGCGCGCATGCTGCTCAGGCAGGCACGCGAATTGGGCATCAACCTGATCGACACCGCCCCGGCCTACGGTCGCAGCGAAGAACGCCTCGGCCCGTTGTTGCGCGGCCAGCGGCAGGACTGGGTAATCGTCAGCAAGGTCGGTGAAGAGTTTGCCGACGGCCTGTCGCGCCATGACTTCAGTGCGGCGCACACGCGGATGTCGGTGGAGCGCAGCCTGCAACGTCTTGAAACCGATTTTATTGACTTGGTGCTGGTGCACTCCGACGGCAACGACTTGGCGATCCTCGAACACGAGGAGGTCTACGCCACCCTCGCTGCACTCAAGGCCGAGGGCAAGATTCGCGGTTTCGGCTTCTCCGGCAAAACCGTCGAAGGTGGACTCAAGGCGCTGGAGCAAGGGGACTGCGCGATGGTCACCTACAATCTGAACGAACAGAACGAGAAGGCAGTCATTGACTATGCTGCTGCCCACGGCAAAGCCATTCTGGTGAAAAAAGCCCTGGCCAGCGGCCACGTATGCCTGAGTCCGGGCGTGGATCCGGTGCGCGCCAGCTTCGAGTTGTTGTTCCAGCAGCCCGGCGTGGCCAGTGCTATTGTCGGGACGATCAATCCGCTGCACCTCGCCCATAACGTTGCGACCGTTGCCCAGGTCCTCCGTGGTCACTGACGCCGCCCCGCGGCCTTAAGCAGGAGCCGACATGCCGCGCACGCTCATCAGAAAGAACCCGAGCAACTTCAAGACGCTGCCGCTGTTCGTCGAGGCCACGCCCGAAGGCCTGACGTATCAGAGCGTCGGCATGCCGCTGAATTTCGCCCAGACCCTGCAGCGGCGCAAACCGGTGAGCGTGGCGGATGCCGAGCGCTTTGCGGTGGAACTGGCCAACCTCGGGGTCTCGGTGCGCCTGACGCTGCACTGGCAGAATCGCGATTACTGGGTGCTGGTGCGCCAGCGTCGGCAGGATCGCGGGGACGTCGTGCTCAAGCTGATTTCCGGTTACGTGCCTGCTCAAGAACTGAACATCCCGCTGCACACGGCGATTCAGGAAATTGCCGAAGAGTGCCTGCTGGAAACCCCGGAAGGCTGGCTCGGCGGACGCTTCAACGACACCTGGCTACCCGCCCCCTACGCCTCCGCCCTGCATTATCGCGAGGCCCTGCCGTTTCGCCTGACGCCGCAGTCCGGCTCGGCGCGGCCGGTGCGCTGCGCCAATCTGCAATTGCTCGAACGACCACGGGCCTACGTGCATCTGCCGACCGCATCGCTGCAACTGATCTACGACTTGCGCCTGGACGTGCCCAAGGAAGCCAAATCCCTGAGTCTGTTTCACGTCGATGAACGCCTGGAAGGTGATCAACTGGTGGCGCGACTGGACCGCAAGCGCCCGGATTTGTACCTGATGCCGTTGCAGGACGGCGAACCGCTGGCCGAACTGTATACCTTGAAGAAAGGTCAGCTGTCTCCGGCGGGCACGCGCGGTCTGTATCTGGCCGAAAGCTTTGCCAGACAGGATGGCTGGCTGGTGCGTGACGAGCGGATTCGCTGGAAGGACTGGTTACGCCAACAAGGCCTGACCCCGCCGGAGAAACCCACGGGACTGGCGCGGTTGCGCGGCAAGGCCAGGCAATTGCTGAAGAAGATCGTACCGCGCAAGAAAGTCAGTTCCTGAAAAGCAAAAGATCGCCGCCTGCGGCAGCTCCTACAGGGAAACGCATTCCAATGTAGGAGCTGTCGCAGGCGGCGATCTTTTTAGCTTGAATCAGTTACCGCGGATTTTCTCCACGATCGCAGTGGTCGAGCTGTTTTCCACCAGACCCAGCACTTTCACCGTGCCGCCGTAAGCCTTGACGATATCGGCACCAACAACCTGGTCGATACCGTAATCACCGCCCTTGACCAGCACATCCGGCTTGACCTCGCGCAGCAGGTTTTCCGGGGTGCCTTCCGGGAAACTGATCACCCAGTCCACCGCACCGAGGCCGGCGAGTACCGCCATGCGTCGGTCGACACTGTTGATCGGACGTCCCGGCCCCTTCAGGCGGCTGACGGAGGCGTCATCATTGATCGCCACGATCAGACGGTCGCCCTGGGCGCGCGCCTGCTCGAGGTAGGTCACGTGCCCGGCATGCAGAATGTCGAAGCAGCCGTTGGTGAAGACGATGCGCTCGTTATGCGCACGGGCATCGGCCACTGCCAGCACCAGCTGTTCCAGACCTAGCACCCCACGCTCCGAACCTTCTTCACGCTGGATTGCGCGGCGCAGTTCCGGGGCGCTGATCGCCGCAGTACCTAGCTTGCCGACCACGATGCCCGCCGCCAGATTGGCCAGCGCCACCGCGTGCGGCAGTTCTTCACCGGCAGCGATCGCCGCCGCCAGGGTGGAAATCACCGTGTCGCCGGCACCGGTCACGTCGAACACTTCACGGGCACGGGCCGGCAAATGCAGCGCCGGATGCTCCGGACGCAGCAGGGTCATGCCGTGTTCACCACGGGTGACCAGCAGCGCGCCGAGTTCGAGATCGTGCATCAGGGCCGCGCCCTTGTTCACCAGCTCGTGCTCATCGGCGCACCCGCCGACGATGGCTTCGAATTCACTGAGGTTCGGCGTGATCAGGCTCGCACCACGGTAGATCGAAAAATCCTTGCCTTTGGGATCGGCCAGCACCGGAATGCCTTTGGCACGGGCCGCCTGAATCAAGGCCTGATGGTTTTTCAGCGCGCCTTTGCCGTAGTCCGACAGCACCAGCACCTTGATGCCTTCGAGCAGATCATCGACCTGCGAGGCCAGGGCCAGCGCATCGGTGGCAAACGGTTCTTCAAAGTCGATACGCAGCAACTGCTGGTGCCGGCTCATGACCCGCAGTTTGACGATGGTCGGCTGGTGCGCGATGCGCTGGAACAGCGCGCGCACGCCCGCGCCCTTGAGACTGTTGCTCAGGCTGTCGGCGGCTTCGTCGTCGCCGGTCACACCGACCAGTGACGCCGGCGCGCCCAGCGCGGCAATGTTCAAGGCAACGTTGGCAGCACCGCCCGGGCGGTCTTCGATTTGCTCGACTTTTACGACCGGTACCGGTGCCTCAGGGGAAATCCGTGAGGTTCCACCATGCCAGTAACGGTCGAGCATGACATCGCCGACCACCAAGACTGGGGCTTGATCGAATCGCGGCATGGACAACTTCATGGAGCAACCCACATACAAAATGAACAGGGGCGCGATATTAACACAGGGTTGGCGCAGGCTTGCGTGCAGCCTGCAACAGGATGAAACAGTCCGTTACTTTGCTCATTTTTTGAGCACCAGTGCCGCCAGTTGTCCACAGGCTTCGGACAATTCCAGCGCCTCGGTGTCGATTTGCCACTCGGCTGCCAATGGCGCTTCGTAAGGACTGTCCACGCCCGTAAAGTGCGTAATCCGGCCTTCCCGTACGGCCTGATACAGACCTTTCGGATCGCGACGGGCGCAGACTTCCAACGAAGTGCTGACGTGCACTTCAATGAATTCATCCTGGGCAAACAGCCTGCGCGCGGCGTCGCGTTCGGCGCGGAACGGCGAAATGGCCGCAACGATCACAATCAGCCCGGCGTCGACCATCAACCGCGCCACCTCGGCCATACGCCGGATGTTTTCCCGGCGGCAGAGATCGCTCATGCCCAGGTCGCGGCACAGGCCATTGCGCACATTGTCGCCATCGAGCAAAAAGGTGTGCAGACCCGACGCATGCAGGTGCAGTTCGAGGGCATTGGCCAGGGTTGACTTGCCGGCGCCGGAAAATCCGGTCAACCACAGGCAGCGTGGGTGTTGTGCCTTGAGCGCTGCCCGGGCCTGGTGCGAGAGCGCCAGACCGTAAGGCCGAATGGCGAGCTTCTGTAGCGGCAGTGACAGGGACTCATTCATACCCGAGCAACTCGTAATCACGCTGATAAACCCGACGCACCAGACGCCGGGTGCGCACCGTACAGAACTCCCGCGCCGGCAATGATTGCCGTTCCCGCGAGCCGTTGACGTGAGGCAACTCGCCAGTCAGCCCCAACTGTTCGCAAACCAGACGAAAATCCCGCGTCAGGTGTTCCTGATAACCGATGAAGTCCAGCGCCAGATGCCCCAGCGAGTCCGTCAGAAAGTCGGTCTGCGCGGCAAAGTGCAATTGCCGGGCAATCGTTTCCGGATGCAGCCAGCGCGCGACAAAAGCGTCGAAATCCCGGTACTGCCGCACCAACCGTTGCGCCATATGGTCACGCGCGCTCAACTCGTTGCCACGCAAAAAGGCGTAGGCCGAATAGGCGCGTTCCAGCGGGTCGCGAACAAAAGCGAACTTGAAGGCGTGGGCGAACTGCTCGGGAAACTGCTCTTCATACCAATACAGCGGCAAGTGCCCGGGTCGCCAGCCGTCGAACAGCGCCGTGCAAACGCTGCTGCCGGCGCATTTCGGAACATGGATAAACAGGCAGGAGCGCTGCTGGAAGGCCTGAGGAAACGTCAGGTTGGCCGACATCGACTTGTTCACCACCTGCCGATCGACCACCGACAGGCGCCCGAGCAGAAAAGCCCGCTGTGGCTTGGGCAGCAGTTTCCAGAGATAGCGTTGCAGCATGAAAGCACCCGCGCGACGGGGATGGCCCCCTCGATGGAAGTCAGAGTTCGTTGAGGAACCTTAACAAGCGCGGTGCCCGGTTTTATTCCGGTTTGGTCAAGAAGGGTAAAGGTCTGGATACAAACGACTGTGGGAGCGAGCAGGCTCGCTCCCACAGGGCAGGGCCTGGAGTCAGGCGATATCTTCGGCCGGGGCATCGAGGCCCATGGCGTTGAGGCGCGCGTAGTAACCATTTTGCGCCAGCAACTGGTCGTGGGTGCCGCGCTCGACGATGCGCCCCTGATCCATGACCAGAATCAGGTCGGCCTTCTCGATGGTCGACAGACGGTGAGCGATTACCAGCGTGGTACGCCCCTTCATCACCTGATCCAGTGCCGCCTGAATGTGCCGTTCGGACTCGGTGTCGAGTGCCGAGGTGGCCTCGTCGAGAATCAGCAGCGGTGCATTCTTCAGCAACGCACGGGCAATCGCCAGACGCTGGCGCTGGCCACCGGAAAGCAAGACGCCGTTCTCGCCGACCTGAGTGTCCAGGCCTTGCGGCAACTGCGAAATGAAGTCCATCGCGTAGGCATCACGCGCGGCTTTTTCAATGTCTTCACGCGGCGCACCGGCCAGATCGCCATAAGCGATGTTGTTGGCCACGGTGTCGCTGAACAGAGTGACGTGCTGAGTCACCTGAGCGATGTGACGACGCAGGTTGAGCAGTTTGTACTGTTCGACTTCCACATCGTCGATGAGGATTTCGCCCTTGTCGTGGTGATAGAAACGCGGAATCAGGTTGGCCAGCGTCGACTTGCCGCTGCCCGAACGCCCGACCAGTGCGACCATCTGCCCCGGCTGGACCGAGAAGCTGATGTCGTCCAGCACCTGGCGTTCGGTGCCAGGGTAGGTGAAGCTGAGGTTGCGCACGTCCAGACGGCCACTCACCGCATCGCGCTCGACGGTGCCGGTATCGACTTCCGGCTCGACGTCCAGTTGCTCGAAAATGCTCTCGGCACCGGCCACGCCTTTCTGAATGGTCGAGCTGACTTCGGACAATTGACGGATCGGCTTGGGCAGCAGGCCCGCCAGCGTGATGTAGGCGACCATGTCACCGGCCGAGGCGTCACCGCGCAGGTACAGCACCAGGAACATCAGCACGGCCATGGCGGTGTAGATCACCAGTTGCAGCATCGGCGTGTAGATCGCACCCGTGCGAGTCATGCGCAGTTGCTTGTCGGTGTTGCCCTGGCTGGCATCGAGGAAGCGCTTTTCTTCATAGGCCTCGCCGCCGAAGCTGCGAACCACGCGATAACCCTGGATGGTTTCCGAGGCCACATGCGTGACATCGCCCATCGCCAGCTGGATCTTCTTGCTCTGCTTGCGGAATTTTTTGCTGGCGGTGCGCACCATTACGGCGATCAGCGGCAGGATCGCCACCATCACCAGGGTCAGCTTCCAGTTCATGAACAACAGCGAGGCAAACAGGAAGATCACCGTCATGCCTTCACGGATTACGACCTTGATCGCATCTGTTGCCGCCCCCGTGACCATCGTCACGTTGAAGGTGATACGCGAAATCAGATGACCGGAGTTATGCTTGTCGAAATAGCGGTTAGGCAGCACCAACAGGTTGTTGAACAACTGCACACGCAAGTCATGCACCAGCCCCAGGGAAACCTTGGCCAGGAAATAGTTGCCCAGATAGGAGCCCAGCCCCTGCCACGCGGCGATCAGGATGATCAGCAGCGGTACGGCCTGCAACAGTTGCAGGTCACGCAGGTAGGGCACGGAGGGAAACAGCACCGCTTCAGGGTTGGACAGGCCATCGACAAAGTACTTGAGGATGTAGCCAAGCATCGGTTGCGTCGAGGCGAAAATCAGAAAGCCGACGATGCTGATCAGGAACAGACTGATGTACGGCCGGACATAGCCGAGCAGGCGGAAGTAGATTTTCAAGCTCGATGGGCTTGCGGCGGGACTGGAATCGGTCATATCACGCGAAAGTCGATAAAAAGGACGCTGACTTTAGCACAGCTTCTTCAGGGTTCTGGCAATCGGCGAAAGGCTGTTATTGTTATGCACCTCTTCTGCATCAAATAGCCATCACTCGAATGGTCGATCAACCTCAGGAATGAATCTCACAGCATGCAACTTCGCGGCTTCAGCAGTACGTCCAGTCGGATTTTCGATTTCATTAGCCTGTGGATTCTTCCCACCGGTTATTTCCTGCTCCTGTGCGCGCTGTTCTTCTTGCCGGGTCGAAGTCTGCATCACAAGTTGTTCTATGGCCTGTTCAGCATTCCGACACTGATCGCGCTGTGCCTGCGCCCGCGCGAACTCAAGGAGCTGCTGCGCGAGCCGATTTTCATCGCGGCTCTGCTGTTCGCCGCCTGGGCGTTGCTCAGCCTCGCCTGGGGGCCGGGCGGGGAGCCGCTCGGCGGAATGTTCAAACCGCCACTGCATACCTTGCTGCTGTTTGCCGGCTGCTACCTGCTGGTGCGCTACCGCAGCGACATCCTGCAACCCTTGCTGTTCGGCGCCGCGTTGGTCGCGCTGATTGCCACGACCATTTTCCTGTTCATGTTCGCCCGGGTTTATGAGCCGGGCATGCGCCTGATCGGCGGTGGTGCCTTCGATAACCCGTTGCTCAGCTCGCACCTGTTCGGCTTCTTCAGTGCCTACTGGCTGAGCGTGACCATGACCTGCAAACGTCGCCAGATGATGTGGCTCAGCTTGCCGGCGATGGCAATCATGTTCATGGCCGTGATCGGCACCGGTTCCCGGACGCCGTTGGTGGCACTGACCATGGCGGCGCTGTGGCTGTGTTTCATCTGCTGGAACAAGCGCTCGGTGGGGTTACTGATCGCGCTGGTCCTGAGCGGCGTAGCAGTCATTACGCAGTTTTCGCAGATGATCACCGAACGTGGCGACTCCTATCGTCTGGAAATCTGGCAGAAGGTACTGCATATGATTGCCGATCATCCATGGATCGGTCATGGCTACAGCGCCAGCCTTGCCGTAGACCCCGGTAACGGCATCAGCTTTCAGGAGCCGCACAGCTTTATCCTGGGTGTGCTGTATTACGTCGGCATCATCGGCTTGCTGCCCTGGTTGTTCTTCCTGCTGTGGGGCCTGCTGAGCAGTTGGCGCCAGCGTGTGCAGCCACTGCTGATCATAGCCTCGACCTGGCTGGTATTCGGTATCGGCGCCGGGCTGACCGAAGGCGGCGGGATCATTTCGCGGCCCAAGGAGCACTGGTTCCTGTTGTGGATTCCGCTGGCACTGATCGCGGCACTGAGCATCAATCAACGCGCGCGGCGCCTGTTGACCCAGCCGGTGCAAAAGCTTGCGACCGCTGATCTGGAGCACATGAGCAGCACGGCCCAGATCATTGAAGAAGATGGCCTCGGCCCGAAAGTCCTGCGCCTGACCGACGGCAGTTTCCTCAAGCTGTTCCGCCGTCGCCGCTGGTACACCTCCGGCAGCTTCAATCCCTACTCCGAACGTTTCGCGGTCAACAGCGAACAACTGCGTCAGATGGGCATCCCGACCCCGCAAATATTGAACCTGTACCGTCTCGACGATGGCAGCAGCGCTGTGCATTACGCGCCGTTGCCGGGGCACACGCTGCGTCAGGTGCTGCAGAGCATTACCGCTCCTGCGGTGCGCCAGGCGCTGGTGGAGCGCTTTGGCAAATTCATGGCGCAACTGCACGAGAAAGGCGTTTATTTCCGCTCGCTGCACCTGGGCAACGTACTGGTACTGGAAGACGGCGAGTTCGGCCTGATCGATCTGGCCGACCTGCGCATCTACCCTACTCCGCTCAGTCTTTCCCTGCGCCAACGCAATTTGCGTCATATGCAACGTTACACTGTCGACAAACGCTGGTTGTTCGAGGATCACCTCGATGCGTTGCTCCAGGGGTACGCCATGACGGCGTCTAAATCCGCGGTTGAAAATCTGCACAGGCAAGTGCTGGCCGGCAACACCCCGGCTCGGGTTCATTGATGATCGAAACCAATCCGCTTATCGCGCTGGCAGCCTATCTGCTGGCCATCGTCACTTCCGCCCTGCTGTTGCGTGCGGTGCCGAAAATCGCTCGGCACCTGCAGCATTCCGGCGAAAGTCGATATGCCAGCATCGACGGCCTGCGTGGCTATCTGGCGTTTGGTGTGTTCGTGCACCACTCGGTCATTACCTGGATCTTCTTGCGCACCGGGGTGATCGACTTTCCGCCGAGCAACTTCTATTCGATGCTGGGTCAAGGCAGCGTCGCGCTGTTCTTCATGATCACCGGTTTTCTGTTCTGGAGCCGCCTGCTCGCGCAGGGACGCAACCATGACTGGCTGGCCTTCGGCGTGTCACGGGTATTTCGCCTGTATCCGCTTTATCTGCCACTGATGCTACTGGTGTTCGTCTCGATCTTCCACTTGCAGGACTGGCAAATGAAGGAGCCTGGCCTGGAGCTGTTCAAGCAGATCCTCGCCTGGCTGACGTTCGACCGCCCGGACATCAACCAGTACCGCCACTCCGGCATGCTGATATCCAACGTCACCTGGACGCTGGCCTATGAGGTGTTTTTCTACATGGCGCTGCCATTGGCCGGGCTGGTGTTCATCTACCGCGGCAGCTGGTTGCAGGTGGTGCTGTGCCTGATCGGCATCTACACGCTGTACCAGGTCATCGGCTGGGAACATTCGCTGAAGAAACACTTTCTGGCGAGCTTCCTCGGTGGCATCGCCGCCGCCTACTGGATTCGCCGACCGGCGCTCGTGGCATGGAGCCAGTCACGACTGGCAAGCATCATCGCCGTGCTCGCGCTGGTGATTGCGTTCACCGCGTTCAGTCGTGCATTCAAGACTGCACCGCTGTTTTTGCTGGGGTTGTTTTTCGTGATCGTGGCGTCCGGCAATAATCTGTTCGGCGCGCTGAAACCACGCAGCATTCGCTGGCTCGGCGAAATCAGCTACAGCACCTATCTGCTGCACGGGTTCGTCCTGTGGCTGATGGTGCAACGGCTGCCGCTGCTGCTGAATATCGATGCGCGGGAAACGGCGGTGTACCTGCCCCTGGTGGCCGTCTGCACCTGCTTGCTGATTCTGATCAGCAGCGCGACGTTCCTCTATATCGAGCAGCCGGGCATGGCTGCCGGCAAGAAGGTTGTGCATTGGCTGCGCCAGCGTCAGAAGGGCGAAAAGCGCTTGCCGGAGAAGGTCGCCCGCTGAGCGCGAGCGACCGCTGCCTCAGTCCTTTTCCAGCGGGGAAAAGAGTAAACGCCCCAGTCCGCGCCAGGTCTTCTTGTTCCAGGCCTTGAACGGGATCTGCGCCAGCAACTCCCTTGCCAGCTTGCGATTGCGGTTGGCGGTCTTGAGGAACATCGAGTTCAGCGCCTTGAAGCGCACTTCGTCGTACAGCGGATGATCGCTGAACAGCGCATAGGTGCGCAGGATGTTCTCGATCATGAAGCGATGATTCTTGTACGAGTTGGTGGCGTGCTTGCGGTAGCGCGCCATCACCACGTTCAAACCGTCGATGAAGTAGCCAGCACGGGTCACCTTGAGCTCGATGTACAGGTCTTCAAGACGAATCGTCGGATCGAACCCTCCCACCTTTTCCAGCGCCTCGCGACGGATCATCAGCGTCGGCGCCGGCGGATACGGCTTGCGTTCAAGAAACATGTCGTCGAAATCGAGGCGACGAAACGGCACGTCGCGGCGCTGACGTTTCTCTGGATACAGGCTGCCGTCGGCGTGCATCAGCTCGATATTGCCGGCACAGATCCCGACTTCAGGCTTGCCGTCCATGTACGCCACCTGGGTGGCAATACGTTCGGGGTACATGATGTCGTCGGAGCCGAATGGCACAATCAGGCTGCCCTTCGAACGGGCGATAGCGCCGTTGAGGGTATTGGTCAGGCCCTGATTCTGCTGCACACGGAAATCGAAACCGTACTGCGCCTGCAACGCGCTGATGCGCTCGACGCTGTCGTCCTTCGAACCGTCGTCGACCACCAGCAACTCGATGTTCTTGTAGCTCTGGTTGAGGACACTGAGGATGCTTTCCTCGATGTACGGGCCGTGGTTGTACGAGGCGATGATCACGGTGACGAGGGCGTTGGCTTCGCTCATGACTTGTTCTTCGCTCACGGCTGCTCCTTGCGGGCCTGCTCCAGGCCGGAATCGATCAGGTCCAGGTATTCCTGACGGAACACCTCGATGTCGTGTTGTTCCTGCAGATAACGGTAGGCCTGTTCGCCCTTGGCCTTGAGCTCGTCGTCCGACAGCGCCAGATAGTGATCCAGCGCGGCGACCAGACTCGGCACGTCCTTGGGCGTGATCGCCAGACCACCGGCACCTTCGATCAGCGGCAACATCGCCGGCACGTTCGAGGCAATCACCGGAAGGTGTCCGCTCATGCCTTCGAGCAAGGCCAGGCCCAGGCCTTCGGCCAGCGACGGCATGGTCCAGATGTCGAACGCACGCACGTATTGCAGAGCGTTTTCCTTGAAGCCGAGCAAGTGCGCACGGCCGCTCAGGCCCAACTGCTCGATTTCGGCAGCCAACGGCGCTTGCAGGCGTCCGGCACCGATGATCGCCAACTGGGTGTTCGGGTATTTGTCCTTCAATGCGGCAAAGGCTTGCAGCAGATAGGTGTGGCCCTTGACCGACACCAGACGCCCCAGTGCGCCAATCAAGCGCACATTAGGGTCGAGGCCCAACAGCTCGCGAGCTGTTTCGCGGCTGTGTTGCAAGCCCTCGGCCTGCTCGATGTCGATGGCATTGGTGATGGCGTAGGTGTTCTGGTCGGTGAAGCCGCAATCGCAATCGAGCAGGTACTGTTTGACCGCTGGCGACACACCGACGAAGCGCCAGTGCCGATCGATCAGACGCTGGGTCTGACGACGCCGGTAAAAGCGATCGTATTCGCCGAAACCGTGGGAGATGCCAATGCACAGCGGCACTTTCAACCAGCGGTTGAGCGCCAGCATCATGTTCACCGGTTTGAAGCGGTTGCAGATCACCACGTCGAACTTTTCCCGGCGGCAGAACTTGTACAACTGCCACATCGCCCGCAGGCGCATGCCCTTGAGCGACTTGTCGGAAAACTCGAAGTACACCGAATGGTCGGCCCGGCTTACCGGCTCGCCCGGCCCCGGTTTGCCGCGCAGGAAAGCTGCGGTGATCTCATAGCGATCGCTCGGCAGCGCCTTGACGATCTGCTCGGCGAGGTCGGCAAAGTCATGGGCTTTGACGTTGTAGTCGGGTTGCAGCTGCAACACCTTGAACCGTTGACTCATGACTCTCCCCGCTGGACGCCTGTCTCACCGTGCTTCAGTAGCCAGAACAACTCCTGGCGCCTGACTGCTTTTCGAAAAAATTCGTTTTCGCCGTACACCGACCCAGCCCGCCCGGCGAGCACACGCTGGATAACCCGGCGCAGGCGACGCTTGAACGGTGCCGGCGGCTGCAGGTCATGCATCATGCCCAGCGCCATGGCCTTGTCCCGTTGCAGCTCGATGGACAGCGGCAGGCACAAAGGCTGCATCGGCACCGCCGAATCGAAGGCCGGCGGCAAGGCAATGCCCTGCCCGGTGTTGCCCATCGGCCAGCGGTCGTTGTCGTGCAAGTGGTTGGCGTAACCGAGCAGCGTCGGCTGCCAGTCGAGACCGTGCAGCGCCTGCAAAACAGCTTGCTGGGCGCAGATATGGTCAGGGTGCGGATCGAGGGTCGGATGCGGCAGCACGATCACGTCAGGACGGGCGCGCAGCAGCACCTCACGCAGGTCGGCCAGCAGGTTGTTCCAGGTCGGCGCGCCATCGGCATCGCCCGGCAGAGTGAACGGATTCAACTGACGAAACAGGCGTGTGTCGTTCAGGTCGGCTTCGCGCGAGCCCACCGCCTGATTCGGCGCGGCCTGCATCGCCGCCAGTTGCAGGCAAAAGTAACCGAGTTGCACGCAGTGTTCCTGCGGCACACCGGCCCAACGCGGCACGGCGAGGCTGTCCCAGGCACGCAGACGGCCCTTGAGCCGCGCGGCCTCGACCTTGTTCATGCCCATCTGTTGATAGTGTTCGGCTTCGATCTCACCTGCGGTCAGGGTGACGATCCAGGCTTCGTCGGCCTGACTGTACAAGCCATAGGCAGCCAACTCGGCATCGTCGGCGTGCGGGGCGATCACCATCACCCGCTGACGGCGGTAGTCTGGTTGCTCCAGCGCCCACAGCACCGGCTCGCCAAAGACCCGGCAAAAGCGCCCGCGCAAGCGCAACTGACCTTGCGCCAAGGCTTGCGCCTGACCGCTGAGGTTCAGGTAACGCAGGCCATTGACCCCGCGCTCGAAGGTTTGTGCATCAGGATGCGTCCCGCCGAGCAGTTCGACGCGCGGATCAAAGAACCGTCCCAGCCAGGTGCTTTTAACCTTTACCGCGAGGATCAACGTCGCTTCGTCGACCAGCATCACGCCTTCATCCAGACGCAATTGCTCGCCGCTCAAATGCACCTTCGGCTGCGGTGTGAACGGCGGAAAGCTGTACTGGTAATCGTCTTTCGGCGAATAGAACAGGTGATCGGCAAACCACGCTTCGTGGGCGATCCAGCCAACCACCGCGAGCACCAGTGGCAACCACCACGCGACCAGCACACCGAGCGCGATTAACACGCTCAGGGCGATCAGCAAGGTAATGCGTTTATTGCGACGATGACGCTTGAGCAGTTGCTGTTTGCGGCTCATGGGCTGACTCATACGGTGAACACCGGCACAGGATTGCACCAGCGATCCTTGTATTCACGGTCGGCGCGACCGAAGGAAAACCGCAGCGGCTTGTTCAGTGCTCGCGCGTGTTCCCAGGCGCCTTGCGTATTGAGGAAGCTCAACACGCTGCCCGGGCTGAATTCGCGGGTTTCGGGGTCGACGCCGCCGTTGATGTACTCGACGCTGATCCACTCCGGCGCTTCGACGCGGTACACCAGTTGAATGGCAATCGGCGCATCATTGAGGTAGATCACCGAGCCAATCAGCAGTTCACGCAGCAGCTCGATGACTTCGGCCATGCGCGCCGCGCCGGTGGCCGGGAAGCCCCAGCGGCGCTGGAACAGATCACAGTAGATCGCCGCCAGTTCGGCACTGGAGAACTCGGCAACCGGACGCACCACGCCACCCGCCTCCTCCAGCAGGCGCAGTTCGCGGCGCTGGTTGTAGCGAAACTTCTTCGACAGCTCTTCGGGGGTGCGGGCCATGGCCAGTTGTTCAGTCTGCAACTTGAGGCCGCTGAAGCGGTTTTCGTTGAGCGCCGACAGATAGCGTGCGCGATGGCGCAGGGGTGCCTGGGCATCGACCGCGGCCGGCAGGATCAGCTCGGCATTGCCGAGGTCGAACAGGCCTTTCTTGCCGTTGCGCTTGAGCACGTCCTTGGACAGGGCCAGGTCGCGGCCCCAGGTCGGGATCGCCGCCTTGACTTCCCCGCCCTGCTCCCACGCCAGATAGCGCACCGGGATGCCGGCCAGATCCGCCAGACGCTCGACGACCAGTGGATGGGTCGCGACACTGCCGCCAAATCGCTGCCAGACGGTGGCATAGGTGGAGGCGTCAACGGGCGACCAGCCACGTTCGCGCCAGCCTTGAAATCGGTTGAGCATCAGCCCCTCGGTGCCAGATCGGTAACTTGCGGCAGACGCCAGAAGGTGTCGCGCACCGCACGGTCGGAGAAACGCTCACGCAGGCGATCGAGCATCACCTCGGCGCACTGCCGGCGTTGCTGATCATCCATACCGGCCAAATGTTGCAGGCCTTGTGCAAGGTGTTCGGCATCGCCCAGCGGGAACAGAATCCCCACGCCTTCGACCACTTCCTTGGCCCCGCCACAGGCAGTGGCGAGCAAAGGCACGCCGGCCGCCATGGCCTCCAGCAGCACCATGCCGAACGGTTCGTGATCGGAGCTCAGGGCAAACACATCGAAGGCGCGGAAGTAATTGCGCGCGTCCGGCACCTGACCGAGAAACAGCACCCGGTCACCGATGCCCAATTCGCGCGCCAGCTCCTTGAGGTCCTGTTCCAGACGTCCCTTGCCGAGAATCACCAGCTGACTGTTGCCCGGCAGACCCGGCAACGCCGCGGCAAAACCGTGCAGCAAGGTGGCCTGATCCTTGTCCGGGTGCAGCCGTCCGACGTTGCCGACAATGAACGCATCCGCCGCCAGACCCAGGGTCTCGCGGGCCTCGCGGGCCGACACCTGACTGGCCTGCAAGGCCGGCACATCGATGCGGTTGTACAAGGTCTGGATGCGGGTCGACGGCCATTTCGGCAGGCAGCGCCGCATGTCGTCGCGCACGGCATCGGAGACGCCGAGCAGACTCAAACGCTTGCGGAAAATGTGCGCGAACAGCTTGCGCGTGCCACGTTTGTAATCGTCAAACGCGTGGTGCACGCCAATCACCGGCAGCGACGTGCCGAGCAAGGCGATGTAGATCGGCTTGAAGCGATGGGCGATGCAGAAACTGAAATTGCGTGAAGCGGCGATCTTGCGCAGATCGCCGATGGCGCCCAGCTTCAGGCCACGAATGGCCTTGGAGCTGTATTCCATGAACAACACTTCATCGGAAGCACACGCTGCGGCCACCTCGCTGTCGGCGGCCCCGGTCAGAAAGACCGTGGTCACCCGATAACCGGTGCCCGCGAACAGGCTGGCGTACTGCCGTGCGCAGTCGAGGAACGGCCCGTCATAGCCGTGACAGAACTGCAGCACATGGCGTTCAGCCGAGCGAGTCATAAGCGTTTGCGCCCTCTTTGACCACCAGAATGTCTTCCATGATCAGGTACTGCAGATCGGAGCCGAAGAACATGTTCAGGGCGTCGGTCGGCGAGCAGATCATCGGTTCACCACGACGGTTCAGCGAAGTGTTCAGCGACACGCCGTTACCGGTGAGGTTTTCCAGCGCCTTCATCATGTCGTAGTAGCGCGGGTTGTATTCGCGCTTGAGGACCTGGGCACGGGAAGTGCCGTCTTCGTGAACGACTTCCGGCACGCGGGTCTTCCACTCTTCCGCCACTTCGAAGGTGAAGGTCATGAACGGTGCCGGGTGATCGATCTTGATCATCTGCGGTGCAACGGTGTCGAGCATCGACGGGCAGAAAGGCCTCCAGCGCTCGCGGAACTTGATCTGGTGGTTGATCCGGTCAGCCACACCGGCCACGCTCGGGCAACCGATGATCGAACGACCACCGAGCGCACGCGGACCGAATTCCATGCGGCCCTGGAACCAGGCCACCGGGTTGCCATCGACCATGATTTTGGCGATCTGCTCCGGCATGTTGTCGAGCTTGCGCCAGGTCGGCTTGTTCTCGTGACGGGCGCACGCGGCGATCACATCTTCGTTGCTGTACGACGGGCCGAGGTAGACGTGTTCCATCTTCTCGACCGGCACGCCACGGGCGTGGGACACATAGGCCGCTGCGCCGACCGCGGTGCCGGCATCGCCGGACGCCGGCTGGACGAACAGTTCCTTGATGTCATCGCGGGCGATGATTTTCTGGTTCAGCTTCACGTTCAACGCGCAGCCACCGGCGAAGGCCAGCTTGCCGGTTTCCTTGAGCACATCGCCCAGGTAGTAGTCGATCATCTGCAACGCCAGTTTCTCGAACAGCGCTTGCATGCTCGCGGCGTAGTGGATGTACGGTTCGTCGGCGATATCGCCTTCACGCTTCGGACCCAGCCACTCGATCAGCTTCGGCGAGAAGTAGAAGCCTTTGCCCTTCTCTTTGTAGCGACGCAGGCCGATCACGTTGGCGTAGTCGGTGTTGATCACCAGCTCGCCGTTCTCGAACGAGGCCAGACGCGAGAAATCGTATTTGCTGGCGTCGCCGTACGGCGCCATGCCCATGACCTTGAACTCGCCGTCGAGCATCTCGAAACCGAGGAACTCGGTGATCGCGCCGTACAGGCCGCCGAGGGAGTCCGGATCGAAGAATTCCTTGATCTTGTGGATCTTGCCGTTTTCGCCATAACCGAAGAAAGTCGTGGCGTACTCGCCCTTGCCGTCGATGCCGAGGATCGCGGTTTTCTCTTTGAAACCCGAGCAGTGGTAGGCGCTGGAGGCGTGAGCGAGGTGGTGCTCGACCGGCTCGATCTTGATCTTCTTCGGATCAAAACCCAGCTGCTCCAGGCACCAGACGATCTTGTTGCGATAGCGCTTGTAGCGACGGTTGCCCATCAGGATCGCATCGAGGGCGCGATCCGGTGCGTACCAGTAACGCTTGGCATAGTGCCAGCGGGCCTTGCCGAACAGGCTGATCGGCGCGAACGGAATCGCCACCACGTCAACGTCGGACGGCTTGATACCGGCCTGTTCCAGGCAGAACTTCGCCGATTCGTAGGGCATGCGGTTCTTTGCATGCTTATCGCGGACGAAGCGCTCTTCTTCAGCCGCCGCCACCAGCTTGCCGTCGATGTACAAGGCGGCTGAAGGGTCATGGCTAAGGGCGCCGGACAGGCCAAGAATCGTCAATGCCACAGGGTCTAGCCTCTTTAGTCTGCATTCAGGCGCGATGCGCCTCGAAAATTGATGTGCCCTCGCACCGGGCGAGAGACAGCTAAAGGGCGGGATTATAGCGTAAAAGCGCCGACAAGCCTCTAGCGGAACTGGCCGGCCTTTGCGTTGACACTCCCGAGCCTCTCAACATAGACTTCCGTGCAAATGGGCTGGGGGATCCCGGTCGGCGCTAATGCCTCGGTGAGATCACCGGGGCTTTTCGCTTTCTGGGGGTGGGAAAACCTTCAACCCCCAATTCTCGAAACCTTTCCCAACTTTATTCCGCCCACCGCTGCAATAGAACTTGCGCCTGAGCACATCAAACGCGCGATTTTCCTGACCCGCCCTCAAAACACTCATGCCGATCGGCCTTGCAACAAGATCAGCTAGCTGCAATCCGGTGGAATTGACTTGTTTTGTGGCGAAGACGATGTCAAACGGCAGTTGAACCCCCAATCGGTTAGACCCGCCACAAACCCTGCGAAACTCCAGCTCAAGCTCGTTATCCTCCCGCTTGCCTCGCCGCTCGAAAATCACATGCGTTAACACTTTATATTGATGCTTTTCCTGCAAAAACTCATGCAGCGTTTCCAGACAGAAGCCGAGAGCCAAGTGGTAGGGGTTGTCCGCAGATGCCTGCTTTTCGCGCAGCAAGGCCTTGTCGATAACGCAACTGATCAGGACAAAATTGATGGCCTCGATAATGCAGGTCAATTCGTCGAGAAAGGCATGCTTGTGCACTCTCGAAGTGAACAGGCTGGAGAACGCTCCTTTTTCTTTTCGAATCTCCAGCTCATGCAGCACGATCAGATCGTGCCCCATATGGTTGAACTTGAATTTCTGGACAGCCGGAATGACCTTTTCGCAGTAATGCCTTTTTTGAAAGACGCAAAAAGCAAGCACGAATATAGGGTAATAGGGATCCAGCTTCTGCATCCCTTGATCACCGCTTTCATCAACATAGACGATGTAGTCGCTGTATCTCCCAGACGGATACAAGAGCGCTGCCGCTTCAACAATCGCTTGCGACTCGCTCTGGTTTTCAAACAGAGAAAATTGCAAAAAAGTTACCCGCGATCTGTTCGCCAATAGATGCCGATATTGCCATCCACGACCTGTTGATAAATCGTATACGGCAACACCACCGTATCCAGCACCCCGGACAATGGCAGGTCCAGCAACACGAATGGCACTAGGACGCCGGAGGGGTCAGGGGGCGCGTGGAGCACACAGAAGTCGAACGCCAGACCGCTGTAGATCCGTGGAATCGATTGGCAGTAGGTTTTCTGTTTGCGCATGTCGCGGGCGACGTCAGCGTCCATTTGCAGGACCGAGGCGGCGGTGCCGCAGCCGGATAAAAGCCATGCGCAGGTGCTGAGTGTTAAAGCGTTTTTGATGGTCAAGTCTTGCCCTCCGAAGTGGTCAGGGCAAGCTAGCATCGGGGCTGGAGCGGGCACAGTTCATGGCTTCTGGAGAAGCTGTAGGACAAGTCAGTGCAGTTTGTCCGCTATTGCTCAACGGGAGTTTTTTGGGGCTTTAAAGCCCTGTTGCGAGCAGGCTCACTCCTACAGGGGAATGCTTTCCCATGTGGGAGCCAGCCTGCTGGCGAAGGCGGTTCAGGCCGCGCTGGAGATGTCCTTGGGCAACCGCTGATCAATCACCTGATACAGCGCGCTGCTCTCGGGCCAGTTGCGCATGAACCGTGCCCGATCCCGCGCATAGGCCGCTGCGAAACTTCCGACAGAGCTGTGCTGGCACATCGAATCCAGATCGATCAGTGCCCAGCGATCTTCCTGCCAGAACAGGTTATGCCCCTTGAAGTCGCCATGGCTGATGCGCTCGGCAATCAATCGTGCGAACAGTCGATCCAGCGCCTGCAACTCGGATTCCGGCGCCGCACCGCTTTCCACATACGGCGCAAAGCGCTCGATGATGTCCGGCCCCGGCAGGAACTCGGTCACCAGATAAGCACGGCTGCGCAACCACAAAAAACGCTTTTCCAGCACCGCCAGCGGTTTCGGCGTGGCGATGCCGAGGAACGCCAGGCGATTGCCTTCACGCCACGAGTGCCACGCACGGCTCGGGCGCCAGAAGCGCTTGAGCCAGTGCGCAAAGCCTTTGATGTTGTAGCGCTTGATCACCAACGTACGCCCGGCCACTTCGACCTTGCCGACGCTCGCCGCGCCGCCGGTCTTGTACAGATGGCCCTGATCGAGCAGCGCATCGGCCTGATCCAGCACCGGCAGCATCGCCGCTTCTTCCTCGCGACGGATCGCCCGCAGACCGAACGCACCGCGCTGCACACTGAACAACGTGCACTCGCGGCCCACCTTGATCAGGTAATCCTTCAGGCGCCAGGCGCGCACCTTGGCGATCTGCTTCTGCAAGGCTTCCAGCGGCAACGCGTGTTCGCTGTTGCTCAGCAGGTAATACACCAGCAATTCTTCGGTGAACGGCTCCAGCGACTTGGGCAACTGGGCGAAAAACACCCCGAGGTTTTCCAGCACTTTCTGCCGTGACAACGGCTGGCCAGCGGTCTCGGCGCAGATCCCGGCGCCATCGATCAGGTACAACTGACCGCCCTGGCGCAGCAGGTTGTCGAGGTGCAGATCTTCCTGCCACAGGCCTTTGCCATGCAGTTGACCGATAGCGCCCAGCGCCTCGGCGAGTACCGCCGATTGTTCGTCCGCCAGCACTGGCAGCGATTCGACTTTCTGCCAGGCCTCACCGAGGCTTTCGGCACCTTCGAGAAATTCGAACAACAGCCAGCCACCCTCGCCGTCCTGCAAGCCATCAGCCAGCAACAGTGGCGTGGTCAGACCTTGTTCGGCGAGCAACTTGACGCCCGCCAGTTCGCGCTGAAAATGCCGCGCAGCCTTGCTGCCCACCAGTAATTTGGCCAGCACCGGCCGCCCGCGCCAGACCCCGGCACCGACATAGCGCTGCCCCGGCAGCACCCGCAGCAAGCTCAACAACTGCAAATCCGCAGGACCGGCCGCGTCGGCCAGGCTGATCGTCAGCGGCAGACTCGGCGCACGTCCGGCGTTTTTCAGTTCGGACAAGCGCATCAACGGGTCTCCTTGCGACTGCGCCGCGCGGTCAGACGCGTCACCCAGCTGTCGACCAGCGAACTGTTGACTGGCTGATCGAGATAGGCCGCGAGCAACTCGCGCAATTGCGCTTCGCTCCATTCCGGCGCACGACGCAGCAGCGGCTCCAGATCCTTGACCCGGTCGCGCATGCCGAACAGCAGGGGTCGGGTCTTTTCCAGGTCGATCAACTGCGCCTTATACGCGTCGCCATCAGCCTGCAAAAAGATGTGTTTCGGATAAAAGCAGCCGTGCACCTGACGCACGCCGTGCAGCCGGCGCGCCAGCTGTCCACAGGCCTTGAGAATGGCCGATTGCTGCGCGGTGCTCAGCTCGGACCAGCGTTGCAGCAACGAGTCGAGATCATCCCAGCCGTCGAGGGCACGGGTCAGCAGGATCGCCTGGACATCGCCCTTGACCTTGCGCTCACCGAAGAACGCCGCTTGCAGCGCCGGGATCCCCAACTTGTTGTAGCGGCTGATGTTGCGAAACTCGCGGGCGAAACTCGGCTCGCCAAACGGCGCATGCAGGGTGCGGGTCAGGTAGTTGCTCTGGCGCTTGAGGTAGTAGGCCTGCCCTTCCAGCTCCAGGCGAAACACGCTGCTCCAGCCACCGCCATCGGTGTTCGGTTCGTCCACGGCTTCGAGCTGTTTGGCCCAGAGCGCGTCGAAAGTGCCGAGGCCATGACGCTCAAGTAGCGCCCGGTCTTCAGCAGCCAGGAAATCAGTCATTCGCGTCCCTCGAAAAATCTCACCACGTGGCGAATCCGTTTCTTGTCGGCGGCATTCAGCCGATCACGTCCGCGGTATTGCAGATAAAAGCGCAGGCGCTGGGTGTTCGACAGGTGATACTTGGCCACCTTGTCGAGACAGGCCAGATCCTTGGTGATCCGGTACTTGAGCCAAAAGCCGCGCCAGAAGTCGCCATTCGGGCAGTCGATCAGAAACAGCTGCGCCTGATCGTCGATCAGCAAATTGCGCCACTTCAGATCGTTATGGGTAAAGCGGTGATCGTGCATGGTTCGGGTGTAGCCGGCCAGTTGACGGCTGATGCCATCGACCCACAGGCGATCCTTGAGTTTCGGATCGTTGCGTTCGGCCAGCGCCGAGAGGTCTTCGGTGCGCGGCAGCTCACGGGTGATCATGGCGCCACGGGCATAGGCCGCGCCACGTCGCTCCAGGCCCCAGGCCACCACTTCGGCGGTGGGAATGCCCCACTTGGCGAAGCGCTTGAGGTTCTGCCACTCCATCTTCACCCGGGGCTTGCCCAGGTAACGGCGCAAGCCTTTACCGGCGCCGACGTAGCGTTTGACGTAGTAATTCACGCCGTTGCGCTGCACGCGAATGACTTCGGACAGCGGATCACGGGTCAGACGTTCGCCCTGCAGGGCAAACACCGCTTCGAGGCTGCCGAAATCTTCGGCCAGTTCGCTGTATTGCGGTTCAAGCGTCCAACCCGCCATCAGAGCGCATCCCCGTAACGCTGTTTGCGCGCATAAAGCTTGTTGGCCTTGCCTTCGAGCCAGCTCAGCAACGGCGCTTCTTCGGCGAGGATCTGACGTAGCGGCTGCTGGAAGTAGCCCTTGAGGAAACGCAGCTTGTCGCGTCGGGTCAGACCGATGTCCAGCGCCGAGAAATACAGCGCGGCCAGATCCTTGTTGCGCCAGCGTTGAGTGATCCGAGGACGGGTCTGGGCGCGGTGCAGGTCGATCACCGAGAGTTTGAAATCTTCGGAAGTGATCGGTTTGTCGGTGTGCAGCAGAAAATGGCAGATGTAGCAGTCGCGGTGGTTGACCCCGGCGCGGTGCATCATGCCGGTCATGCGCGCCACTTCAGCGATCAGCGCGCGCTTGAGTTTCGGCTGCGGCGGGTTCTTGACCCAATCGATGCTGAAGTCTTCGAGGCTGATGGTCGGCGCCAGCTCTTCGGTGACGATGAACGAATGCTGATCCGCCGGGTTGCTGCCCTTCTCGCCGTAAGCCACGGCGGTCATGGTCGGCACGCCGACTTCCTGCAAACGCTGGATTGCCTTCCACTCCTGACCTGCGCCAAGCACCGGCAGCTTGGCGGTCAGCAGGTTCTTGAAAATCTCGCCCCAGCCGATGCCCCGGTGGATCTTGACGAAAAATCCGTTGCCGTCGACTTCCGTGCGCAGAGTCCGTCGAGCTTCCAGCTCGCGGTAGACTTCGCCCTGCAAGCCTTCGACTTCGGCGAACGGGTCGCGCCCGGCCCAAAGGCTCTTGAACGGTTCAGCCAGCATCAACTTCATTTAAGCGTGCTCCGCCAGAATCACATCGGCCGCGTGCTGCGGCATGCTGTAGAGGTCGGCCGTCTCGGCGAAAGCCAGACCATTGCGGCTCCAGGCCGCGCGTGCAGCGTCGTCATTCAACATGTCAGTCAGGTACTGCGTCAGTTGCGCCTGATCGAACGGCTCGTCCAGCACTCGCCCGGCGTCCGCCTCGGCAATGTAATGGGCGTAACCGCAGACCGCGCTGACCAGCACCGGCAACCCGGCGACCAGCGCTTCGAGCAATACGGTGCCGGTGTTTTCGTTGTACGCCGGGTGGATCAACAGGTCGGCGCCAAGCAGGAAGCGCGGGATATCGCTGCGACCCTTGAGGAAGGTCACGTTGTCGCCCAGGCCCAAAGTCGTACTCTGCATCTGGAACAATTTGGGGTCATCCTGGCCGATTACAAACAGCCGGGTGCGCTTCTTCAGCTCGGCGGGCAATGCGGCCAGCGCCTTGAGGCTGCGATCGACGCCCTTGGTCTTGAACCCGGAGCCGATCTGCACCAGCAGCAGTTCGTCGTCCTTGAGGCTGAATTCGGCGCGGAAACCGGCGCGAATCTGGTCGGCATCCGCCGGCCGGCGACGATCCTGGGCGATACCCGGCGGCAGCAGGTGGAAGCGCTCCAGCGGCGTGTCGTAGTGCTTGATGAACAGCGGCTGCTGCACTTCGGAAATCATCAGCACTTCGGTTTTCGCGTCTTTGGCGAACACCGCGCGCTCGTACTCGGCGAAGTGGCGGTAGCGGCCCCAGCGGCGGTACAGCGAATGGCGCAGGTTCTGCGCCTTGTCTTCGAAGCAGCCGTCGGCGGCGTAGTAGACGTCCAGCCCCGGCATCTTGTTGAAGCCGATCAAGCGGTCCACCGGACGCTTGGCCAGATCCGCTTCCATCCACGCCGTGAGTTTTTCGTTGCGCCGATGATTGAAGAACGCCTTGACCGGCGCCACCAGCACTTCGAAACCGGGCGGCACGTCGCCTTCCCAGATCAGCGTATAGACACGGATCTGATGGCCGCGCTTCTGGCATTCGAGGGCGATGCGCATGAAGTCGCGCTGCAAGCCACCGAACGGGAAATATTTGTACAGAACAAAAGCCAATTGCATCAGCGCAGCTCCTCAGCCATTAACAACGTGCTCAGTCGGCTGGCGACACGCTCGGGATTCACACGCGTGAAGCACAGCGGCTGCTCGCGTTTCAGGTCAAACTGGCGGGCATCCTGCGCGGTCGGTTGGTAAGTGCATTTCTTTTGCAGGCAAGGGGCGCAGGGGAAATCACTGGCCATGTGAATCTGCACCTTGCCGTAGGCGCCGGTCAGGCCCGGGTTGGTCGGGCCGAACAGGGAAATCGTCGGCACGTCCAGCGCGGCCGCCAGATGGCCGAGGCCGGTGTCCACCGCGACGCAGGCCTGGGCGCCGGCCAGCACTTTACCGACCCCGGCCAGATTCAGCTTCGGCAGCACTTCGGCGTGTTTGAAACCGGCGGCAATCCGTTCGGCACGGGCCTTCTCCAGCGGGTTGCCCCACGGCAGTTTGACCCCGACGCCCAGATAGCCGACCCGCTCGGTCAGCTCGCGCCAGTAGGCTTCCGGCCAGTGTTTGGTGTCCCACGTGGTGCCGTGCAGGAACACCACGAAGGCGCTCTTGCGCGGCAATTCCACCAGACGCTCGACGTTGAGGCCGTAGTCGCCCAACCCTTTGGGCAGGTCATAACCAAGGGCGATGGCGAACAACTGACGCACCCGTTCGACGGCGTGTTGCCCACGGGCCACCGCCAGTTTGCGGTCGTAGAAACGTGCAGCGATCGGCTCGCGCGCCGAGCCTTTGTCGAGGCCGGCCACCGGGGCTTTGACGTAGCGGGTCAGCCAGGCGCTTTTCAGCAGGCCCTGAGCGTCGATCACCAGATCGTATTGGCTGGCGCGCACGCTTTGCTTGAAGTGCTTCCACTCGCCGCTCTTGATGGTCTGCCAGAGGTTTTTGCGCCAGCGGCGGATCGCCACCGGAATCACCTTGCCGACGGCCGGGTGCCAGGTCGGGATCTCGGCGAAGCCTTCTTCCACCACCCAGTCGAACTTGATCCCGGGAATGGCCCGGGCGGCGTCGGTCAGCGCCGGCAACGCGTGAATCACGTCGCCCAGCGATGAAGTCTTGATCAGCAATACCCGCAACTTAATGAACCTCGACCACGGAGCCCTGCAGTTTCTGCAAGGCATCGTTGACCGCGTCCGGCATCAGCTGGCGCAGGCAGTTGTAATGGCCGAACCGGCAGGTACGGTCGAAGCACGGGCTGCAATCGAGTCCCAAACGAACGATTTCGACGTGCTCGGCCAGCGGCGGGGTGAACCCCGGTGACGTAGAGCCGTAGACCGCCACCAGCGGACGGTTCAGCGCCGCCGCAACGTGCATCAGGCCGGAGTCGTTGGACACCACCGAGTCGGCGCAGGACAACAGGTCGATGGCTTCGGCCAGCGAGGTACCGCCGCTGAGATTGACCGACTCTTCACGCAGCCCGGGAATCAGCCGTGCGCGAATGTCTTCGCCTACCGCGTGGTCGTTTTTCGAGCCGAACAGCCACACCTGCCAGCCTTCGCGAATCCGCGCTTCGGCAACTTTGGCGTAATGCTCGGACGGCCAGCGCTTGGATTCGCCGAACTCGGCGCCGGGGCACAGGGCCAACACCGGGCGGTCCAGAGTCAGGCCGAACTTGGCCAGCGCCGCTTCGCGGGTCACCGGATCGATTTGCAGGCTCGGACGCGGATAAGGCTTTGGCAGCTCGGCGTTCGGCTCGTAAGCCAGCGCCATGAAGCGCTCGATCATCAGCGGATAACGTTCTTTATCCAGCGTGCGCACGTCATTGAGCAGGCCGTAGCGGAATTCGCCACGCCAGCCGGTACGCTGCTTGATGCCGGCGAAAAACGGCACCAGCGCCGACTTCAGCGAATTCGGCAGCAGGATCGCCTGATCGTACTGGCCGGCCAGGGACTTGCCGATCCGCCGACGCGTCGCCAGTTCCAGCGCGCCATGGCCGAGCGGGAAGCTCAAGGCCTTGCGCACTTCAGGCATGCGCTCAAGGATCGGCCGGCTCCACTCGGGGGCCAGCACGTCGATTTCGCATTGCGGGTGGCGCTGCTTGAGACACTGAAACAGTGTCTGCGCCATCACCATGTCACCGACCCAACTGGGCCCAACGATCAGAATATTCATGTGGTTTCCATAAACGAACCGGGGAGGCCAATGCCTCCCCGCCTCGAGAATCACTGAGGGAGCGGCGCTGCTTGCGATGGGTCATTACCTTCAACATGACTGTCGACTGTCACTCCGCTATCGCGAGCAGGCTCGCTCCCACATGGTTTTGCCTCTGTTCACACATCTGCGACTCACCGCAGATCTATTGTAGGAGTGAGCCTGCTCGCGATGGGGTCGTTACATTCAACATTGAAGTCGTCTGACACTCCGCTATCGCGAGCAGGCTCGCTCCCACATGGTTTTGCCTCTGTTCACACATCTGCGACTCACCGCAGATCTATTTTGGGGTTGAGCCTGCTCGCGATGGGGTCGTTACATTCAACATTGAAGTCGTCTGACACTCCGCTATCGCGAGCAGGCTCACTCCTACAGGGTTTTGCATTCATTCACACATCTGCGACTCAGCTTAGCCCCAACTCTTTCCAGATCCGCAATACCTGCCGGCGCTCCTCGACAAACTGGTCGCCTGCAATCACCCCGGCGTCCTTCTGCAAGGCCTGTCGGTGGGCGGCGGAGCGGTAGGCTTTATAGGCCTCGCGCAACAGGCTGGCATCTTCGGCAGGCATCAGCCCTTCGTGTTCCAGCTCTTCCAGAATGCGGATGTTATCGGTCCAGCGCAGCAATGGCGGGTGGCTGTGCGACCACGCCAGGGCCGCGTATTGCACCATAAATTCAATATCGACGATACCTCCGGCGTCCTGCTTGAGGTCGAACGGCGCCGTGGCCTCGAAGGCATTTGCCGCGGTGCCGGCCGCCGTGCTCTTGCTGCCGAGGTTATCGCGCATCTTGGCGCGCATCTCGCTGACTTCCTGTTGCAGCTTCGCCAGATCCCGCGCCTTGCCCAAAACCTGCGCGCGGACTTTCTCGAAGGCCTGGCCGACATCCTGACTGCCGACCAGCACCCGCGCCCGCACCAGAGCCTGATGTTCCCAGGTCCAGGCTTCATTTTCCTGATAGCGCTCAAACGCCCCGAGCGAACTGACCAACAGCCCCGACGCGCCGGACGGGCGCAAACGCATGTCCACTTCATACAGCTGACCGGAGTTGGTCTGCGCCGTCAGCAAGTGAATGATCCGCTGCCCCAGCCGGGTGAAGAACTGTGCGCCATCGATCGGCTTCGGCCCGTCGGTTTCCGCCTGCGGATCACCGTCATGGATGAACACCAGGTCCAGGTCCGAACCATGCCCCAGTTCCAGCCCGCCGACTTTGCCATAACCGACAATGATGAAGCCGGGATCGCACAAACTGCCGTCAGTGCGCAGCGGCGTGCCGTACTTGGCCACCGTCTGACGCCAGGCCAGCGCCAGCACTTGCTCGAGAATCGCTTCGGCGAGCCAGGTCAGGTAATCACTGACTTTCATCAACGGCAGACTGCCGGCGATTTCCGAGGCGGCGACGCGCAAGCGGTGCGCCAGTTTGAAGTGACGCAGGGCTTCCATCTGCTGTTCGAGGTCATCTTCGGGGATCCGCGTCAGGCGCTCGCGCAATTCGGCGGCCAGTTCCGGGGCCAGTGGCGGCTTGAACAGCCGGCCTTCATTGAGCAACTCGTCGAGCAGCAACGGGAAACGGGTGATCTGTTCGGCAATCCACGGACTGGCCGCACACAGCGTCAGCAAACGCCGCAGGGCGCCGGGGTTTTCCGTCAGCAACACTAAATAAGCCGAACGTCGGGCCACGGCTTCGACCAGTGGCAGCACCCGTTCCAGCACCAGATCCGGGTTGTCATGCTCCACCGCCTGGGCCAGCAGACGCGGAATAAAAGCATCGAGACGCTCGCGACCCAGCCGTTGCATCGCACGCAACTGCGGGCTGCCGCGCAAACCGGCCAGCGCCTTCAGGGCCTTGGTCGCATCAGCAAAGCCGCCCTCTTCGAGCTGTCGGCAAGCGGCCTCTTCATCCTGCTCCTCTTCCCACAGCGGCAACCATTCACCGCCCACTACCACTTCGCAGTCGGCGCCCTCTTCTTCATCGGGATCGGCGATCACCTGCGCAAAGTGCCAGGCCACCCGACCACGCCAGAACATCAGCTTTTCATGGAAGGCGTGCCAATCGGCGAAGCCGAGCATGAACGCGATGCGCGCCTGATCCTGAGCGCCGTCCGGCAACATCTGGGTCTGGCGGTCGGCAATCGCCTGGATCGCGTGTTCGGTGTAACGCAGGAATTCGTAACCTTCGCGCAGCTCGCTGATCACCGCCGGCGGCAGGTAGCCCTGTCCTTCCAGCGTGCTCAGCACCTTTAATAGAGGACGCTGTTGCAGGCTGAGGTCGCGCCCGCCGTGGATCAACTGAAAAGCCTGGGCAATGAACTCGACCTCGCGGATACCGCCGGAGCCGAGCTTGATGTTGTCGGCCATGCCCTTGCGCCGCACTTCCTGCTGGATCAGCTGCTTCATGGTGCGCAGCGCTTCGATCGCCGAGAAGTCCAGGTAACGGCGGTAAACGAACGGGCGCAGCATGTCGAGCAACTGCGCGCCGGCCGTCTGATCGCCGGCCACCACCCGCGCCTTGATCATCGCGTAGCGTTCCCAGTCGCGGCCCTGATCCTGGTAATACTGCTCCAGTGCATTGAAGCTCAGCACCAGCGCGCCGGATGAACCGTACGGGCGCAGGCGCATGTCGACGCGGAACACGAAACCGTCGACGGTCATCGGGTCGAGGGCCTTGATCAGGCGCTGACCGAGGCGAATGAAGAATTCCTGATTATCCAGCGCGCGTTTCACACCGACGGTTTCGCCGCCCTCGGGGTAGGCGAAGATCAGGTCGATGTCCGACGACAGGTTCAACTCGACCGCACCGAGCTTGCCCATGCCGAGGATGACCATCTGCTGCGGCAAGCCGCTGCGCCGGCCGGTCGGCGTGCCGAACTGCTGGCAATGGCGGCTGTACAGCCACCGGTAAGCCTGATCGATGGTGGCGTCGGCCATGTCGGAGAGGTCGCGGCAGGTCTGCACCAGATCGGCCTGGCGGTTGAGGTCACGCCAGATGATCCGCACTTGATGCCGAGCGCGCTGACGACGCAGGACGCGCCCGAGCTCGTCTTCGCTTTGCGCGGTGTTCACGGCGGCGGCAATCTGCGCGCACAATTCACCCGGCGCGAACGGCCGGTCGAGTTCGCCGGACTGCACCAGCGACAGCAACATCAAAGGGTCACGAACGCTCTGTTCAATGACGAAATCGCTGGCGGCACTGACGCGGGCGAATTGCGCCCAGCGTTCCGGGGTCCAGCTGGAGAAACCGTGATCGTCTTCCAGCGCGGCGACGGCCGTACGGAACGACTGCTCGGATCGAGTGACCAACGGCAGGAGAATGGCGGGGAGTTCAGCGAGCACGGGCAGGGTCATGGTCTATCCTTGATCGGCGTGTAAATGGCCGCTTGTAGTGTTTGATGAAAACCCGCTACGCGAAGGACTGTCGAACAAAAGTTAGAAATAGCTGAAATTTCTTCTTCTTTGGCATCCAGCATCAAACTTTCACCTTTTTCGGATGGTAATCGACCAACCTTAACGATTATTCTCACAACGCAGTCGGAGGCCACAAGCCTTTCCTCTGTAGTTTTACTACTCGTCTATACAGGCGAAAGGCTGAAATGCTCAAAGATTTGTAGTAAAACTACACGCCGCCGGAACAACCTGTCGGCAATCCAAGAATTTTAAATCGTCTGCCCACAAGGCCAGTCGCAAACTCAGGCAACCGATTCTGGAAGCCTTTCCGCCCTGGAGCAAGCCATGCAAGACCTCGATCCCGTCGAAACCCAGGAATGGCTGGACGCCCTGGAATCGGTTCTCGACAAAGAAGGCGAAGACCGTGCTCACTATCTGATGACCCGTATGGGTGAACTGGCGACCCGCAGCGGTTCGCAGCTCCCTTATGCCATCACCACGCCTTACCGCAACACCATCCCGGTAACCCACGAAGCACGCATGCCTGGCGACCTGTTCATGGAACGCCGCATTCGCTCGCTGGTACGCTGGAACGCGATGGCCATGGTAATGCGTACGAACCTGAAAGATTCTGACCTGGGTGGTCACATCTCCAGCTTCGCTTCCAGCGCGACCCTGTATGACATCGGCTTCAACTACTTCTTCCAGGCCCCGACCGACGAACACGGCGGCGACCTGATCTACTTCCAGGGCCACACCTCGCCAGGCGTTTACGCCCGTGCATTCATGGAAGGCCGCATCACCGAAGACCAGATGAACAACTTCCGCCAGGAAGTCGACGGTCAGGGCCTGTCGTCCTATCCGCACCCTTGGCTGATGCCTGACTTCTGGCAGTTCCCGACCGTATCCATGGGTCTGGGTCCGATCCAGGCGATCTACCAGGCACGCTTCATGAAGTACCTGGAACACCGCGGTTTCATCCAGCCGGGCAAACAGAAAGTCTGGTGCTTCCTGGGCGACGGCGAGTGCGACGAGCCGGAATCCCTGGGCGCGATCTCCCTGGCCGGCCGCGAGAAGCTGGACAACCTGATCTTCGTCATCAACTGCAACCTGCAGCGCCTCGACGGCCCGGTTCGCGGCAACGGCAAGATCATCCAGGAACTCGAAGGCGTGTTCCGCGGTGCTCAGTGGAACGTGACCAAAGTCATCTGGGGCCGTTTCTGGGACCCACTGCTGGCCAAGGACGTCGACGGCATCCTGCAACGTCGCATGGACGAAGTCATCGACGGCGAGTACCAGAACTACAAAGCCAAAGACGGCGCGTTCGTTCGCGAGCACTTCTTCAACACGCCTGAACTCAAGGCGATGGTTGCCGATCTGTCCGACGACGAGATCTGGAAACTCAACCGTGGCGGCCACGACCCGTACAAGGTCTATGCGGCGTACCACGAAGCGGTCAACCACAAAGAACAACCTACCGTCATCCTGGCCAAGACCATCAAGGGTTATGGCACCGGTGCCGGCGAAGCGAAAAACACGGCGCACAACACCAAGAAAGTCGACGTCGACAGCCTGAAGTTGTTCCGCGATCGTTTCGACATCCCGGTCAAGGACGAAGAACTGGAGAACCTGCCGTTCTTCAAGCCAGAGCCAAACAGCGCCGAAGCCCGCTACCTGAGCGAGCGCCGTGCCGCACTGGGCGGTTTCGTACCGCAGCGCCGCGCGCAGAGCTTCAGCGTACCGACCCCGGACCTGGACACCCTGAAAGCCATCCTCGATGGTTCGGGTGACCGTGAAATTTCCACCACCATGGCCTTCGTGCGGATCCTCGCGCAACTGGTCAAGGACAAGGAAATCGGCCCGCGCATCGTGCCGATCATCCCGGACGAAGCCCGTACCTTCGGTATGGAAGGCATGTTCCGTCAGCTGGGCATCTACTCCTCCGTCGGCCAGCTCTACGAGCCAGTCGATAAAGACCAGGTGATGTTCTACAAGGAAGACCAGAAAGGTCAGATCCTTGAAGAAGGCATCAACGAAGCGGGCGCCATGAGTTCCTTCATCGCTGCCGGTACTTCGTACTCCAGCCACAACCAGCCGATGCTGCCGTTCTACATCTTCTACTCGATGTTCGGCTTCCAGCGTATCGGTGACCTGGCCTGGGCCGCTGGCGACAGCCGTACCCGTGGTTTCCTGATCGGCGGCACCGCCGGCCGTACCACCCTGAACGGTGAAGGCCTGCAGCACGAAGACGGTCACAGCCACCTGCTGGCCGCGACCATCCCGAACTGCCGCACCTACGATCCGACCTACGGCTACGAGCTGGCGGTGATCATTCAGGACGGCATGAAGAAGATGACCGAAGAACAACAGGACATCTTCTACTACATCACCGTGATGAACGAGTCGTACCAGCAGCCAGCCATGCCGGCCGGTGCCGAAGAAGGCATCAAGAAAGGCATGTACCTGCTCGAAGAAGACACCCGCGATGCAGCGCATCACGTACAGCTGATGGGCTCCGGCACCATCCTGCGTGAAGTGCGTGAAGCGGCGAAGATCCTGCGTGAAGAGTTCAACATCGGCGCCGACGTATGGAGCGTCACCAGCTTCAACGAACTGCGTCGCGACGGCCTGGCCGTAGAGCGCAGCAACCGTCTGAAGCCTGGCCAGAAGCCTAAGCAGAGCTACGTTGAAGAGTGCCTGAGCGGCCGTAAAGGTCCGGTGATTGCCTCTACCGACTACATGAAGCTGTTCGCCGAGCAGATCCGTCAGTGGGTACCGTCCAAGGAATTCAAAGTCCTGGGCACCGACGGTTTCGGCCGCAGCGACAGCCGCAAGAAACTGCGTCATTTCTTCGAAGTCGACCGTCATTTCGTGGTGTTGGCAGCCCTGGAAGCACTGGCTGACCGTGGTGATATCGAACCTAAAGTCGTGGCCGAGGCCATCGTCAAGTTCGGCATCGACCCGGAAAAACGCAACCCACTGGACTGCTGAGGAGACATTTTGTGAGCGAACTCATTCGCGTACCTGACATCGGCAGCGGTGAAGGTGAAGTAATTGAACTGTTTGTGAAGGTCGGCGACCGTATCGAAGCCGACCAGAGCATCCTGACTCTGGAATCGGACAAGGCCAGCATGGAAGTGCCGGCCCCGAAAGCCGGCGTCATCAAGAGCCTGAAAGTGAAGCTGGGCGACCGCCTGAAAGAAGGCGACGAACTGCTTGAGCTGGAAGTCGAGGGCGCCGCGCAAGCGGCCCCTGCACCTGCTGCTGCACCGGCTGCAAAAGCTGAAGCCAAACCGGCTGCCGCGCCTGCTGCTGCCGCGCCAGCCGCTGCCCCTGCTGCCGCTTCGGTACAGCAAGTGCACGTGCCGGACATCGGCTCGTCGGGCAAGGCGCAGATCATCGAGATCCAGGTCAAGGTCGGCGACACCGTCGAGGCTGATCAATCTTTGATCACCCTGGAATCCGACAAGGCCAGCATGGAAATCCCGTCGCCTGCCGCGGGCGTGGTCAAGGCCATCAGCGTCAAGCTCAACGACGAAGTCGGCACGGGCGACCTGATTCTGGATCTGGAAGTGGCGGGTGCTGCGGCGCCTGCTGCGGCCGCTCCGGCTCAGGCTGCTGCGCCAGCCGCTGCCGCTGCGCCTGCTCCTGCGGCAGCCCCGGCTGCTCCAGTGGCTGACAGCGTTCAGGACATCCACGTTCCGGACATTGGTTCGGCCGGCAAGGCCAAGATCATCGAAGTGTTGGTCAAGGCTGGCGACAGCGTTGAAGCCGACCAGTCGCTGATCACCCTCGAATCCGACAAGGCAAGCATGGAAATCCCATCGCCTGCCGCTGGCGTGGTGGAAAGCATTTCCATCAAGCTGGACGACGAAGTCGGCACCGGCGACCTGATCCTCAAGCTGAAAGTCAAAGGCGCAGCCCCTGCTGCTGCCCCGGCTCCAGCTGCCGCTGCGCCAAGTGCTCCGGCACCGGCCGCTGCGGCTCCGGCAGCCGCAGCACCTGCTGCTGCCGCTCCGGTTGCTGCGCCGGCCAAGCCTGGCGCGAAAGTTCACGCCGGCCCTGCCGTGCGTCAACTGGCCCGTGAGTTCGGCGTCGAGCTGAGCGCTGTTGGCGCCAGCGGTCCGCACGGTCGCATCCTCAAGGAAGACGTGCAGGTTTACGTCAAGGCGATGATGCAGAAGGCCAAGGAAGCGCCGGCTGCTGGCGGCGCAACCGGTGGCGCGGGCATCCCGCCGATTCCGGTCGTGGACTTCAGCCGCTTCGGTGAAATCGAAGAAGTGCCGATGACCCGCCTGATGCAGGTCGGCGCTGCCAACCTGCACCGCAGCTGGCTGAACGTGCCGCACGTGACGCAATTCGACTCGGCGGACATCACCGAGCTGGAAGCCTTCCGTGTTGCGCAAAAAGCCGTCGCCGAGAAGGCCGGCGTCAAGCTGACCATCCTGCCGCTGCTGCTCAAGACCTGCGCGCACCTGCTCAAGGAGCTGCCGGACTTCAACAGTTCGCTGGCGCCAAGCGGCAAGGCGATCATTCGCAAGAAGTACGTCAATATCGGTTTCGCGGTAGACACTCCGGATGGCCTGCTGGTCCCGGTGATCAAGAACGTCGACCAGAAGAGCCTGCTGCAACTGGCTGCTGAAGCGGCTTCGCTGGCTGAAAAAGCCCGCACCAAGAAGCTGTCTTCGGACGAGATGCAAGGCGCCTGCTTCACCATTTCCAGCCTCGGCCACATTGGCGGCACCGGCTTCACGCCGATCGTCAACGCGCCGGAAGTGGCGATCCTCGGTGTTTCCAAGGCAACCATCCAGCCAGTCTGGGACGGCAAAGCCTTCCAGCCGAAACTGATGCTGCCACTGTCGCTGTCCTACGATCACCGTGTGATCAACGGCGCCGCCGCTGCACGCTTCACCCAGCGTCTGGGCAGCCTGTTGGGCGACATCCGCACCATCCTGCTGTAAAGCGTTCGGCCCTCCGGCAACGGAGGGCCGATTGCGTTCCACGTTTTCGGGCGCCACACGCTCGTACCTCAACCCCGTCAGTTTGACGGGGCTTTTTTTGCCCGAAGAAAAGTTACAACGCTTTTATTCCTACAACTTCGGTCTACTTAAGCCACGAGTCCAGTCCACTTCGCTCCGATATTTTTTATCCGCCGACAACTAACCTTGGCGGCACAAGTTAAACGAATAACTTGCTAAACACTGACCGTTATTCAAGTATCAATTCGAACGGATTCGAACATGTTAAAACCAACTGTCGGCCCGATTATTGGCCATACAACAACTAATCACGCACGCATCTTCATGCGCGGTGACTCGCAAAACAACGCCACCACATTTGCCGGCCTGCGTTATCGAAAGCGCGACAGCAATCAGTGGTCAAATAGCCTTTTTTCCCGTTTAAGTGCTTTGCGCGATTTTTGCCAGGTCTTTTCATTGAATAACCTGGAGAGCCATTGCGAATACGAATACCAGACGGGCTGGTTCAGCCCCATGAGCCCGGTGCATACCGTCGAGAGCATCGCCGAATTGCCTTTGCAATGGCCGCGTGAGATCTACCGCTTTCGCACCCGCGCCAGCGACGCCGTGCAGCCACGCGCTTATATCATCGGCTCCTGTCGCTACCTGCGCATGACCGCCGGCATTGCTTCCCTGCCCCAAATTGGCGACCGTATATTCGCCTCGATCAGTCAGTTGATCGAAGGCGCCGAGCCGCCGATCAGCGCCACCCTGATGACCGGAGACCAGATCTATGTCGACGACCTCAACCTGATTGCCCCGGATCGCGAGTACAAGGACATCCTCGATAAATACCGCGCGGCCTTCTCGCAACCGAATATTCAGCGGCTGATGTCCGGCACTTCGACTTACATGATCCTCGACGATCACGAAATTGAAGACAACTGGCCGGCGAACGCAAGCAAGTCCGATCATGAGTTATATCGCAATGCAATGGCGGCGTATGAGTTGTATCAAGCCAGTCATAGTCCGGCGCATGAACTAACAGTTGATGGCGAGATTGATCATTCAAAACTGGCGCATTACTGGTATCAGTTCAGCGATGGCGATATTGAATGGTTTGTCACTGATAGCCGCACTCGGCGCAACCTGGCTGCTGATGATCGACGCATCCTGGACAGCGAGCAGGAACAGGCCCTGGTCGCCTGGCTGAGCAACAGCAAGGCACGGGTCAAATTCGTGGTCACCAGCGTGATGTTCTATCCGGATCGCAAACTGCACGGCGACGATGCCTGGAAAGCCTTCCCGGAGCAGCGCCTGCGTCTGCTGGAAACCATTCGCACCCGACAGATCAGGAATGTCGTATTCGTCTCGGGCGACGTGCACGGCTCGCTGACCTCGCGCCTGACCCATAGCGAAGACCCGGACTTCGAAGTCCACACCATCGTCTCCTCGCCGTTGTGTAACAGCAAACTTTTGCCCTATGCCACGGCGTCGACGTTCATCCTTGATCAGCCACTGGTACGCACTGCGGCGGGTGACTATCAACATGAGTTGACCAGCACTGTGGTCAGCGAAGACAACTTCGCCCATGTAGTGGTCGAGGCTGATCAGATTTTGATCAATTACCATGATCGAGATGGCAAGAAGTTGCAATCGCTCAGCCTGAAATTACGTTGAATCTAAAAGATCGCAGCCTTCGGCAGCTCCTGAAGGACATCGTATATCCCTGCAGGCGCTGCCGCAGGCTGCGATCTTTTGCTCTTTTCCAAGAGGCGCTGGAGAAATGCGCTATGCGGCCGACACATTCTTATAGCACTTGGCCTTCATCTCTCTTGTCAGTCGGTGCCGCAATGATGCAACCTTGCCGCAGGCAACAGTAAAGAGGGCGAGAGCCCGGCGCGTTCAGCATATTTCCAAGCGAGTTCCTTCATGAAGAGCCAACCCGATGCCGCCAGCCGTATGGCGGCCGAGGTAGTGACGCAGTTGCCTGTGCCCTCGCGGCTCGGCATGCTGCGTTTCGAGCGCTTGAATGAAGCCAGTTGGGCGATGCTGTTTCTCGACCCCAATTGCGAACGCCAGTTCGGCCAGCCGGCCGTCGAGCTCTGTGCGCTGGTCGGTTCACCGTATGCCAGCCTGATGGAGCCTGAAGCGCGCTATCAGTTGCACGACGCGATCCAGCAGCAACTGCGCGACAGCCCGCATTATCTGGTGCGCTACACCCTGCACACCGCTGCGGGCGTGCTGAGCATCCTCGAACTGGGCGAAGCCTATAAACAGCACAATCGACACTTGCTGCGCGGTTATTTGCTGGCGGTCGATGACGTGTTCGACGAAGCGCCAACGCTGCCGTCCGTTGACCTCGAAACCCAGAACTCGCGCCTGCAGATCGCCCTCGAACTCAACCAGCGCGCCCAGCAGGAACAATTGCAGCACCTTGATCGGGTGCGCGCCCAGCAGGATCTGATTCTGCTGCTCGCCCGCCAGCGCTACAGCAGCCACAACTCGCTGCAGGAAGCCGCCGAACTGATCACCCGCTGCGCCTGCGATATCTATGAAATCGACTGCGCCAGCCTGTGGAACCTCGAAGGCAATCTGCTGGTGCCGATTTCCGCGTATCACCGCGCGACGCAGGAATACATCCTGCCGGAGGTGATCGACATCAGCGGTTTCCCCGACTACATGGAAGCGCTGCACGGCAGCCGCGCCATCGACGCGCATAATGCGATGCGCGACCCGCGCACCCGTGAGATGGCCGAAGCCCTGCGCCCGCGTGACGTCAACGCCATGCTCGACGCCAGCATCCGCGTCGACGGCCAGGTGGTCGGCGTGCTCTGTCTGGAGCAGACCGGCGTCACCCGCGCCTGGCAGTCCGACGAAATCGCCTTTGCCGGTGAGCTGGCCGACCAGTTCGCCCAGGTCATCAACAACCACAACCGCCGCACCGCCACCAGTGCCCTGCACCTGTTCCAGCGTGCGGTCGAGCAAAGTGCCAACGCCTTTCTGCTGGTCAATTGCGACGGCGTGGTCGAGTACGTCAACCCGAGCTTCACCGCGATCACCCAGTACTCCACCGAGGAAGTCCACGGCCAGCGCCTGTCGGAGCTGCCGGCGCTGGAAAACCTCAGCGAGCTGCTGTTCGACGCTCCCTCGGCGCTGGCCAAGAGCAACAGCTGGCAGGGCGAATTCAAGAGCCGGCGCAAAAACCTCGAACCGTACTGGGGCCAGTTGTCGATCTCCAAGGTGTACGGCGACAACCGTGAGCTGACGCACTACATCGGCATATACGAAGACATCACCCAGACCAAACTGGCGCAGCAGCGCATCGAACGTCTGGCCTACACCGACAACTTGACCAACCTCGGCAACCGCCCGGCGTTTATCCGCAATCTGGACGAACGCTTCGCCCGCGACAGCGATACGCCGATCAGCCTGCTGCTGGTGGACATCGACAACTTCAAGCGGATCAACGACAGCCTCGGGCACCAGACCGGTGACAAGTTGTTGATCAGCCTCGCCCGGCGCCTGCGCAACAGCCTCAGCCCGAGTGGCAGCCTCGCGCGCTTCGCCAGTAACGAATTTGCGGTGCTGCTCGACGACACCGACCTCGCCACCGGCCAACAGATCGCCAACCAATTACTGGCGACCCTCGACAAACCGATGTTCGTCGACAACCAGTTGATCAGCGTCACCGGCTCCGTGGGCCTGGCCTGTGCGCCGCTGCATGGTCGCGATCCGCAGACCCTGATGCGCAACGCCGGTCTGGCCCTGCACAAGGCCAAGGCCAACGGCAAACACCAGGTGCAAGTCTTCACCGAAGCACTCAACGCCGAGGCCAGCTACAAGCTGTTCGTCGAGAACAACCTGCGCCGCGCCCTGACCCAGAACGAGCTGGACGTGTTCTACCAGCCCAAGCTGTGCCTGCGCAGCGGTCGCCTGCTAGGCATGGAAGCGCTGCTGCGCTGGAACCACCCGGAACGCGGGATGATCCGCCCGGATCAGTTCATCAGCGTTGCCGAAGAAACCGGCCTGATCATTCCGATCGGCAAGTGGATTGCGCGTCAGGCCTGCCGCATGAGCAAGGCGCTGACCGCCGCCGGCATGGGCAACCTGCAAGTGGCGATCAACCTCTCGCCGAAGCAGTTCTCCGACCCGGATCTGGTCGCCTCGATCGCCAACATCCTCAAGGAAGAGGCGCTGCCGGCCAATCTGCTCGAACTGGAGCTGACCGAAGGCCTGTTGCTGGAAGCCACCGAAGACACTCACTTGCAACTTGATCAGCTCAAGCGTCTGGGCCTGACCCTGGCCATGGACGACTTCGGCACCGGTTACTCGTCGCTCAGCTACCTGAAGAAATTCCCGATCGACATCATCAAGATCGATCGAAGCTTTATCCACGAAATCCCCGACAACCAGGACGACATGGAAATCACCTCCGCGGTGATCGCCATGGCCCACAACCTGAAGCTCAAAGTCGTGGCTGAAGGCATCGAGACCGCCGAGCAACTGGCGTTCCTGCGTCGCCACCGTTGCGACGTCGGCCAGGGCTACCTGTTCGACCGGCCGATCCCCGGCGCCGAGCTGATCCAGGCGCTCAAGCGCTACCCGCGCGGCCCGCTCTGCCTCTAGACCCAAAGATACCCTGTCGATGAACTCCCCTTGTGGGAGCGGGCTTGCTCGCGAATGCGGTGGGTCAGCAGAGAAAATGTTGAATGACACACCGCATTCGCGAGCAAGCCCGCTCCCACATTTGAATAGTGCGAAATCCGGCATCATTCGGCACACTGGCGGTCTGACTTTTTACATCCCATCCTGACTGAGAGGAACGATCATGGTTCTGCGCTCGGAAATTCTGGTGAACAAAAACGTGCTACCGACCAAAGATCAAGCTCTGCCCGGCCGCGAAACCGCGATGACCCTGCCTGAAAAGCATTTCGTCTTCGAAGAAACTCCGCTGCTCGGCCCGTTTTTCCAGGACGTCGACTTTGCGATCTTCGGCTTGGGTTGCTTCTGGGGGGCGGAGCGCCGCTTCTGGCAGCGCGAAGGCGTGGTCAGCACCGTGGTCGGTTACGCCGGCGGCTACACACCGAACCCGACCTACGAAGAAGTCTGCTCGGGCCTGACCGGCCATGCCGAAGTAGTGCTGGTGGTGTATGACAAGGACAAAGTCAGCTACGAAGAGCTGCTGGCGATGTTCTGGGAGCTGCACAACCCGACGCAGGGCATGCGTCAGGGCAACGACATCGGTACCCAGTACCGTTCGGTAATCTACGCCACCTCGCCAGAGCAACTGGACGCTGCGCTGAAGAGCAAAGCGGTGTATCAGGCTGAACTGTCGAAGGCGGGTCTGGGCGAAATCAGCACCGAGATCGAGCAGGCGCCGACCGTGTACTTCGCCGAGGCGTATCACCAGCAATATCTGGCGAAGAACCCTGAGGGCTATTGCGGGATTGGCGGCACCGGCGTGTGCATGCCACCGAGCCTGGCGGGTAACTAAACCCCAAAGCATCGCGGGCAAGCCCGCTCCCACAGGTTTAGCGCCGACTTCAAAATGGCGCAGTACTTTGTGGTAGCGGGCTTGCCCGCGAAGGCGTCCGTTCAGACACCGCTAAAACAGTTGATCAGCTTTCAGCAATCAACCAATCCATCTGCCACCCACCCTGAGTCTGCCCAAGCTTCTTCGACAACCACGGCAGCAGCTCACGCAATTCTTCCTCCAGCCCCCACGGCGGATTGGCAATCGCCATCCCCGAGCCGTTGAGGCTGTTCGGCGTATCCAGCGGATGCACCAGCAGTTCCACGCGCAGCAACTTCGGCGCACCGGTACCAGCCAGATCCTGATAGAAACGGCGCAACGCACGCTGATCCTTCACCGGATACCAGATCGCCGCCACGGTTTGGCGCATCCGGCCAATCGCTTCTTTCAGCGACGCCGCACACTTTTGCATCTCATCAAGCTGCTCGAACGGCGGATCGATCAACATCACCGCACGCTTCTCCTGCACCGGCAGCATCGCCCGCGCCACATGCCAGCCCTCGCCCAGATGCACTTTCACCCGACGGTCACCGGCCATGTTCTCTTTGAGCTGCACGCCGTCTTCCGGGTGTTTCTCGTTGAGCATCACCCGGTCCTGAGGCCGGGTCAGACGCCGCGCCAACTCCGGCGAACCCGGGTAGTAGCGCAACTGGCCATCCGGGTTCATCTCGTGCAGCACCTTCATGTAGTCGGCGGTCAGCGCCGGCAGATCCGGCTGATCCCACAAACGCGCAATGCCTTCCAGGTACTCGCCGGTACGGTTGGCCTGATCACCCTGCAAGTCATACAAACCGATACCGGCGTGCGTATCGAGATAGGCAAACGGCTGCTCCTTGCGCGACATCAAGGCGATGAGGCGGGTCAAGGTCAGGTGTTTGAACACATCGGCGTGATTGCCGGCATGGAAGGCGTGACGATAATTCATGGCTGCTCCTGCGAAGGGCGCAAAGTTTACCTTTTACCGGGCGGCAAGTCAGGGGTTGGGGGCTGAGTGGCCCTCTTACACCTTAAGATTCGGCCCAATACCTGTGGCGAGGGGATTCATCCCCGATGGGCTGCGCAGCAGCCCCCCTATTCTGTCAACATGTTGTATCTGTTGCTCCGCGATGACAGGTCTTGGGGCCGCTTCGCTGCCCATCGGGGATGAATCCCCTCGCCACAGTTCAGTTGCCTCGACAACCCATCGAAAGCTTTATCAAAACCCAGGATGCGAACATCGCTGATCCGAGGACTTCGCCCGGAAATTTCATTCTGCTTGGTCCTGCAAATGGTCCAATAACGCCGATTGCGACGTTTCTTCCGACGCTGAAACCTGAAAAAACTGCCTGACCTTGCAACGTAAAACCGGCTCGGGAAAGGCCTCGAACACGGCAGGATGCTCCTCGCTCAGCCACTGCACAGCATTGCCGATGCGAATGTCATCAGCTGTTGCGGCCAAGACCGATCCCGGTACTTTCCACCAAGGAAACACCCGCCCCGAAACCTGCGCCCTGCCCCCGATCTCCACGGTCTGTCCGTTGATCAAGCCGCGCGAGATCACCGGCATCAACTGCACAGATTGCACTTCATCGGACTGCAGGATCGGCAACAAAAACCGTCCATCCCAAAATCGGAAAAACACCGCTGTGCCGTCCGGCATCAGCACTTGAGTCAGGCTGCGAAAGTGCTCAACTACCACCTCCAGGCTCGCCGAGGACACCGCCAACCACCCCCAGTCGCGAGACTCGGTACTCGCCACCCAATCGAGAAACTCACTGTCCGCCGCGACAATTCCCACGAAGGGCATCACCGCATCCCACTCCGCATAGATCGTCTCTGCCCAGATCGGGCTCGGTGCAACCAGTGGAGGCCTGGCGTCGCTAGCGTTACTGAAAATCGCGAACAGTTGCTCCGCAGGTTTCAGCGGCTCACGCGCCAACCACTCTGCAGGTGTGAGGCACTCAGGCAGCACAGACACCGTCCTTGCAGCGCTCGCATTCTTCGCAGAATGGTGCATCACCTTTAAAGCTCATGATTTGCGCAGCAGTGAGCATGGCCGCTGGTGCTGCTGCGAGTTTTGCCGGCAATCCCGGCACTCCCGGCGCTGCACTCATCGCCGCCATTGGCGCCCCACCCACGACAATCGGCACGCTACTGAAAATCCCGCCGGGACCGATGTTGATCCATTGCCCGCCGGCCTGAATCGTCGCGCTCGCGCCACCGTCGATCACCACTTGTTGCCCGGCACTGACGTGAATTTGTGCGCTCGCACTGGTTGCCTGACTACTCACCCGAATATGCCGATCACCAATAACCGTGAGGTGATCGTCCTGTTTCACTTCGGTCTGGCGCTGGCCGTGGGTGATGCGCTGCTCGTCGGCCTTGAGTTCATGGCTGGCAAGGCCAGTGACGACAATGCTGCGCTGGTTGTCGACCTGCACCTGCTGGTCGTGCAGGACATGCTGCGTCCAGTTGCGCTGGGCGCGCAGGTAGATTTCTTCGGCACCCTTTTTGTCCTCGATGCGCAGCTCGTTGTAACCGCCACCACCGGGGCTGCTCTGGCTGCGGAAGATGCTGCGGGTCTGGTCGGTGGGCAGGTCCAGCGGCAGCGGAGTTGCGGCGTTTGGCAGGCAACCCATCACCAACGGTTTGTCGGCATCGGCATCGATGAAACCGACCAGCACTTCCATGCCGACCCGCGGGATCAGCACGCTGCCGTAATGATCATGCGCCCAACCCGTGGCAACGCGCAGCCAGCAACTGGAATGCTCGTTGAGCTCGCCGTCACGATCCCAGGCCAGTTGCACCTTGACCCGGCCGTACTCGTCGCAATGGATTTCCGTGTCTTGCGGCCCGGTGACCACGGCAGGTTGATAACCGGGCATGCGCGGTTTTTCCGGCCCCAACGCCGGGCGAAAGAACACCTCCCACGGCGTGGCAAGAAAGGTATTACGGTAACCCTGGAATGTTTCCCCATCGCTGGTCACCGATTCCTCCAGCACTTGCGGCTGTCGGCCATGATGCTCGATGGCGGTGAGCAGCCACAGGTCATTCCAGTCCTGGCGCGGATGCTCGCTCAGTTGCAGGAAATGTCCGCAAACCAGTGCGGATACGTCGCTGATGCCCTCAGCCTGACGGTAGTCGGCGACATGCCTTTCCAGCGTACGTTGCGCCAGTTGCCTGCCGGTTTCTCGATCGTTGAATTGGCCGGGAAAGTGATAGTCCTCGAGCACCGGGCGCTGCTCACTGTCGCTGCGGCTTTGCAGTTGCAGTCGCGGCTTTTCGAAGTTGTAGTCGCGCCGGGTGACCACGCTGGTGCGAGTCTCCACCCGGACGTTGAAGCGCTTGATGACCGGCGCCGTCGACGCCATGCCGCTGCCCGGCAGATACAGCGTCGGCTCGGCCAGGCGCGGAAACACCGTTTGATCGTCGCCGAACACCAACAGATGGCCTTCGGGACTGTGCTGAAAGTGGTAATGAATGCCGACCTCGGCACACAGGCGCTGGATGAACGCCAGATCGCTCTCGGCGTATTGCACGCAATATTCCCGCACCGGGTAATCGCTGCCGAGGCGGAACTCGAAGGCATCGCGCAGGATTGCGTGATCCTTGAGGATCTGCGCGACGATCTGTGGAACCGTCTGATGCTGAAAAGTCCGCTGGTTGATGCGGTGACCGAGGTAGGTCAGACGCGGCACCAGACTCAGGTGATAGCGCGTCAGACGTTTCCCGGAATCGCCCTGCCCGACCTGATAAATCTGACCATGGACACCGGAACCTTCCGCATCGAGGCTCAGAAACGCCTGACGGTGCAGCAGGCTTTCGAGGTCCAGATCCGGACGCTCACTGACCAGTTCCAGCTCGAAACGAAAGGGTTGGCTGATGGCTTCCTTGCCCGTGAACTCAAGGACTTTGAGATCAACTTGGGCGCCTTCGAGGGTCAACGTGAAACGCGGTTGATTGGCAGGCGCGAACATCCGATGTCTCTCTGCAGATTGAGGGCGGGCGATTCTGCATGAGGGGCAAGAGGTGTTGGGTGGGTGACGGGAAAATCAGATTTGCCCTACTTTTCCTGTCGAAAAAGCCTTCGAAAATCGGCGCATGCGACTACAGACAACCCTCTCAAAATCACCACCGAACAACTGTGGGAGCGGGCTTGCTCGCGAAAGGGCCGTGTCAGTCGACATTGATTTCATTTGACCCACCGCATTCGCGAGCAAGCCCGCTCCCACAGGGGATCTATGCTGAGTCAGGGATATTGCAGGCACAAAAAAACGGCCCGCCTCCTTGTAGGAAACGGGCCGTTTTTCTGTGAGCCGCAGCTCAGTGCATCACTTGTTCAGATGGAAATCTTTTTCCGCTGCCTGGAAGCGCTGCACCATGCCAGCAGTCGGCGCGCCGAGCTTGCTGACGATGTAAATCGCCAGACTGGCGAAGATGAAGCCCGGGATGATTTCGTACAGACCCAGCAGTTCGAAATGCTTCCAGACCACTACGGTGATCGCGCCGACCAGGATGCCGGCCAGTGCGCCGTTGCGGGTCATGTCCTTCCAGATCACCGAAATCAGCACCACCGGACCGAACGCGGCACCGAAACCGGCCCAGGCGTATGACACCAGGCCCAGTACGCGGTTTTCCGGGTTGGCGGCCATGGCGATAGCGATCAGCGCCACCAGCAACACCATCGCGCGACCGACCCACACCAGTTCCACCTGGGAAGCGGATTTGCGCAGGAAGGTTTTGTAGAAGTCCTCGGTCAGAGCGCTCGAGCAAACCAGCAGCTGGCAGCTGAGGGTGCTCATCACAGCGGCGAGAATCGCCGACAGCAGGACACCGGCAACCCACGGGTTGAAGAGAATTTTTGCCAGTTCGATGAACACCCGCTCGTGGTTCTCGGTGACTGGGCCGGCCACTTCCGGGTGCGCCGAGAAGTAGGCGATACCGAAGAAACCCACGGCGACGGTGCCGCCCAGGCACAGGATCATCCAGGTCATGGAGATGCGACGGGCGTTGGCAATCGACTTCACCGAGTCAGCGGCCATGAAGCGCGCGAGGATGTGCGGTTGACCGAAGTAACCCAGACCCCAGCCCATCAGCGAGATGATGCCGATGAAGGTGGTGCCCTTGAGCATGTCGAAGTTGCTCGGATCCTGGGCTTCGATGGCGAGGAACGTGGTGTCCACGCCACCGGTGGCCAGCAGCACGATGATCGGCGTCAGCAGCAGGGCGAAGATCATCAGCGTGGCTTGTACGGTGTCAGTCCAGCTCACCGCGAGGAAACCGCCGACGAAGGTGTAGGCAATCGTCGCCGCAGCACCGGCCCACAGCGCCGTCTCGTAGGACATGCCGAAGGTGCTTTCGAACAGACGGGCGCCGGCCACGATGCCGGAAGCGCAGTAAATGGTGAAGAACACCAGAATCACCACCGCCGAGATGATGCGCAGCAGGCCGCTTTTGTCTTCGAAACGGCTGGAGAAGTAGTCCGGCAGGGTCAGCGCATCGCCGTTGTGCTCGGTCTGCACGCGCAGGCGGCCGGCGACGAACAGCCAGTTCAGGTAGGCGCCGACGATCAGGCCGATGGCGATCCAGCTTTCGGACAGACCGGACATGTAGATGGCACCCGGCAGGCCCATCAACAACCAGCCGCTCATGTCGGAAGCACCGGCGGACAGAGCCGTCACGACGCTGCCCAGGCTGCGGCCGCCAAGAATGTAGTCAGAGAGGTTATTGGTGGAGCGATAGGCCATGAAGCCGATCAGCACCATTGCTGCGATGTAGATCACGAACGTGATCAGTGTTGGATTGCTTACGCTCATTAAGTTACGCCCTGGCTTTGTTTTTATGTTGCAGCGGTGATTGATCGCCCACAAACGACGACGTTTGGCAGACGAAACGGGATCCCGCGCATTTAGGACTGATGTTTCCCCAGGAAAGCCACCAGCCGATGCACCGGGCATTCCCGGTTGCACCTTGGGCGCGAATGCTATGCAACAAAGTAAAAAAGGTGCAACCAGTTTCTGGCGATTAAGTTGCACCTAGTCGGATATACCGACAAATAGGCCGTTTTTGCTCCCTTTTAGCGCAGTTGCGTCGCTCTGCTAGAAGTAAAAGCACCAAGCAGGAGCGGCACTTCAGTACCAGAAAATAATTCCTGACGAAGCGTTTATTTTTCCGACAAAAAAAGGGTTGCACCCGGTTGCACCTCTTCCGGCGCACGGCTAATCTTGCCGCCAGCTGATGCCACGCAACTGTGGCAACCATGAGGATAAAAATATGGCTACCACCACCCTTGGGGTCAAACTCGATGACCCGACCCGCGAGCGCCTGAAGGCTGCCGCGACCTCGATTGATCGCACACCGCACTGGCTGATCAAGCAGGCAATTTTCAATTACCTGGAAAAACTCGAGGGTGGTGCAACCCTGACCGAGCTGAACGGTTTGACCGCCAAAGACACCGACGACGCCGGTGAAGTCCATACCGATCACGCCCACCAGTGCTTCCTCGAATTCGCTGAAAGCATCCTGCCGCAATCGGTACTGCGCGCATCGATCACCGCTGCTTACCGTCGCCCTGAGCCGGAAGTGGTGCCGATGCTGATCGAGCAGGCACGCCTGCCGGCACCGATGGCCGACGCCACCAACAAACTCGCCGCGACCATCGCGGAAAAACTGCGTAACCAGAAAAGTGCCGGCGGTCGTGCAGGCATTGTTCAGGGCCTGCTGCAGGAATTTTCCCTGTCGTCTCAGGAAGGCGTGGCACTGATGTGCTTGGCCGAAGCGCTGCTGCGTATCCCGGACAAAGGCACTCGCGATGCGCTGATCCGCGACAAGATCAGCACCGGCAACTGGCAGCCGCACCTGGGCAACAGCCCGTCGCTGTTCGTCAACGCCGCGACCTGGGGTCTGCTGCTGACCGGCAAGCTTGTTTCCACGCACAACGAAGCCGGCCTGACTTCGTCGCTGAGTCGCATCATCGGCAAGAGCGGCGAGCCGATGATCCGCAAGGGCGTCGACATGGCCATGCGTCTGATGGGCGAGCAGTTCGTCACCGGCGAAACCATCGCCGAAGCGCTGGCCAACGCGAGCAAGTTCGAAGCCAAGGGCTTCCGTTATTCCTACGACATGCTCGGTGAAGCGGCCCTCACCGAACACGATGCGCAGAAGTACCTGGCGTCGTACGAACAAGCCATCCACTCGATCGGCAAAGCCTCCCACGGCCGTGGGATTTATGAAGGCCCGGGCATTTCCATCAAGCTCTCGGCCCTGCACCCGCGTTACAGCCGTGCGCAGTACGAGCGCGTGATGGACGAGCTGTACCCGCGTCTGCTGTCGCTGACCCTGCTGGCCAAGCAATACGACATCGGCTTGAACATCGACGCCGAAGAGGCCGACCGCCTGGAGCTGTCGCTGGATCTGCTCGAGCGCCTGTGCTTCGAACCGCAACTGACCGGCTGGAACGGCATCGGCTTCGTGATTCAGGCTTACCAGAAGCGTTGCCCATACGTGATCGACTACGTGATCGATCTGGCCCGTCGCAGCCGTCATCGCCTGATGATCCGTCTGGTGAAAGGCGCGTACTGGGACAGCGAAATCAAGCGCGCCCAGGTCGAAGGCCTGGAAGGCTATCCGGTCTACACCCGCAAGGTGTACACCGACGTTTCCTACATTGCCTGCGCGCGCAAACTGCTGTCGGTGCCGGAAGTCATCTATCCGCAGTTCGCCACGCACAACGCCCACACCCTGTCGGCGATTTACCACATTGCCGGTCAGAACTATTACCCGGGCCAGTACGAATTCCAGTGCCTGCACGGCATGGGCGAACCGCTCTACGAGCAAGTTGTAGGCAAAGTTTCCGAAGGCAAGCTGAACCGTCCGTGCCGCGTGTACGCACCGGTCGGCACCCACGAAACCCTGCTGGCGTACCTCGTGCGTCGTCTGCTGGAAAACGGCGCAAACACCTCGTTCGTCAACCGCATCGCCGACCAGTCGATTTCGATTCAGGAGCTGGTGGCCGATCCGGTGGCGCAGATCGAGCAGATGGCGACCGTGGAAGGTGGTTTCGGCCTGCCGCACCCACGCATTCCGCTGCCGCGAGACCTCTACGGCGCCGATCGCGCCAACTCCGCCGGCATCGACATGGCCAACGAACATCGTCTGGCCTCGCTGTCCTGCGCCCTGCTCGCCACTGCGCACAACAACTGGAAAGCCGCGCCGATGCTCGGTTGCGCGTCCAGCAACGAAGCCCCGGCACCGGTGCTGAACCCGGCGGATCACCGCGATGTGGTCGGTCACGTGCAGGAAGCTACCGTCGAAGACGTCGACAACGCGATCCAGTGCGCCCTGAATGCTGCGCCAATCTGGCAGGCCACCCCGCCCGCCGAGCGCGCGGCGATTCTGGAGCGTGCCGCCGACCTGATGGAAGGCGAGATCCAGCCACTGATGGGCCTGCTGGCCCGTGAAGCCGGCAAGACCTTCGCCAACGCCATTGCTGAGGTGCGTGAAGCGGTCGACTTCCTGCGTTACTACGCGGTGCAGGCGCGCAACGATTTCAGCAACGACGCCCACCGCCCACTGGGCCCGGTGGTGTGCATCAGCCCGTGGAACTTCCCGCTGGCCATCTTCAGTGGCCAGGTCGCTGCCGCACTGGCCGCCGGTAACCCGGTACTGGCCAAACCGGCTGAACAGACTCCGCTGGTCGCCGCGCAAGCCGTGCGCTTGCTGCTCGAAGCCGGGATTCCCGAAGGCGTGCTGCAACTGCTGCCGGGTCGCGGTGAAACCGTCGGCGCCGGTCTGGTCGGTGATGAGCGCGTCAAAGGCGTGATGTTCACCGGTTCCACCGAAGTCGCGCGCCTGCTGCAACGCAACATCGCTGGCCGTCTCGACAGCCAGGGCCGTCCGATTCCGCTGATCGCCGAAACCGGCGGGCAGAACGCGATGATCGTTGACTCCTCGGCGCTGACCGAACAAGTGGTGATCGACGTGGTGTCCTCGGCCTTCGACAGTGCCGGTCAGCGTTGCTCGGCCCTGCGCGTGCTGTGCCTGCAGGAAGATTCCGCCGACCGTGTCATCGAAATGCTCAAAGGCGCGATGGCTGAAAGCCGCCTCGGCAACCCTGAGCGTCTGTCCGTGGACATTGGCCCGGTGATCGACGCCGAAGCCAAGGCCGGTATCGACAAGCACATCCAGGGCATGCGCGATAAAGGTCGCAGCGTGTACCAAGTGGCTATCGCCGACAGCGAAGAAGTCAAACGCGGCACCTTCGTCATGCCGACCCTGATCGAGCTGGAAAGCTTCGACGAACTGCAACGCGAGATCTTCGGCCCGGTGCTGCACGTGGTGCGCTACAAGCGCAAAGACATCGACCAGTTGATCGGCCAGATCAATGCCTCCGGTTATGGCCTGACCCTCGGCGTACACACCCGTATCGACGAGACCATCGCCAAGGTGATCGACAACGTCAACGCCGGTAACGTCTACGTCAACCGCAACATCGTCGGTGCCGTGGTCGGCGTGCAACCGTTCGGCGGCGAAGGCCTGTCGGGTACTGGCCCGAAAGCCGGTGGTCCGCTGTACCTGTACCGCCTGCTGTCGACCCGTCCTACGGACGCGATCGAGCAATCCTTCGCTCGCGGTGATGCAGTCGTCGCCCCGGACGTGCGTCTGCGTGATGCCATGAGCAAACCGCTGAACGCCTTCAAGGCCTGGGCCGAGAGCAACCAGTACGCCGAACTGAGCACCCTATGCGTGCAGTACGCCGCGCAATCGCAAAGCGGCATCACCCGCGTGCTGGCCGGCCCGACCGGCGAGAAGAACAGCTACGCGATCCTGCCGCGTGAACACGTGCTGTGCCTGGCCGACGTCGAAGGCGATCTGCTGACCCAACTGGCTGCGGTCCTGGCTGTCGGCGGTTCGGCGGTATGGCCGGAGTCCGACATCAGCAAGGCCTTGTTCGCACGCCTGCCGAAGGACGTTCAGGCGCGAATCAAACGGGTTGCCGACTGGCACAAGGATGAAGTGGTGTTTGATGCCGTGCTGCATCATGGTCATTCCGACCAGTTGCGTGGTGTGTGCCAGCAGATTGCCAAACGTGCTGGTGCGATCGTTGGCGTTCAGGGCCTGTCCCAGGGTGAGACCAACATTGCGCTGGAGCGTCTGGTGATCGAGCGGGCATTGAGCGTTAACACCGCGGCGGCGGGGGGTAATGCGAGCTTGATGACTATCGGTTAAACCCGAGAAGTCAGGCAACCGCGATGGTTGCCTGACAATCAAATCCCAATGTGGGAGCGGGCTTGCTCGCGAAGGCGTTGTGTCAGTCGACATCTCCAGTGACTGATCCACCGCATTCGCGAGCAAGCCCGCTCCCACAGTTGTTTTGGGGTGTTTGTTAAGTCGGTGCTCGGCCCTGACATCACCGTTATCAATCATCGTATTCAGTCTTTATCAGCACGCCTAGACTCGGCCCAACCCCAATGTTCAGGTAGGCCGCCATGTCCGAGACGCTGCTCAGTTCCCGCAATCTGGCTTTCGAGCTGTACGAAGTCCTCGATGCCGAGGGCCTGACCCGGCGTGAGCGCTTTGCCGAGCACAACCGTGAGACCTTCGACGCGGCCATCGGCACCGCGCGCAGCATCGCCGAGAAATACTTCGCACCGCACAACCGCAAGGGCGACGAGAACGAGCCGCGCTACGAGAACGGCCAGGCGATGCTGATTCCCGAAGTGAAACCGGCGGTGGACTCGTTTCTTGAGGCGGGTTTCCTCAATGCCGCGCGCAGCTTCGAAGCCGGCGGCATGCAACTGCCGACGCTGCTGTCGCAAGCCTGCTTTGCGCACTTTCAAGCGGCGAACGCGGCGACCACATCCTACCCGTTCCTGACCATGGGCGCGGCCAACCTGATCGAAAGCTTTGGCACCGACGAGCAGAAACAGCGCTTCCTGCAACCGATGATCGACGGCCGTTTCTTCGGCACCATGGCCCTGACCGAACCGCACGCCGGTTCGTCGCTGTCGGATATTCGTACCCGCGCCGAGCCGGCGTCTGACGGCACCTATCGCCTGAAGGGCAACAAGATCTTCATTTCCGGCGGCGATCATCCGCTGTCGGAAAACATCGTGCACATGGTCCTGGCCAAGCTGCCGGACGCGCCGCCGGGGGTGAAGGGCATTTCGCTGTTCATCGTGCCGAAGTTTCTGGTCAATGATGACGGCAGCCTCGGCCAGCGCAACGATGTGCTGCTGGCCGGGCTGTTCCACAAGATGGGCTGGCGCGGCACCACTTCCACCGCGCTGAACTTCGGCGATAACGGCGAGTGCGTCGGCTATCTGGTGGGCAAGCCGCACCATGGTTTGAGCTACATGTTCCAGATGATGAACGAGGCGCGGATTGGCGTCGGCATGGGCGCGGTGATGCTCGGCTACGCCGGCTACCTGTACTCGCTGGAATACGCCCGCGAACGCCCGCAAGGCCGAGTGCCGGACAGCAAGGATCCGAGCACCGCGCCAGTGGCGATCATTCAGCACGCCGATGTAAGACGCATGCTGTTGACGCAAAAGTCCTACGTCGAAGGGGCGTTTGACCTCGGCCTGTACGCGGCGCGGCTGTTCGATGACACCACCACGCTGGAAACCGAAGCCGAGCGCAAACAGGCCCATGAGTTGCTGGATTTGCTGACGCCGATCGTCAAATCCTGGCCGTCGGAGTTCTGCCTGAAGGCCAACGAATTGGCGATCCAGATTCTCGGCGGCCACGGTTACACCCGCGAATACCCGGTCGAGCAGTATTACCGCGACAACCGCCTGAACCCGATCCACGAAGGCACCCACGGCATTCAGTCGCTGGACTTGCTCGGGCGCAAACTGGCGCAGAACGGCGGCGCTGGGCTCAAGCAACTGATCCGTCTGATCGCCAACACCGCCGAGCGCGCGACCGCGTATGAATCGTTGACCGCATTGCGTGAGCCATTGGAGAAACTCGTGGCGCGCCTGCAAGCGGTGACCATCGGCCTGCTCACCGATCTGGCGCAGGGCAAGATCAACAGCAGCCTGGCGAATTCGGCGCTGTATCTGAAAGTGTTCGGGCACACGGTGATTGGCTGGCGCTGGCTGGAGCAGGCGATTCGGGCTGAGGAAGGTTTGGCCAAAGGCAATGCGGCGGATGCTGACTTCTATAAGGGCAAGCTACAGGCGGCGCGGTATTTCCTGACGTGGGAAGTGCCGGGCTGTCACCATGAGCTGGCGTTGCTGGAGGCGCGGGATGATACGTGTCTGGCGATGCAGGATGGGTGGTTCTGATCCGAGTTGTGTGCCGCGGCTGAAATCCAATCGCGAGCAGGCTCACTCCTACAGTTGGAATGCGTTCCTCTGTAGGAGTGAGCCTGCTCGCGATAGCGTCAGTTCAAACAACACATCTCTCAGGACAGCTTGAACCCACCCATGTGCCGTGCCAGATCATCCGCCAGCTTCTGCAACATCTGACAATCCTCACGACACGCCCGCACCTCGCCCGCCGTCGCCCGGGCCAGATCGGAAATCCCCTGCACGTTGCGGTTGATCTCCTCGGTCACCGCCGACTGTTCTTCCGTCGCGGTCGCAACCTGATGGTTCATGTCGCTGATGCGCTCGACCTGCCCGGTAATCGCGGTCAACGACGCGCCGGTACGCTGGCTCGATTCAACCCCGGTGCCGGTCGCCGCCTGCCCGGTGCGCATCGATGACACGGCATTCTCTGCGCCTTGTTTGAGGCTGCCGATCATTTGCTGGATTTCGTCGGTAGACGCCTGAGTCCTTCGCGCCAAGGTGCGCACTTCATCCGCCACCACGGCAAACCCGCGCCCCATATCACCCGCCCGCGCAGCTTCAATCGCAGCATTGAGCGCCAGCAAATTGGTCTGCTCGGACACGCCGCGAATCACCGCCAGTACCGAATCGATCGACGCCACCTGATGCGCCAGCTCACCGACCGCGCCCGCCGCCACGCCAATCTCATCGGACATGCTTTCGATATGACGGATCGAGCCGCCAACCACCTCCCGCGCCTGCAGCGCTTCATCACGAGCAGTTTGTGAAGCAAGCGCGGCGTTGCCGGCGTTCTGCGCGATTTCCTGCACGGTCAGGCCCATCTCATGCACCGCCGTGGCAACCATGTCGGTCATTTCCTGCTGACGCCCGGAGCGTTCGGCGGTGTTTTCCACCACCTTCGCCACCTGCCCGACGGCTGTGCGCAGACGTTCGCTGGTGGTCAGGACTTCGCCGATCAGCCCGCGCTGGCTGTCGAGGAAACGGTTGAAGCCCCGAGCCAGATCGCCCAGTTCATCGGCGCGACTGGAATCTAACCGATGGGTCAAATCTCCACCGCCGCTACCGATCGCTACCAGCGCGGCTGTTACCTGACGAATCGGTCGCACCAGCCCTTGGGCCAGCCACACCACCAGCGCCAGACACACCAATGCCACCGCCAGACCGATACCGCCACTCATCCACATCGCCTTGCGGGCTTCGGCGTAGATCTGCGATTGCGGCACTTCGGCCACTAGCGTCCAGCCCAGATCGCGCAGCGGCAGGCTGAAGGCGAGGAAGTCTTCACCATCGCGCTGGAACGAGCTGTTGGTGGCGACTTTCTGACCCATGACCGCTTGCGCCGCCGACGCACCGATCTGCTCCGTGAGGGTGCGCTTGCCGCTGAACTGCGCCTCGGGATGGACCTGGATCAAACCGTCGGAACGCACGAGATAGACCTTGCCACGCTCGCCAAAGCTGAAGTTGTGGATTAGCTCCGACAGCTCTTTCATGCTCAGGCCCAGCCCCGCGACGCCGACCACTTTGCCGGCCTGCTCGACCTTCAAGTCGATGAACAGCGCCAATTCTCCGGTGGCGCCGTCATTGTCGATGTTCAGGGTGCGCGGCTGATGGCTGTCGAGGAAGGAATAGAACCAGGCATCAGCCGGTTTGGCCCGGCTGAGGGTGCGATCCAGGCCCTTTTCGGTGATGTAGTGATTGGATTCGGTGCCGATGATCAAAGCGGTAAATGCTTTATGTTCGGCGCGGATGCCTTCCAGATACTCTGCGAAGGCCGCTGTTTTGCTGCTGTCTTCACCCGCTGCCAGCCAGTCGCGCACCATGGAATTGCTGGCGATGTCTTTGGCCGCGGTGAGGGGTTGGACGAGGATGCGTTCGATGTCGTTGCGCGTCGCTTCGATGCTCGACGGCAGCGCTTGGTCGACCAGATAGCTCTGGGCGAGGCGGTTGACCACCAGGGTATAAATGCCAACCACGATCAGGATGCTGACCAGCAGGGCGGTGCCCATGCTGAGAATCAGCTGCCATTGAATACTGCGTCGCCACAACTGCATGGAGCACCCCCAAAGAATAAGTGGCCGAAACAATGCAACAGCCGTGCCGTTTGTATACAACCTGATCGACAATCTATTCTTTGGTTGTGCGCAACCCCATGCCCTGATTGATGGTCTTGGCGATGGTGTCGACCGTGGCGCTGACTTGCTCTTGGTAACGGTCGAGTTCTTCCTGATGCTGCTTCTTCATTTCGATCTGCTGCGAGCACAGGTTCATCGCTGCCAGCACCAGCAAGCGGTCACCGATCAGTGTCGGGTATTTGCGTTTGGTGTCGGCCAGTGCGGCTTTAAGCATCAGTGCGGCATCCAGCAGGGTCTGTTCTTCCCCGGCCGGTGCCTTGATCGAATAGTCCTCCCCGAGAATGGAGATGACTTTTACCCCTGCGGTGCCGTGGTTCATGCGCTGACAGGGCCTGCGTTGACGCGATCAACCAGAGCCTGGATGCGCGCTGCGGTGGCGCCGTGCTTCTCTTCCTGTTCCATCAGGCTCAGTTGCAGGCTTTCGTTTTCATCCTTGGCCTGGGCCAGTTCCGTGGACAGGGTCTGGTTGGTTTGCGTGAGGGTCTGGTTCTGTTGCACCAGGTCGCTGACGAGCTGTTCCAATTGGCTGAGGGATGCTTCCAACATTTTGATCTTCCAGGCGTTTTTCAAAGGGCGCGTACGATAAAGAAAAGTCACTGCGGATGCCAGGGTTATACCGGCGCAAGGCCTTGATTTTCCTGGCGGCCGACCGTTCTCGCGAGTTTAAAAGACTGTGATCTGCCGATCTGGTTCCTGCACTTCGTCGCTCAGGCCCGTATGCGACAAATACGCACAGTGCCTCAAGACTTTAGTCGTATGACCGATAAGTCATCCATACAGCAGTCTCAGCCCGCATGGATGCGGCCCTTTTTGGTATCCGCGCCATGTCCCTTCGCAATATGAATATCGCCCCCCGGGCGTTCACCGGCTTCGCCCTGATCGGCGGCCTGATGCTGATTCTCGGCGTGTTCGCCCTGAACCAGATGAGCAAAATCCGCGGCGCCGCCGAGGACATCACCAACAGCAGCGTGCCGAGCATCAAGAACCTCGACGAGTTCACCCAGCTGACCTTGCGCCTGCGAGTGCTGTCCTACCGCTTGCTGGTCAATCGCGAGCCGGACGTGCAGCAGAAGACCATGGAACTGCTGGACACCCGCAACCAGCAGATCCGCGCCGCCCAATCGGCCTATGAACCGTTGATCAGCGGCCCGCAGGAACGCGCGGCCTACGATCAATATGTGCAGTTGCTCGGCCAGTACCGCCAGATCGAAGACCGGATGAGAACGCTGTCGCGCAACAATCAGGTGGACGAGTTGCGCAACCTGCTCAACACCGAGTTGCTGAACAACTCCGAAGCGATGAACACCGTGCTCAACCGCCTGATGCAGATCAACGGCGAGCAGATCAGCCAGACCAATCAAGAGGCGGTCGACCAGTATTCCTCGGCGTTCAATCTGGTGGTCACCCTGCTGGTCGTGGCGACCGGCCTGACCTTCCTGTTCGCCTGGCTGCTGACCATCAGCATCACCAAGCCGATTTCCAAAGCGCTGGACGCGGCGGAAACCATCGCCGAAGGCAACCTGACCCAACCGATCCACGTCGACGGCACCGACGAAGCCGGGCGTCTGCTGGCGGCCATGGCCAAAATGCAATCGAAGCTGCGCGACACCCTGCAGCGCATCTCCGGCTCGGCCACCCAGCTTGCATCTGCAGCGGAAGAACTGAACAGCGTCACCGACGAAAGTGCCCGTGGCTTGACCCAGCAGAACAACGAAATCGAACAGGCCGCCACCGCCGTCAATGAAATGACCAGCGCCGTGGAAGAAGTCGCCCGCAATGCCGTGAGCACTTCGGAAGCCTCGAAGAACGCCACCACCTCGGCCGGCGACGGCCGCGACCTGGTACAAGAAACCGTCAGCGCCATCGAACGCATGAGCGCCGACGTACAGAGCACCGCGACCCTGATCGGTGATCTGGCGAATGAATCCCGTGACATCGGCAAGGTGCTGGACGTGATTCGTGGTCTGGCGGATCAGACCAACCTGTTGGCCCTGAACGCGGCGATTGAAGCGGCCCGTGCCGGTGAAGCCGGTCGCGGTTTTGCCGTGGTCGCCGATGAAGTGCGTGCCTTGGCGCATCGCACCCAGCAGTCGACCAGCGAAATCGAACGCATGATCGGCAGCATCCAGAGCGGCACCGAACACGCCGTGGATTCGATGCGCAACAGCACCGAGCGCGCCGAATCGACGCTGAACATCGCGCGGGGTGCCGGGATGTCGCTGGACACCATCAATACCGCGATCGTCGAGATCAACGAGCGCAATCTGGTGATCGCCAGCGCCGCTGAAGAACAGGCACAAGTGGCCCGCGAAGTGGATCGCAACCTGGTGAACATCCGCGACCTGTCGGTGCAATCGGCTACCGGCGCGAATCAGACCAGTGCGGCGAGCAACGAGCTGTCGCGCCTGGCGCTGGATCTGAACAATATGGTTGGGCGGTTCAGCCTTTAAGCACGCAGCTCTCATGCTAAAGGCGCTCCCTGTGGCGAGGGAGCTTGCTCCCGCTCGGCTGCGAAGCAGTCGCTGATTCAGCCAACTTGTTTATCCTGATAAACCGCAGCATCTGCATTTGGGGGCGCTGCGCGCCCCAGCGGGAGCAAGCTCCCTCGCCACAGTCATCACATGCCGCACCTCCTGCGTGAGCACGCTGTAAAAAGCTTTTTGACAGCATCACATTTCAACAGGTTAGAATCGCTGGCACGCAGACTGCATGGTCAGTTTGTGCCCGTTTTTACGCTTCTGGAGTACTGCCTTTGAATGCGACGACCATCAACAGCCTGTTCTTGATCGGCGCGTTGCTGGTAGGTGCGAGCATTCTTGTCAGCTCACTTTCCTCCCGTCTCGGCATCCCGATTCTGGTCATCATCCTCGCGGTCGGCATGACGGCCGGGGTCGATGGCGGCGGGATCATTTTCGATAACTACCCGACGGCCTATCTGGTCGGCAACCTCGCACTGGCGGTGATCCTCCTCGACGGCGGCTTGCGCACCCGGGTCTCGAGTTTCCGCGTGGCCCTGTGGCCGGCGCTGTCGCTGGCGACGGTCGGGGTGTTGATCACCACCGGGCTGACCGGTATGGCCGCGGCATGGCTGTTCGACCTGAACCTGATTCAGGGCCTGCTGATCGGCGCCATCGTCGGCTCCACGGACGCCGCCGCAGTGTTCTCGCTGCTCGGCGGCAAGGGCCTCAACGAACGGGTAACCGCCAGCCTGGAAATCGAATCCGGCAGCAACGACCCGATGGCGGTGTTTCTCACCGTGACCCTGATCGACATGCTCGCCAGCGGCCAGACCGGCCTGCACTGGAGCCTGTTGACCCACCTGATCCGCGAATTCGGCATCGGCGGCGTGATCGGCCTTGGCGGTGGCTGGCTGATGCTGCAGCTGGTCAACCGGATCAACCTCGCTACCGGCCTGTACCCGATTCTGGTGATCGCCGGCGGTCTAGTGGTGTTCGCCCTGACCAACGCCCTGCACGGCAGCGGCTTCCTCGCGGTGTACCTGTGCGGTCTGGTGATCGGTAACCGCCCGGTGCGCAGCCGTCACGGCATTCTGCACATGCTCGATGGCATGGCGTGGCTGGCGCAGATCGGCATGTTCCTCGTGCTGGGGCTGCTGGTCACTCCGCACGATCTGCTGCCGATCGCCCTGCCGGCGCTGGGTCTGGCGCTGTGGATGATTCTGTTCGCCCGGCCGCTGTCGGTGCTGGTCGGCCTGCTGCCGTTCAAGGCGTTCCACGGCCGCGAGAAAGCGTTTATTTCCTGGGTCGGGTTGCGCGGCGCGGTACCGATCATTCTCGCGGTGTTCCCGTTGATGGCCGGCCTGCCGAATGCGCAGCTGTACTTCAACCTCGCGTTCTTCATCGTGCTGGTGTCGCTGCTGGTGCAAGGCACAAGCCTGCCATGGGTGGCCAAACTGTTGAAGGTGACGGTCCCGCCCGAGCCGGCGCCGATTTCCCGTTCGGCACTGGAAGTGCACATCACCAGCGAGTGGGAGCTGTTCGTTTACAAGCTCGGCGCCGAGAAATGGTGCATCGGTTCGCCCTTGCGCGAGCTGAAAATGCCCGAAGGCACCCGCATCGCCGCCCTGTTTCGTGGCCAGCAACTGCTCCATCCGTCGGGTAGTACGGTGCTGGAAGTCGATGATTTGCTGTGTGTTATCGGGCATGAACACAACTTGCCAGCGCTCGGAAAACTGTTCAGCCAGGCGCCACAACGCGGTCTGGATCTGCGCTTCTTCGGCGACTTCGTGCTCGAAGGAGACGCCCAGCTTAAAGCGGTTGCCGCGCTTTACGGGTTACCGGCCGAGGGCATCGATCCGGACATGACCCTGGGTGCGTTCATTGCCCACAAGGTCGGGGGGGCACCGATCGTTGGCGACCAGGTGGAGTGGAACAACACTCACTGGACGGTCGCGGTCATGGACGGGAACAAGATCGGCAAAGTGGGCGTCAGATTCCCCGAAGGAAGTCGCCCGGGCCCCGGTCTCTTCCTCTAAACTGCGTCCACTCTCACTTGCTTGACCGGTCTCTATGCCTACCCTGCGCTCCTTCTTTTTCGCGGCCCTGCTGGGCCTGAGTCTTTCCGTCGGCCCGCTCTACGCCGCCGAACCGCCGTCCAGCGAAGCCGTGCAGGCCAGCCTCGACAAACTGGCCGACAGCAAACTGCCGGATGCCGACAAAAAGAGCCTGCAGACTGTCCTGCAAACCACGCTCAATCAACTCAACAGCCGGCGTGATTACGACCAGAAGCTGATCGACCTCAAGCAGCAACTGGCCTCCGCCCCTCGGCAGACCATCGAGAACACCCGCGAACTGACGCGCCTCAAGGCCACGCCAGTGGTGCCGGTGGCGCAGCGCTTCACCAAAGAGTCGATCCAGCAACTGGAGCAGATCCTCACCGATCGCTCGACCCAGCAGAGCGACCTGCAAAAAGCCCTGGCCGATGCCAACAGCCTGATCATCACTGCCCAGACCCGTCCCGAGCGGGCGCAGGCGGAAATCTCTGCCAGCCAGACGCGCATCCAGCAGATCAACAACATCCTCAAGTCCGGCAAGGACGCGGGCAAGACCGTCAGCGCCGAGCAGCGCGACCAGTTGAACGCCGAGCTCGCCGCGTTGAACTCACTGATTCCGCTGCGCCGCCAGGAACTGGCGGGCAACAGCCAGCTGCAGGATCTGGGCAACAGTCAGCACGACCTGCTCTCGGAGAAATCCGACCGTCTCGATCGCGAGATCCAGGAACTGCAGACCTTGATCAACCAGAAGCGTCTGGCGCAATCTCAGGAAACCGTGACCCAGCAGTCGATCGAAGCACAGAAGGCCGGCGGCAGCAGCCTGCTCGCCACCGAAAGTGCGGCCAACCTCAAGCTCTCCGATTACCTGCTCAAAAGCACCGACCGCCTCAACGAAGTCACTCAACAGAACCTGCAGACCAAACAGCAACTCGACAGCCTGACCCAAAGCGACTCGGCCCTCGACGAGCAGATCAACGTGCTCAAGGGCAGTCTGCTGCTGTCGAAGATTCTCTATAAGCAGAAACAGGCGCTGCCGCGACTCAAGGTCGACCGCGATCTGGCGGACCAGATCGCCGATATTCGCCTGTATCAGTTCGAAGTCAGCCAGCAGCGCGAACTCCTGAGCAATCCGGCGACCTACGTCGACAACCTGCTCTCCACCCAGCCGCCGGAACAAGTCACCCCGCAACTGCGCAAGAGCCTGATGGAACTGGCCAACACCCGCGCCGACCTGCTGGAGCGCCTGAACCGCGAACTGAGCGCGGTGCTCAACGAATCGATCACCCTGCAACTCAACCAGAAACAATTGCTGAGCACCGCGCAGAGCCTGCGCGCGACCCTTGACGAGCAGATGTTCTGGATCCCCAGCAACAAGCCGCTGGACGCGGAATGGATTCGCGACGTGCCAGAGCGGCTCAAGCGCCAGATCGACACCCTGCCGCTGGCCTCAAGCCTGAGCGAGCTGACCGACGGCCTGACCCAGCGCCCGCTGTTGTTCCTGCCGCTGGCCTTGCTGATCGGCGCTCTGCTGTGGCGGCGCAAGGCGCTTTATGCGCGCCTGAACAAGGTTCACCAGGACATCGGGCACTTCAAGCGTGACAGCCAGTGGCATACGCCCCAGGCGATTCTGATCAATATTCTGCTGGCGATGCCGGTAGCGCTGGGCCTGGGCCTGTGCGGCCTGGCCTTGCAGATCGACGCCCGCGGGCAAAACGCCAACATGGGCGCGGCGTTGCTGCAGATGGGCCAGGCGTGGCTGGTGTTCTACACCGCTTACCGGATTCTCTCGCCGGGCGGCGTGGCGGAGTTGCACTTCCGCTGGGACAAACCGCAGGTCGAGTTCCTTCAGGGCTGGATCCGTCGCCTCGGGCTGGTGGTGATGGCGCTGGTGACCGTGGTGGCGGTGGCCGAATTGCAACCGGCAGCGCTGGCTGACGACGTGCTCGGCATGCCGGTGGTATTGACCTGCTACGCCCTGATGGCGTGGCTGCTCAGCCGTCTGCTGATCAGCAGTCCGGCCCACGAAAACACCTCATTGTTCCGCAGGGCCGTGGGCGTGATGTTCACCCTGCTGCCAATCGCCCTGTTCGTCGCGGTGTGCTTCGGCTACTACTACACCGCGCTGAAACTCAGCGACCGGTTGATCAACACCCTGTACCTGCTGATGTTCTGGCTGGTGATCGAGGCTACCTTCGTGCGTGGTCTGGCGGTCGCCGCACGCCGCTTGGCCTATCAGCGCGCCCTGGCCAAACGTCAGGCGGCGAAAGAGGCCGGCGACGGCGAAGCGGTGATCGAAGAGCCGACCCTGGACATCGAAAAGGTCAACGAACAATCCCTGCGCCTGATTCGTCTGGCACTGCTCGGCGGTTTCATCGCCGCGCTGTACTGGGTTTGGGCCGACCTGATTTCGGTGTTCTCGTACCTCGACAACATCACCCTCTACGAATACACCAGCGGCACTGGCGCCAACATGAGCATGGTGCCGATCAGCATCGGCGACATGCTCGGCGCGCTGATCATCATCGGCATCACCTTCGCCCTCGCCCGCAACCTGCCGGGTCTGCTCGAAGTGTTCGTGCTGTCGAAACTCAATCTGGCGCAGGGCAGCGCCTATGCGACCACGACGCTGCTGTCTTACGTGATCGCCGGTGTCGGTTTTGTCTCGACCCTGTCGACCCTCGGCGTCAGCTGGGACAAGTTGCAATGGCTGGTGGCGGCGCTGTCGGTCGGCCTCGGTTTCGGTATGCAGGAGATCTTCGCCAACTTCATCTCCGGCATCATGATCCTGTTCGAGCGTCCGGTGCGGATCGGCGACACCATCACCATCGGCAACCTGTCGGGCACGGTGAGCAAGATCCGCATCCGCGCCACGACCATCACCGACTTCGACCGCAAGGACATCATTGTCCCGAACAAGACGTTCATCACCGGGCAACTGATCAACTGGTCGCTGACCGACACCATCACCCGCGTCACCTTGAAGCTGGGCGTGGACTACGGCTCCGACCTGGATCTGGTCAAGGAGCTGCTGCTCAAGGCCGCCCGGGAAAACCCGCGCGTCCTCAAGGAACCCGAGCCGCACGTGTACTTCCTCAACTTCGGCGAAAGCACCCTCGACCACGAATTGCGCATGCATGTGCGCGACCTCGGTGACCGTAACCCGGTGATCGACGAAGTGAACCGCTTCATCAACCGCGAGTTCAAGAAGCAGCACATCAACATCTCGTTCCGCCAGATGGAGGTGTATCTGAAAAACCTTCATGGCCAGGAATACAAGTTGGTGCCGATCGAGGACGAGAACAAAACCATCGTGCCGATTGGCGCCGAGCAAAAGCCGCTGCAAGAGCCGCCGCCGGCCAAACTCGACTAACCGGTCTGATCCCAGCAGAATGCTCGGACATTCTGCTGGAGCCGGCCCTTGAAAGCCCTCGACGAACTGACCTTCGACAATCGCTTCGCCCGCCTGGGCGATGCGTTCTCCGCCCACGTGCTGCCCGAGCCGATCGACAACCCGCGTCTGGTCGTCGCCAGCCCGGCGGCCCTGGCCTTGCTCGATCTTGATCCGGCAACCGCTGAGACTCAGGAATTCGCTGAACTGTTCGGCGGCCACAAGTTGTGGGCCGATGCCGAACCACGGGCGATGGTCTATTCCGGGCATCAGTTCGGCGGCTACACGCCGCAACTGGGCGATGGTCGCGGGTTGTTGCTCGGCGAGGTCTACAACAACGCCGGTGAACACTGGGACCTGCATCTGAAGGGCGCCGGGCAGACGCCGTTTTCGCGCATGGGCGATGGCCGCGCGGTGCTGCGTTCGTCGATTCGTGAGTTTCTCGCCTCCGAGGCGCTGCACGCGCTGAACATCCCGTCTTCACGTGCCGCCTGCGTGATTGGCTCCGACACTCCGGTGTGGCGCGAAAAGCAGGAACGCGCGGCGATGGTGCTGCGTCTGGCGCCAAGCCATGTGCGCTTCGGCCACTTCGAATACTTCTACTACACCAAGCGTCCCGAGCAGCAGAAATTGCTCGGCGAACACGTATTGGCGATGCACTATCCCGAGTGCCTGGAGCAACCGGAACCGTATCTGGCGATGTTCCGCGAGATCGTCGAGCGCAACGCCGAACTGATCGCCAAGTGGCAGGCCTATGGCTTCTGCCACGGGGTAATGAACACCGACAACATGTCGATCCTCGGCATCACCTTCGACTTCGGCCCGTTCGCCTTCCTCGACGATTTCGACGCCAACTTCATCTGCAACCACTCGGATGATCAGGGCCGCTACTCGTTCAGCAACCAGGTGCCGATCGGCCAGTGGAACCTCAGCGCTCTGGCCCAGGCCCTGACGCCGTTCATCAGCGTCGAAGCCCTGCGCGAAACCCTCGGCCTGTACCTGCCGCTGTTCCAGGCGCACTACCTCGACCTGATGCGCCGCCGCCTCGGTTTCACCAGCGCCGAGGATGACGACCAGAAACTGCTCGAAGACCTGTTGCAACTGATGCAGAACAGCGGCGTCGACTACACCTTGTTCTTCCGCCATCTCGGTGAGGAGTCCGCAGAACAGGCTGTCGCCCGCTTGCGCGATGACTTCGTCGACATCAAAGGCTTCGATGCCTGGGGCGAGCGCTACGTGGCACGGGTTGCCCGCGATGGCGACAGCGATCAGGAACAGCGCCGTGCACGGATGCACGCGGTCAATCCGCTGTACATCCTGCGCAACTATCTGGCGCAAAAAGCCATCGACGCCGCCGAACAAGGCGACTACTCCGAAGTACGCCGCCTGCATGCGGTGCTGAGCAAACCGTTCGACGAGCAGCCGGGGATGGAAGGTTATGCCGAGCGGCCGCCGGAGTGGGGCAAGCATCTGGAGATCAGTTGTTCGTCTTGAGGCTCCGGATTCAACCTTGATAAACGCCTCGTACGACTCCAGATCAGTCGTACGAGATATCAACTTAAACCGAGCCCGTCATGACCACTCCACTCCTCATCCCCTGCCCCGCCTGCAACGGCCTCAACCGCATCCCCGCCGAACGCTTGGGCGATCAACCGAAATGCGGGCGCTGCAAGTCCGCGGTGCTGTTGAGCAAGCCGTTCGAACTCAAGCAAGGCGATTACGCCAGCCAGATCAAAGGGGATCTGCCGTTGTTGGTGGATGTGTGGGCGGACTGGTGTGGGCCGTGCAAGTCCTTTGCGCCGGTATTCGAGCAGGCGGCGGCGCAGTTGGCGGGCAAGTGCCGGTTGGCCAAGCTCGACAGCGAAGCCAATCAGCAGTTGTCGGCGCAGTTGGGGATCCGTTCGATTCCGAGCCTGATTCTGTTCAAGAACGGGCGGGAGGTGGCGCGCCAGAGCGGGGCGTTTCCGTTGCCACAGTTGATGGCGTGGTTGCGTAGCCAGGGCATCTGACCCAACACAGATTCAATTGTAGGAGTGAGCCTGCTCGCGATGGCGTCTTTTCAGGCAACTCAGATGCTCGCAGAGAGGACGCCATCGCGAGCAGGCTCACTCCTACAGGGGATCTGAGTAGCTCAGGGGTCAGTGGTCTTCGAGCAGGTTGTGCAGCTCAACGAACTGCTGCGTCAGCTTGTGCCGAGGATCGAGGTGGATCAGCGGGGTGCTGGCCTGGTGCGACTCACGCATGCGCACCGAGCTGTTCAGATACACCGGCAGCACCGGCAAGCCCTCGGCAATCAGCTCATCGAGGATCTGCTGCGGCAGGCTGGCCCGGGCCTGGAACTGGTTGACCACGATGCCTTCGACTTCCAGACCTTCGTTGTGGTCCTCCTTCAACTCTCCGATCTCCGCCAGCAGGCCGTACAGCGCCTGCCGCGAGAAGCTGTCGCAATCGAAGGGAATCAATACCCGATCGGCGGCGATCAACGCCGACACTGCATAGAAGTTCAATGCTGGCGGGGTATCGAGATAAATCCGGTCGTATTCGCCATCCAGCTCATCGAGCAATTTGCGCAGCTTGTTGATCTTGTGTTTGGCCTCAAGCTTGGGCTGCAGATCGGCCAGCTCAGCGGTAGCGGTGATGATGTGCAGGTTGTCGAACGGGGTTTCGTAGATGTCGGCCTGGTTTTTCTTCGAGAACGGCCCTGATGACAAGGTTTGCTTGAAGAAGTCGGCAATGCCCATCGGTATGTCATCGCCGGTGAGCCCCGTCAGGTACTGAGTGGAGTTGGCCTGGGCATCGAGGTCGACCAACAGCGTGCGATAGCCCTCGCTGGCACTCACCGCTGCCAGATTGCAGGCAATGCTGGATTTGCCCACGCCACCTTTCTGATTGAACACCACGCGCCGCATGACAAAACCTCCGTGTATCAAAGAATGACCGAGTGTAGTTGCCTGTGCGTGCGCTTCGCTACCTTCAACGAAGCGGACTACAGAGTCAGGCGCAAAAATCAGCGGGCACGGCGGGTAAAAACCTCCCGAGTGCGCCGATATGCCCGACAGACAAATCCCGCACGATCCGGATAATGGCCAAATGACATTTTTTCCACGAACCACTCGGTACATTTCGTTGCGTAAAACGTAACCAACATTTGCTACACACTCGTCGCACCGGGATAATGCGCGCCACCCGGCGCCATGCGCCACCTCAGGTCAGCCGCGGCCCTGGCGACTCAAAGCGTCATAAAAGCCCGCAGGGGCGGGATGAACATCCGTGATCAACTTCAACATCGCCCAATGGCGCGCGTGGGCCCCGGGGCTCGACAGCGTGGACGCGTGGCAGGCCTGGAGCCGACAACCGGTCGTACTCCCGAGCAGCGATGCCGCGCCCGATGTGTCGTTTCTGCCAGCCATGCAGCGCCGACGCCTCAGCCGTCTGGCGCGGATGGCGTTCAGCGTCGGCTGGCCGCTGGCCGACGGACGGGAGAACCTGCCGCTGGTGTTTGTTTCACGACACGGCGAAACCCCGCGCACCTTCGAGATCCTCAGTGATCTGGCCAAGGACGAGCCGTTGTCGCCGACCCAGTTCAGCCTGTCGGTGCACAACGCGATCATTGGTCTGTGGTCGATCATGCGCGGTGAAACCAGCGAAATGACTGCACTGGCGGCCGCAGGCGATGGCCTGGAACACGGCATCATCGAAGCCTCCGCCCTGCTCGCTGAAGGCGCTCCCGCGGTGCTGCTGATCATCACCGAAGAACAGCCGCCCGAGGCCTATTCGCAGTGGGTCGACGACGTGCCGTTCCCTTATGCGCTGGGTCTGCTGCTCACCCCCGGTACCGACTGGCGGCTGACCCTGAACAGCGGCCAGGAAACAGTGTCCAAAGCGCACTGGCCCCACGCGCTGAATCTGTTGCGCGCCCTGCTCGGTCAGCAAACCCATTGCCAACATGCCTGGAAAAATCGTGTATGGACCTGGCAACGCAACCCGTGACCGAGAAGAACCGCGACGCCTATTACTGGCGCTTGCTGGCCACCGCCGCCAGTTTCACCCTGTTCGGGCTCGGCGGGTTGTGCCTGCGCTTGCTGGTATTTCCGCTGCTCGGCTGTCTGCCGGGTGACGCGCTCAGGCATCGTCAACGCGCGCGGCAAACCGTCAGTCGGCTGTTCTGGTTTTTCGTGCGGTTCATGGCCCGCACCGGTGTGCTGACTTATGACATTCAAGGGGCCGAACGCCTCGGGCGTCCAGGGCAGATGATCATCGCCAACCACCCGTCGCTGATCGACGTGGTGTTCCTGATCGGCCTGGTGCGCCAGGCCAATTGCGTGGTGAAGAAAAGCCTGTGGGAAAACCCCTTCACCCGCGGCCCGCTGCGCAGTACCGAATACATCAGCAACGACGGCAGCATGGACATGCTCGACGCTGCCGCCGAGTCCCTGCAAAACGGCCAGACCCTGATCATTTTCCCCGAGGGCACGCGCACTCAACCTGGTCAGGCGCCAGCCTTTCATCGGGGGGCTGCAGCGATTGCCCTGCGCGGTGCGAAAATCCTTACGCCAGTGGTCATCAAGGTCAATCCGACCACCCTGACCAAGGCCGAACCCTGGTATCGCATCCCCCACCGCCGCGTGCACTTCAGTTTTCGTGTCGGGGCCGATATAGATCCACAGACTTTCGCCACGCAAGGCCCGGCACCGCAGGCCTCGCGCAAGCTCAATGATTATTTGCACTCTTACTACATTAAGGAGCTCGCCGAAGATGAGCGATCTGCACCGTGAAATAAAACTGCTGATCATCGACGCCCTGGGCCTCGAAGACATCAGCGTCGACGACATCGGCGACGAGCAGACGCTGTTCGGCGAAGGCCTGGGCCTGGATTCGGTCGACGCACTGGAACTGGGTCTGGCGATCCAGAAAAAGTACGGCATCAAGATCGACGCCGACGCCAAAGACACCCGTAACCACTTCACCAATGTGGCGAGCCTTGCGGCGTTCGTCACGGCAAAACAGGCAGCTTGAGACCGGACCATGCAAACTCGTGACGACATTTTCAACACCCTGCGCGATGCCTTGGTCGAGCTGTTCGAACTGGATCCGGCGCGGATCAGCCTGGAGTCCAACCTGTATCAGGATCTGGAGATCGACAGCATCGACGCGGTCGACCTGATCGATCACATCAAACGCCAGACCGGCAAGAAAATCGCCGCCGAAGAATTCAAATCGGTGCGCACCGTCGGTGACGTGGTCGAGGCGGTCTACCGTCTGGTTCAACCGGCCGCATGAGCCGATTGATCGGCCTCGGCCTGCTGCTGGCGGGGCTGCTGTACCCCTTTGCGGTGTATTTCGGCATGGAGCACTTCGCCCCGTGGCAGTTCGGACTGCTGCTGGGCGGGCTGTGGCTGGCGCGCGCGCTGACCGGCGAGCGCAAACCCGGCAGCCGCTGGATGGCCTGCGTAGCGATCGTGTTCTGCCTGCTGCTGGCGCTGTTCGACAGTCCGCTGTTGCTGCGCTGGTATCCGGTGCTGATCAGCGGCTTCATGCTGGTGCTGTTCAGCCTGAGCCTGAAATACGGGCCGCCGATGGTCGAGCGTCTGGCGCGATTGCGCGAGCCGCAATTGCCGCCCGAAGCGATCCGCTACACCCGCCAGGTCACGGTGGCCTGGAGCGTGTTTTTCTTCTGCAACGGTTTGTGCGCCGCGCTCCTGACCCTGTGGGCGCCGCTGCATTGGTGGATGTTGTACACCGGCCTGATCTCCTACGGATTGATCGGCCTGATGTTTGCCATTGAATGGCTGATACGACAACGGGTAAGAGGCCGTAAATGAACTGGATAAAACTTGAGCAACTGTTGCTCAAGGCCCTGCCGGAGCGCGCGATCAGCGCCGCCCCGGCGCTCGACCACACGCAACTGCGCGAGCAGGCGCTGAGCGTTGCCGCCGGCCTGCAGGCACGCGGCGTGCAGCGCATGGCGGTGCATCTGGAAGATGCCGCCGACCTCGCCATCGCCCTGCTCGGCGCCTGGCGCGCGGGCGTCGCCGTCCTGCTGCCCTCCGACCTGCAAGCGCAGACCCGCCAGCGCTGGTCGAGTGAGGTCGATCTGTGGTTGAGCGATCACCCCGATGATGCTCACTTGAGCGATCTGCTGCAGCCGGCCCTGCCCGGTGCTGAACTCGACCTCGAGCAGTGCCGCCTGAGCCTGTGCACCTCCGGCTCCAGCGGCGAGCCCAAGCGTATCGACAAGACTCTGCGCCAACTGGCCAACGAGGTCGAAGCACTGGAGCAACTGTGGGGCGCGGATCTGGGAGAAGCCTGGATCATTGGCAGCGTCGCCACCCAGCACATCTACGGTTTGTTGTTCCGGGTGCTGTGGCCGCTGTGCGCCGGACGCCCGTTCGCGCGCAGGCAACTGGCGTTTCCGGAAGACCTGCAGCGCGCCAGCCGCGAACACCCGGCCTTCGCCTGGGTCGGCAGCCCGGCACTGCTCAAACGCATGGGCGACAACCTCGACTGGCCGGCCCTGAGCGCCGTGCGCCGGGTGTTTTCCTCCGGCGGCGCTTTACCCGCAGACGCGGCACAGAGCCTGCAGCAACGCCTGCAACAGTGGCCGACCGAAATCCTCGGCAGCTCGGAAACCGGCGGTATCGCCTGGCGTCAGGGCGCCAGTCTGTGGCAGCCCTTCGCCGGGGTTGAGCTAAGCCAGGACAGCGACGGCGCCCTGCTGATCGCCTCGCCCTACCTGCCGGCCGGGCATGTCGAGCACACCGCCGACGCCGCGCGTATCGCTGCCGACGGGCGTTTCGAACTGCTCGGGCGGCTGGACCGCATCGTCAAACTCGAAGAGAAGCGCATCTCCCTGCCGATGCTCGAACAGGCACTGGTCGCCCACGAGTGGGTCGCCGAAGCACGGCTGGGCGTGGTTCAGGAAAACCGCGCGGTACTTGGCGCCTTGCTGGTGCTCAGCGACGCCGGCCTGTTTGCCTTGTGCGAACACGGTCGTCGCAGCCTGACCGAAGCCCTGCGCAAACACCTGAGCCAGCATTGCGAAGCCCTGGCCTTGCCCCGGCGCTGGCGTCTGGTGCGACAACTGCCGCTGAACAGCCAGGGCAAGCTGCCGCAGGCCGACATCGAAGCGCTGCTGCTGGCGCCACGGCCGAAAGCCCCGGAAGTGCTGGAGCAGGTCGAAACCGACGGCGAGTGGAGCCTGCAATTGAGTGTTCCGCCGGACCTGGCCTACTTCAGCGGCCACTTCCCCAAGGCCCCGGTGCTGCCCGGTGTGGTACAGGTCGAATGGGCGCTGAACCTTGGCCGACATCTGCTGAACCTGTCTGGCAAATTTGCCGGCATGGAAGTGCTGAAATTCCAGCAACTGGTGCGCCCGGGCGATGAAATCCAGCTGCACCTGCGTTTCGATCCCGAGCGCGGCAAGCTGTATTTCGCCTACCGCAATGACACCGCGACCTGCTCCAGCGGGCGAATCCTCTTGGGAACTGCCGATGCATAACCTGTGGCGAGGGAGCTTGCTCCCGCTGGGCTGCGAAGCGGCCCCAAACTCGGTCCACGCAAAACTGCGAGCGAGTGCTGCGCACTCGAGCGGGAGCAAGCTCCCTCGCCACAATGGGGGCGTGAATCATGCATAACCCCTGCGCCGTGATTCCGGTCTACAACCATGAAACCGCGATCGGCACCGTGGTCGACGCGCTGCTCGCCCAAGGCCTGCCGTGCATTCTGGTGGACGACGCCAGCACCCCGTCCTGCGCGCGAGTGCTGGATGCGCTGGCCGAACGCGAAAGCGTGCATCTGGTGCGCCTGACCCTCAATCAGGGCAAGGGCGGCGCGGTGATGACCGGCCTGCGCGAAGCTGCTCGTCTGGGCTACACCCATGCCCTGCAAGTTGACGCCGACGGCCAGCACGACCTGCACGACGTCGCCCGTTTCGTCGAGGAATCCCGCGCCCATCCGCACGCCATGATCTGCGGTTATCCGCTGTTCGACGAGAGCGTGCCCAAGGGCCGCTTGTACGCGCGTTATCTGACTCATGTGATGGTCTGGATCAACACGCTGTCGCTGCAGATCCGCGATTCGATGTGCGGTTTTCGCGTCTATCCGCTGGCCCCGACGCTGGCGGTGATCGACTCGGCGCGGGTCGGCAAGCGCATGGATTTCGACTCGGACATCCTCGTGCGTCTGGCGTGGCGCAACCAGCCGATGCGTTGGCTGCAGACCAGCGTGCATTACCCGCTGGACGGCGTCTCGCACTTCCGTCTGCTGCACGACAACGCGCTGATTTCCAGCATGCACACCCGGTTGTTCTTCGGCATGCTGCTGCGCCTGCCCGTCATCCTCTGGCGCCGGTGGCGCACATGAGCGTCGAGACCGACAAGAAGCACTGGGCCGACCGCGAAGAGCGCGGCAGCTTCCTGCTGATGAAATTCACCGCGTTCGCCGCCAAGGTGCTTGGCCGGCGTCTGGTCAGTCCGTTGCTGTACGGCATCGTCCTGTACTTCTTCCTGTTCGGCCGCACCGCGCGCAACAGTGCCTGGCAATACCAGCAACGGCTGGCCGACTGGAGCAACCGCGCCGAATTGCGCCCGAGTTACTGGCGGGTGTTCCGCCAGTTCATGGCGTTCGCCGATTCGCTGCTCGACAAGCTCGACGTGTGGAACGGCAAGCTGCGCATCGAGCAGATCGAAATCATCGACCCGGCGCTGCTGCGCAATCAGTTGCGCGGCAGTCGCGGGCAACTGCTGGTCGGTGCGCACTTGGGCAACCTTGAGGTATGCCGGGCGCTGGCCGAGATCGGCGAAAAGGTCACCATGAACGTGTTGGTGCACACCAAGCACGCCGAGCAGTTCAATCGCTTACTGGGCGAGGCCGGGGCGACCAATCTGCGCCTGATCCAGGTCAGCGAACTGGACCCGGTGATCATGCTGCAACTGCACGAACGCCTGGAGCGCGGCGAGTGGCTGGCGATTGCTGGCGACCGCGTGCCGTTGCACGGCGGGCGCAGCGTCAGCGTGGACTTTCTCGGCCACCCGGCAGCGCTTCCGCAAGGCCCGTGGCTGCTGGCCGGTTTGCTCAAGTGTCCGGTCAATCTGCTGATGTGCCTGAAACAACCGGACGGCCACTATCGCCTGACCCTCGAGCCGTTCGCCGACAGCGTGACCTGGACACGCCGCGAGCGCGAGCAGGTCATTCATCAGTGGGCCACCCGCTATGCGCAGCGCCTGAGTCACTATTGCCTCGAAGCCCCGCACCAATGGTTCAACTTTTACCCTTTCTGGAAGACCGATGACGACGCCAACCCATGAGCCGGTAACCTTCGGCGAACGCCCTTTGCGCATCGAAGACGTGCTGGCCCTGGCCAACCGTCAGGCGCCCGTGCAGTTGCAGAGCGACGCCGCTTACCGCGAGCGCATCGCCAAAGGCGCACGGTTCCTCGATTCGCTGCTGGACAAGGAAGGCGTGATCTACGGCGTGACCACCGGTTACGGCGATTCCTGCGTGGTCGCGGTGCCGCTGCATCACGTCGAGGCACTGCCGCGTCATCTCTACACCTTCCACGGTTGCGGACTCGGCAAACTGCTCGACCCGCAAGCCACCCGCGCCGTGCTGGCGGCGCGTTTGCAGTCGCTGTGTCACGGCGTGTCCGGGGTGCGCATCGAACTGCTGGAGCGCCTGCACGCCTTCCTCGAACACGACATCCTGCCGCTGATCCCCGAAGAAGGTTCGGTCGGGGCCAGCGGCGATCTGACGCCGCTGTCCTACGTCGCCGCCACCCTGTCCGGCGAGCGCGAAGTGCTGTTCCGTGGCGAACGCCGGCAAGCGGCCGACGTGCATCGCGAACTGGGCTGGACGCCATTGGTGCTCCGTCCGAAAGAAGCGCTGGCCTTGATGAACGGCACGGCGGTGATGACCGGCCTCGCCTGCCTCGCCTTCGCCCGCGCCGACTATCTGCTGCAACTGGCCACGCGCATCACCGCGCTCAACGTGGTCGCGCTGCAAGGCAATCCGGAACACTTCGACGAGCGTCTGTTCGCCGCCAAGCCGCATCCGGGGCAGATGCAGGTTGCCGCGTGGCTGCGCAAGGATCTGGCGATCGACGCGCCGACCGCGCCGCTGCATCGCCTGCAGGATCGCTACTCGCTGCGCTGCGCCCCGCACGTGCTCGGGGTACTGGCCGACAGCCTGAACTGGCTGCGTGCGTTCATCGAGACCGAACTCAACAGCGCCAACGACAACCCGATCATCGACGCCGAAGCCGAGCGCGTACTGCACGGCGGGCACTTCTACGGCGGGCACATCGCGTTCGCCATGGACAGCCTGAAAAATCTGGTGGCCAACGTCGCCGACCTGCTCGACCGGCAGCTCGCGCTGCTGGTCGACGAGCGCTACAACCACGGTTTGCCGAGCAACCTGTCCGGCGCCCCGGCGGATCGCGCCATGCTCAACCACGGTTTCAAGGCCGTGCAGATCGGCACCAGCGCCTGGACCGCCGAAGCGCTGAAAAACACCATGCCGGCCAGCGTGTTCTCACGCTCCACCGAGTGTCACAACCAGGACAAGGTGAGCATGGGCACCATCGCCGCCCGTGACGCGATCCGCGTGCTGGAGCTGACCGAACAAGTCGCCGCCGCCACGTTGCTCGCGGCCAATCAGGGCGTCTGGCTGCGTGGTCGCGATGAAGACGCACGCGCGCTGCCACCTTCGCTGGCCGCCATGCACGAAGAGCTGGCCAAGGACTTCCCGCCGGTCATCGAAGACCGTGCACTCGAAGGCGAATTGCGCCTGTGTCTGCAACGTATCGCCGAGCAACACTGGAGGCTGCATGCGTAGCGCCGGAGTGCTGCACGCCGACACGGAAATCCTCGTACCGTTTTTCGACGTCGACACTATGCACGTGGTCTGGCACGGGCATTACGTCAAATACCTGGAAGTGGCGCGCTGCGCGCTGCTCGACCAGATCGGCCACAACTACACGCAGATGTCCGAGTCCGGTTACGCGTGGCCGATCATCGACCTGCAACTGCGTTATGTGCGCGGCGCGGTGTTCGGCCAGCGCTTGAACGTACGCGCCAGTCTGGTGGAGTGGGAGAACCGCTTGAAGATCAATTATCTGATCACCGACCTGCAGACCGGTGAGCGCCTGACCCGTGCCAGCTCGGTGCAGGTAGCGGTCGAGATCAGCAGCCGCGAGATGCAACTGGCCTCACCCAAAGTGTTCACCGATGCGGTGGAAAGGATGCTGCGATGAAACTGTTCTGCAAATGCCTTGGCGCGATGGCGCTGCTCGCCGTGTCAACGCTGGCCAACGCCTTCGACCTGCAACAGCTCAGCGAGCAACTGGCGAAACCGGACGTGATCCACGGCCAGTTCATTCAGGAAAAACATCTGCGCGCCCTGCCTCAGCCGTTGATCAGCAAGGGCAGCTTCGTGCTGGCGAAAAATCACGGCCTGCTGTGGCTGCTCAAGACCCCGCTGCAACAGGATTACCGCATCACCGCCAACGGCATCGCCCGTCGTGACGGCAACGCTTGGCAGTTGCTGCCGAACAAGAGCGCCGGTGCCGAACAGAACCGCTTGTTCCTCGCTGTGCTGCAAGGCGACAGCAGCGGTTTGCAGCGGGATTTCGAACTGGCCCTGAGCGGCGACGCACAGCAGTGGAAACTCACCCTGACCCCGCGTTCGGTGCTGCTCAAGCAAGTGTTCAATCAGATCAATATCGACGGCGGTGAGCTGGTACAGACCATCGAACTGCTGGAAACCCAGGGCGACAGCACCGTGTTGCGCATGCAGGACAGCACCTCCGGTCAACCGTTGAGCGAAGCGGAGCAACATGACTTTGCCGAGTGAGCGCAGGCTGCCGTGGCTGTTTCTGATCCTGCTGCTGGCAGTCATCGCGCTGGCCGGATGGCAGTGGCGCGACGGTGCGCCGCTGTCGGCCAACCTCATGGAGCTGGTGCCCGGGACCAACCCTGACGCCCTCGAACTGCGCGCCGAACAGCGCATGCAGGAGCCGCTCAATCGGGAAATGCTGGTGTTGGTCGGTCACACTGATCGCCAGCAAGCGGTGGCCATGGCCCAGACTTTGGGCGAGCAATGGCAGGCCAGCGGTCTGTTCGAAAAGGTCCAGTGGAACCTGCAGGCGGATCTGCCGGCGCTGCGTACGCAACTGCTGCAAGGGCGGCTGGCGATGCTCTCAGCGGATGACCGGCAACTGCTGACCGAGCATCCCGATGCGTTCATTCAGCAACGGGTGCAGGCACTGTTCGACCCGTTCAACGGTTTCACCCTGGTGCCGAGCCAGGACGACTGGCTGGGCCTGACCGGACGCATTCAGAACAGCCAGCCGAAACACGGCGCGGTGCAACTGGACATCGGCAGCGGCGCACTGGTCGCCGATGCCGACGGCAAGCGCTGGGTGCTGCTGCGCGCGCGCACCACCGGCAATGCCTTCGACATGAACCTGCCGCTGAAAGTCGCTGATCTGCTGCAGCACAGTCGCGAGCAGGCGGCGAAATCCGACGTACAACTGTTGGCCGCCAGCGGTCTGCTGTACGCCGCCAACGGCCAGCAACAAGCCACCCGCGAAATGACCTGGGTCGGCGGCGGCGCCACTCTCGGGATTCTGTTGTTGCTGCTGTTGGCGTTTCGCCGCTGGCGGGTGCTGCTGGCGTTCGTGCCGGTGCTGGTGGGCATGCTGTTCGGCGCGGTGGCCTGCGTGGCGCTGTTCGGCCACATGCACGTGATGACCCTGGTACTCGGCTCCAGCCTGATCGGCGTGGCGGTGGATTACCCGCTGCACTATCTGTCGAAAAGCTGGAGCCTCAAGCCGTGGCGCAGCTGGCCGGCGCTGCGCCTGACACTCTCCGGACTGACGCTGAGCCTGATCACCAGCGCCATCGGTTATCTGGCGCTGGCCTGGACGCCCTTCCCGGCGCTGACACAAATCGCGGTGTTCTCTGCCGCAGGATTGCTCGGTGCCTATCTGTCGGCGGTGTGCCTGCTGCCGGCCCTGCTGAACAACGTTGAGCTGCAACCGGCGCAATGGCCGCTGCGCCTGGCCGAGCGCTTGGTGCAACTGCGCGAAACCCTGCTCGAACACGTGCGCACCCCGGTGCTGCTGGCGCTGTTGATCGCGTTCTGCGCTGGCGGTCTGGTGCAGCTGCAAAGCAAGAACGACATCCGCCAGTGGGTCGGTGCGCCACAACGCCTGACCGATGAAGCGCAGACCATCGCGCGCATCACTGGCTATCAGCCGACCAGCCAGTTCTTCCTCGTGCGCGGCGCCAATCAGCAGCAACTGCTGGAGCGTCAGGCCGCGTTGAGCGAGCGTCTGCAGCAACTGGTCAACCTCGACAAACTGCAAGGCTATCTGGCCCTCGATCAACTGCTCAGTCCGCCGAGCCAGCAACAGCAGGTTCGCGAAGCGCTGAGCAAACTGCCGCAATACTGGCAGCCACTGCTCGAGCTCGGCGTACCGCTCGCGGCGTTGCAAACCGAGTTGCAGCAGTTGCAGAACCTGCCTGCCGAAGACATCGACGCGGCACTGGCCGGGCCGTTAGGCGAGCCTTACCGTACGCTGTGGCTCGGCCCGACCGCTGACGGCGTGGCGGCGATGACCAGCCTGCAAGGCCTGAACAATCCGTCACTGCTGCGGGTGCAAGCCCTGGACTTGCCGGGAGTGATGCTGGTCGATCGTCTCGGCGAATTGAACAACGTATTCGCCGCGACCCAGATCAGCGCCGCCGAACTGAAACTCGCCTCCTGCGTGTTGATCGTGCTGGTGCTGATCGTGCCGTTCGGTTTCGGTGGTGCCTTGCGCATCGTCGCCCTACCGCTGCTGGCAGCGCTGTGCAGCCTTGCCTGCCTCGGTTGGCTGGGTCAGCCGCTGACCCTGTTCAGCCTGTTCGGCCTGCTGCTGGTAACGGCGATCAGCGTCGATTACGCGATCCTCATGCGTGAGCAGGTCGGCGGTGCGGCTGTCAGCTTGCTGGGCACCTTGCTGGCGGCGCTGACAACCTGGTTGTCGTTCGGTCTGCTGGCGGTGTCGAGCACGCCGGCGGTGAGCAACTTCGGCCTGGCGGTAAGCCTGGGGCTGGCGTTCAGTTTCATTCTGGCGCCGTGGGCCGGACGTCACGTCCACCGTGCCGCCGTCGTGGAGCCGGCAGCGTGATGGTCGTCGGTTTCTGGCTGATGGCCCTGGCGCTGTTCGCTGTGGCGACCCGTGTCGGTCGGCATTTCGGCCTGATCCCGATCGTCAGCCAGTTGCTGCTGGCCAGCTTCGGGTTGCCGCTGCTGATGTATTTCTGGATCGAACCGGGCTGGCAGCTCAGCGGTGCCGAACTGATTGCGCCGGTGTGGCTGAAAGACCTCTACAGCCTGAGTTTCGCGCTGTTGCTCGGGCACATTCTCAGTGATGTGATCGACCTGCGGCTGGACCGCCAGAGCGTGAAAATCGCCGTGCCGAGTTTTGCCGTGCCGTTCGCCTGCGGTCTGGCCGCCGCCTGCTGGCTGCTGCCGGCGCAACCGTGGCTGAACTCGCTGGCCATTGGGCTGGTGTTCGCGATCACGGCGATCCCGGTGCTGTATCTGTATTTGCGTCACATCGACTACCCGCCCGCCGCCACCCGGCGTCTGGTGCAGACCGCAATCCTCATCGACCTGACCTGCTGGACGCTGTTCGGTCTCGCTCAGGGCAGTCTGCATTTGAGCAGCCTGTTGTTGCCGCTGGGACTGGCCTGCGTGCCGCTGCTGTTGCATCTGCTGCGCGTGCGTCGACCGCTGACCTACAGCCTTGGTTTCTTTGCGCTGCTGGTGCTGGCCGAGCACTACAAACTCAACGCGCTGATTTTCGGCATCGGTTATCTGCTGTGCATGGCCTTGCTGAAAGTGCCGTTGGTGCTGCCATTGCCGGCGCGATGGATGAGCCGCTTGCAGACGTGGATCGCGATCCCGCTGATCCTCACCTTCGGCATCGTACAGATCGACGTGCACAGTGCCCTCGCCAGCCTCGGCGCAGTGCAATGGGCGGCGCTGCTACTGTTGCCGATTGCCAGTAAACTGCTCGGCAACTGGCTGGGTCTGGGCTGGGCCGGTGCCTCGTTCGAAGGCGCCAGCCGCTGGCGTGAAAGCGTGCTGCTGAACATTCGCGGCTTGAGTGAAATCGTCTTTCTCAATCTGTTGCTGCAACAACAGCTCATCAGCCCGGCGCTGTACTTCGCGCTGATGCTGATGGGCCTGATCGCGACGCTGTTGCCGGCCCTGATCGGCCTGCACCGCGCGCCCCTGAAAACCACCGCCACTGCGCCCGGGAGTTCACGTGCCAACCGTTGAAATGCAACGTCGTCAGGTAGTGATCATTGGTGCCGGCCCGTCCGGCGCCATCGCCGCTGCGCTGCTCACGCGCAAGGGCCACGATGTACTGGTGCTCGAGCGCCAGCACTTCCCGAGGTTTTCCATTGGTGAAAGCCTGCTCAGCCATTGCCTGGACTTCGTCGAAGAAGCCGGCATGCTCGACGCCGTCAACGCCGCCGGATTCCAGCGCAAGACCGGTGCTGCGTTCGCTTGGGGCGAGCGCTACAGCGCCTTCGATTTCAGCGACACCTTCACCGCAGGCAAACCCACCACGTTCCAGGTGCAGCGCGCCGATTTCGACAAGCTGCTGGCCGATCAGGCTGCACTGCAAGGTGCCGAGATCCGTTACGGCGATGCCATCGTCCGCGTTGATTTCGACCGGGCCAAACCGCAGCTCGACGTGCTACGCGAAGACGGCAGCGAGTACCGCGTCGAAGCGGATTTCGTACTCGACGCCAGCGGCTACGGGCGCGTGCTGTCGCGTTTGCTCGATCTGGAAGCGCCATCGAATTTCCCGGTGCGCCAGGCGGTGTTCGCCCACGTTGAAGATCACATCGACAACCCGGCCTTCGACCGCGAGAAGATCCTCGTCACCACCCACCCCGAGCACCGCGACATCTGGTTCTGGACGATCCCGTTCAGCAACGGGCGCTGCTCGGTGGGCGTGGTCGCTGCCGCCGAACACTTCAAGGGTCGCGACAGCGATCTGGACACCTGCCTGCGCGGCTTCATCGCCGAAACCCCAAGCCTCGCCGGCGTGCTGAACAACGCGGTGTGGGACACTCCGGCGCGCGCCCTCGGTGGTTATGCGGCGAATGTGAAAACCCTGCATGGCCCCGGCTTCGCCCTGCTCGGCAACGCCGCGGAATTTCTCGACCCGGTGTTCTCCTCCGGCGTGACCATCGCCATGCGTTCGGCGAGCATGGCCGCCGCCGTCCTGCACCGGCAGTTGCAGGGCGAAACCGTCGATTGGCAGCGCGAGTTCGCCGAACCGCTCAAACGTGGGGTCGACACCTTCCGCTGCTACGTCGAAGGCTGGTATGCCGGCACCTTTCAGGACGTGATTTTTTATCAAGACAGTCAGGCGGAGATTCGCCGAATGATCTGCTCGATCCTCGCCGGTTATGCCTGGGATGAACGCAACCCGTTCGTCAGCGAAGCGCGCCGCCGGTTGAAGATGATTTCCGAACTCTGTGCAAAGGACGCCCCATGAATTACTTGAGCGACAGCTACGTCGAGGAAACCCGCTTCGGTTTCTGGTTCCTGCGCAGCCACACCTGGCAGCACCACGTGTTGCGCGTGGCGATCAACGATTTGCGCGGGCTGTTCAGCGAGTCGCTGCCGGCCCATCCGGTGCTGCTGGATGCCGGTTGTGGTCAGGGCAAGTCGTTCCGGCATTTGCGCCAGACCTTCGCCCCGCAGCGCTTGATCGGTGTCGATGCCGATCCGCATAGCCTTGAATTGAGCGCCGAAGAAGCGGCGCGTCAGGGTTTCGATGTGGAGCTGATCGGCAGTGACTGCGCGACGCTCAACGTGGCGGACGCTAGTGTCGACCTGCTGTTCTGCCATCAGACCTTTCATCATCTGGTCGAACAGGAAAAAGCCCTCGCCGAGTTCTACCGCGTACTGAAGCCGGGTGGTTATCTGCTGTTCGCCGAGTCCACCGAGGCTTACATTGATACCTGGGTGATTCGCTGGCTGTTCCGCCATCCGATGCATGTGCAGAAGAGCGCGGCGCAGTACCTGGAGATGATTCGCCAGCAGGGTTTCGAGTTTGGCGAACGCAATGTCTCGTACCCGTATTTGTGGTGGAGCCGGTCGCAGGATTTCGGACTGCTGGAGCGGTTTGGATTGCGCCGGCCGAAGCCGTTTGGCGAGCGTGAGGAAACGTTGGTGAATGTCGTCGCGCGAAAACCGCTTGAAGGTGGTCTCTGATGCGACACATAACCTGTAGGAGTGAGCCTGCTCGCGATAGCGGTGGGTCAGCCGACATGTTTTTCGAATGTGCCACCGTCATCGCGAGCAGGCTCACTCCTACAAGGTTTGTGGTGTGGCTGATGTTGGTGATGTTTACCCTGCTAAGTGGTTGCGCCAGCCAGGCCCCGCTGCCCGCGAGCAACCCGACGCTGCCGTTACCGCTGCAATTGCACATCGAACGCCAACAGGCCGATCAACGTCAGGACTGGCTGTTGGTGATCCAGCGCGAAGGCTCCGGCATCCGCTGGTCGATGATGGACCCGCTGGGCATCCCCCAGGCGCGTCAGCAACTGATCGACGGTCGCTGGCAGGCCGACGGGCTATTGCCGCCCAACCCGGAAGCCCGGGAGCTGTTTGCCGCGTTGCTGTTCGCCCTGACCCCCTCCGGCGAACTGGCGCGCAATTACCCCGCCGCGCAGCAGCAGGGCGAGCAACGCACGCTGGCGCCGCGCTGGGCGGTCCGTTATGCACAACCATTGAGCTTCGAATTGAATCTGCCCCAAGGCCCGCACTATCGGGTTTCTCCCCTCGGTGAACCGACGCCATGACTGCCTACCTCAATGCCCTCGGCGTGATCTGCGCGCTGGGTCGCGACAAGCACCAGGTCGCGCACAACCTGTTTGCCGGTGACTGCTCGGGCATGCGCCGCGAGTCCGGCTGGGTGGCCGGGCGTGAGTTGCCGGTGGCGGCGGTGCACGGTGAGCTGGCGGCGATTCCGGCCGAACTGGCCGACCAGAGCAGCCGCAACAATCAACTGCTGCTGGACGCCGCGCTGCAGATTTGCGAGGACATCGATCGGGCGATCCAGACCTATGGTCGCGCGCGCATCGGCGTGGTGCTCGGCACCAGCACCTCGGGGATCGACGAGGCCAGCCGAGGGCTGGCGCACTATCTTCGCGAGCAGCAGTTCCCTGGCGAGTACGACTATCGGCAACAGGAACTCGGCGCCCCGGCGAATTTTCTCGCCGACTGGCTGCAACTCAGCGGCCCGACCTACGTGATTTCCACCGCCTGCACGTCCAGTGCGCGTGCGTTGATGAGCGCGCAGCGTCTGCTTGATCTGGGCCTGTGCGACGCGGTGCTGTGCGGCGGGGTCGATAGCCTGTGCAAACTGACGCTCAACGGTTTCAGCGCGCTGGAAGCGGTGTCTGACCAGCGCTGCAATCCGTTCTCGGCCAACCGCAACGGCATCAACATCGGCGAAGCGGCGGTGCTGTTTCTGATGAGCAAGCAACGCGGCGACGGCGCGGGCATCGCCCTGCTCGGCAGCGGCGCCAGCTCCGACGCGCACCACATTTCCGCGCCGGAACCGAGCGGCCGCGGCGCCCTGCAAGCGATGCAGAAAGCCTTGAGCCGCGCACAGCTGCAAGCGGCGCAAATCAGCTACCTGAACCTGCACGGCACCGCGACCCAGCACAACGATGCGATGGAAAGTCTGGCGGTCGCCACGCTGTTCCCCGACGGCGTGGCCTGCTCGTCGACCAAGCCGATGACCGGCCACACCCTCGGCGCTGCCGGCGCCCTCGAAGCAGCGTTCTGCTGGCTGAGCCTGAGCGCCGACAACCCGCAGCACGCCCTGCCGCCACACGTCTGGGACGCCCAGCCCGACCCCGACTTGCCGGCGCTGAAGTGGGTGACCGCGAGCGAACGCCTGTCGTCCATTGCACCCCGCTACCTGATGAGCAACTCGTTTGCTTTCGGCGGCAACAACGTCAGCCTGATTATCGGAGACGCCCCATGAACGACTGGCCGCTCGCCGAACTGCTGCCCCACGCTGGCGACATGATTCTGCTCGACCGCATCCTCAGCTTCGACGAGGAGCAGATCCACACCCGCCTCACGGTCAAGCCCGACGGTTTGTTCAGCCTGCCCGACGGCAGCCTGCCAGCGTGGGTTGGCGTTGAGTTGATGGCGCAAAGCGTCGCCGCGTTTGCCGGTTGCCATGCACGGCAGAAGGGCAACCCGGTGGAGCTGGGGTTCCTGCTCGGCACGCGCAAATTCGAGTGCAACGTCGAGGCGTTTCCGGCCGGCAGCGAACTGACCATCCACGGGATCCGTTCGCTGGAAGACGACAACGGCATGGGTGTTTTCGAATGCCACATCAACGCCCCCGGCATCGAGGCCAGTGCACGCTTGAACGTGTTCCGCCCGCCGCAGCCCAGCCAATACCTTGAACAAAACAGAGAGTCGAACGATGACTGAATCCGTACTGGTCACCGGCTCCAGCCGTGGCATCGGCCGCGCCATTGCCTTGCGTCTGGCGCAGGCCGGGCATGACATCGTCCTGCATTGCCGCAGCGGCGTGGCTGAAGCCAAGGCCGTGAAAGTCGAAGTCGAAGCGCTGGGCCGTCACGCGCGCATCCTGCAATTCGACGTCGCCGACCGCGAAGCCTGCAAAACCATTCTCGAAGCCGACGTCGAAACCCACGGTGCCTATTACGGCGTGGTGCTCAACGCCGGCCTGACCCGCGATGGCGCGTTTCCGGCGCTGAGCGATGACGATTGGGACGTGGTGCTGCGCACCAATCTCGACGGTTTCTACAACGTCCTGCATCCGGTGATGATGCCGATGATCCGTCGTCGCGCCGCCGGTCGGATCGTCTGCATCACTTCGGTGTCGGGTTTGATCGGCAACCGTGGCCAGGTCAACTACAGCGCCTCCAAGGCCGGGGTGATCGGTGCGGCGAAAGCGTTGGCGATTGAACTGGGCAAGCGCAAAATCACGGTTAACTGCGTCGCGCCGGGCCTGATCGACACGGCGATGCTCGACGAAAACGTGCCGGTGGAAGAGCTGATGAAAATGATCCCCGCACAACGCATGGGCACCCCGGAAGAGGTCGCTGCTGCGGTGAATTTCCTGATGTCGGCGGAAGCCTCGTACATCACCCGCCAGGTCCTGGCGGTCAACGGAGGCTTGTGCTGATGAAGCGCGTTGTCGTCACCGGCATGGCCGGCATCACCTCGCTGGGCAGCGACTGGCAGACCATCGCCGGCAACTTCGCGGCCAACCGCAGCGGCATCCGCCGGATGGACGAGTGGGACCGCTTCAGCGAACTCAACACCCGTCTGGCCGGGCCGATCGATGATTTTGTCGTACCGCCGCACTGGACCCGCAAGCAACTGCGCAGCATGGGCCGGGTGTCACGGCTGGCGGTGGGCGCGGCGGAACAGGCGCTGGCTGACGCCGGCCTGCTCGGTGACGAATCGATCAAGGACGGACGCATGGGTGTGGCCTGCGGCTCATCCACCGGCAGCACCGACGAGATCAAGGCCTTCGGCAACATGCTGCTCAACTCGGTGGCCGAAGGCCTCAACGCCAACTCCTACGTGCGGATGATGCCGCACACCACCGCGGCCAACATCAGCATCTTCTTCGGCCTCACCGGGCGCCTGATCCCGACGTCCAGCGCCTGCACCAGCGGCAGTCAGGGCATCGGCTACGCGTATGAAGCGATCAAGTTCGGACGGCTACCGCTGATGCTCGCCGGCGGTGCCGAAGAACTGTGCCCGACCGAAGCCATGGTCTTCGACGCGCTGTACGCCACCAGCCTGAAAAACGACGCGCCACAGACCAGCCCACGTCCGTACGACAAGGGCCGCGACGGTCTGGTGATCGGCGAAGGTGGCGGCATGCTGGTGCTTGAAGAGCTGGAGCATGCGCTGGCGCGCGGGGCGCGGATCCACGCCGAGATCGTCGGTTTCGGCAGCAACGCCGACGGTCAGCACACCACTCGCCCCGAGCAGATCACCATGCGCCGCGCCATGGAGCTGGCGCTGGAAGACGCCGGGCTGACGCCGGATGCCATCGGTTACGTCAACGGTCACGGCACCGCTACAGAACAGGGCGACATTGCCGAAACACTGGCGACCAGCAGTCTTTTCGGCGAACACATGCCGATCAGCTCGCAGAAGAGTTTCCTCGGCCACACGCTGGGGGCCTGCGGCGCGCTGGAGTCGTGGTTCAGCATCGAAATGCTCAATCGCGACCTGTATGTGCACACGCTCAACCTCGACGAGGTCGACCCGCACTGCGGCAAGCTCGATTACCTGCGCGGCGAATTCCGCCAGATGCATCACGAGTACGTGATGAACAACAATTTCGCTTTTGGTGGCGTCAACACCTCGTTGATTTTCCGCCGCTGGCACTGACCGCAACACGTTTGGAGTGAAGGGAATGACTCAGTTTCACCGCATCGCCGCCCTGCTGGCCCTGGCCTTTGTGCTCGGCGGTTGCACCAGCAAACCGGTTTACAACGCCAAGGAAGAGTTCTCGCCCAACCTCGGCTTCACCCAGCAACAGATGAGCCGCGCCATCGTCACCGCACTCAACGACCGCCAGTGGGTGGTGCAGTCAGTGCGTCCGGGCATGATCAAAGCGGCGATTACCGTACGCGGCCGTCACCACGCCGAAGTCGACATCCCGTTCAGCCCGACCTCGTTTGAAATCGACTACCGCAGCAGCTACGGCCTCGACGCCAAGGACGGCAAGATCCACGGCAACTACAACCGCTGGGTCAACCGCCTGCGCGACAACGTGCTCAAGGAACTGTCGATCAACCCGGACATCGAGTTCGTCAACGACTTGGGCATCGTCAAGCAAGGCGCCAACGAGCCGACTTACCTGAGCTTTCGCGAGGGCGTCAAACGCGCCACCGACGCCGGCCTGCTCGACGGCAGCGTGAAGTTCTACCTGGCCGGCGAAACCCTGCCTAAACAGGTGCGCAAACTCGACACCGTCAGCAGCAGCCGCAAAACCAACGGCTCGAACAAATCCGACGCCGACGCCTGCTTCTGGGCCCTGCAGTCGGCTCTCGCCACCCTGCAGAACGCCGCGAAAAAAGCCGACGCCAACGCCGTGATCAACATCGCCAGCGTCGACCAGCGCGACCTGTACAAAGACACCGAGAAATTCCAGTGCCGCGCCGGCCTTGTGGTGTCGAGCGTGGCGTTGCGTGGGGATTTGGCTCACGTCGATTGATTGACAGTAGAAACGACAAAGGGCGCCTTACGGCGCCCTTTGCTATTCAGTTCAGCTCAAGTGCTGGCATGTAACTTCAAGCCCAACGCCTTCACCACTTTCAGAATCGTTCCAAACTCAGGATTTCCTTCACCTGACAGTGCACGGTAGAGACTTTCTCGAGACAGCCCGGCGTCACGTGCGACTTGGGTCATTCCTCGCGCTCTCGCAATGGTGCCCAGTGCCTTGGCGATAAAGGCAGGATCATCTCCAGCCTCCTCCATGCAGGCATCCAGATAATTGGCCATGTCCTCTTCTGTCTTGAGGTACTCGGCTGAGTCCCAACGAGTGAATTGTTCGGTCATGGGTTTTGCTCCTGCCAAGACTCCGCGATGAGCCTGGCTTGCTTGATATCTCGGGGTTGGCTGCTCTTGTCTCCACCACAAAGGAGGATGACCACTTGCCGACCTTGTTGCATGAAATAGACTCGATATCCGGGGCCATAGTCAATTCTGACTTCGCTGAGCCCCTCACCGACGGCTTTGACATCACCAAAATTCCCATCGGCCATACGATCAATGCGCACCTGAATACGCATCCTGGCGCGGCTGTCAGCCAGCTTCAAAAGCCAGCTGGAGAATGTTGAACTTCGAATGATCTCGGGCATGCTCGGAAGTGTAGCCCTTGAGCTACACATGTTCCAGATGGTTTTTTCTGCACCGACGTACGGTGTCTACACTCCATAAATCGTTGAATGCTGACTCGCAAAGTCAAGGACATGACCATGCAAGTGAAAGCCCTGATCGCCGCCACGCTCCTCGGGTTATTGCCTAGCGCCAGCCACGCCACCAACCTGATGTACATGCCGTTCGAAACCGTGCTCTCGGATGCGATTCGCGCCGGGCGGCTGGATGGCAGTGTGAAGTTCTATCTGATCGGCAACGGGCCGCAGGGCACGCAGCAGTTGTTACGCCGGGATGTGGTCAGTGATTTGCGCACCAACGGCTTCAACAAGAGTGATCACGATTCCTGCGAGTGGGTGCTGCAGTCGAACCTGATCAAGTTGCAGGCCGACGCCAAGCGGGTCGGGGCGAATGCGGTGGTCAATATCGTCAGTTATTACGACCAGCATGTGCGCAAGGATTTGAATACTTATGAGTGCCGGGCCGGCGTGTTTGTGACGCGGGTGGCGTTGAAGGGGGATCTGGTGCGGTTGCCCTGAGGGGCGTTGGTGTTTGAGTTGACGCCTTCGCGAGCAGGCTCGCTCCCACTTTGGAATGCGTTCCCCTGTGGGAGCGAGCCTGCTCCCGATTTGATTGCGCAGCAATCAAGCTTTTGAAGGCTCAACCTTGCGCGTCAGCAGTTCGACGAACGCCTTGGCCATTGGCGATTTCTGATCCTTGCGCTGCGCCAGCCACACCGCCGACACTGCCTCCGGATCGAGCAGTGGTCGATAGACCACACCGTCAATGCGCATCCGCTGATACGACGCCGGCAACACCGAAACCCCCAGCCCCGCTGCGACCAGTCCGATGATGGTCATCGCCTCACCGGCCTCCTGGGCGAAGTGCGGACTGAATCCGGCATCGCGCGCCAGACTGAGCAGTTGCGCATACAACCCGCTGCCATAGCTGCGTGGAAAGAACACGAACGGCTCCAGCGCCAGCGCCGAGAGGAACAAGCCTTCCTCGCTGCCCTGCGCCAACGGATGTTTGGAGCCGAGCACCGCCACCAGCGGCTCACGCATCAGCTCCACCACACTCAGCGAATCCGGCAGGCCCAGCGGGCGCATGATCCCGACTTCGATCGACTCATCCACCAGCGCGTCCGCGACCATGGTGCTGCTCATCTCCCGCAGGTTCAGGTGGACTGCCGGGAAACGCTGACGAAAAGCAAAAATCGCCTGGGGAATGGTCGAGTTGAACGGCGCCGACGAGGTGAAGCCAATCTTCAATTCGCCGAGTTCGCCGAGTTGTGCACGCCGGGCGACGTCCGCCGCTTTGTCGACCTGCGCCAGCACCAGCCGCGCCTCCTGCAGAAACAATCGCCCGGCCTCGCTCAGCTCGACCCGACGATTGGTGCGCTCGAACAACCGCGCGCCGACCTCTTGCTCCAGCGCCTGGATCTGCTGGCTCAGCGGTGGCTGAGAGATCCCCAGCACCTGTGCGGCGCGGCCGAAATGCAGTTCTTCGGCGACGGCGATGAAGTAGCGCAGATGACGCAATTCCATGGAAACCCCATTAGGTCGTTAAAGCTATCAAACAGGTCGAACAATATATTGGATAGAAACATTAGCCAGCTATATGATTTTTTCATTGCCTGCCTGGCCGTGCCCTCCGAGGTCTGATGTGAAAACCGCCGCCGCCCCTCTTGCCCATGAAGTTCCGCCTGCCGCGGCGGACGATGTCATCGCCGAGCTGCAGGAGATCTACATCGAAAAAGGCACGCCGATGTTCATGCGCACGGTGCTGGCGCTGTTCAGCGGCGGCTTCGCGACCTTCGCTTTGCTGTATTGCGTGCAGCCGATGATGCCGCTGCTGTCCCACGAGTATGGAATCAACGCGGCGCAGAGCAGCCTGATTCTGTCGGTGGCGACTGGCATGCTGGCCGTCGGGCTGTTGATCACCGGGCCGATTTCCGACCGGGTCGGACGCAAGCCGGTGATGGTCGCAGCGCTGTTCGCCGCCGCGCTGTGCACCATCGCCAGCTCGATGATGCCGAGCTGGCACGGTGTGCTGATCATGCGCGCGCTGATCGGGCTGTCGTTGAGTGGTCTAGCGGCGGTGGCGATGACGTATCTGAGCGAGGAAATCCATCCGCAGCACATCGGTCTGGCGATGGGCCTGTACATCGGCGGCAACGCGATTGGCGGGATGAGCGGCCGGTTGATCACCGGGGTGCTGATCGACTTCGTCAGTTGGCACACGGCGATGCTGGTGATTGGCGGTCTGGCGCTTGTCGCAGCGGCGGTGTTCTGGAAGATCCTTCCCGAATCGCGCAACTTCCGCTCACGCTCACTGCATCCACGCAGCCTGCTTGATGGCTTCACCATGCACTTTCGCGACGCCGGCCTGCCGCTGCTATTTCTTGAAGCATTCGTGCTGATGGGCGCCTTCGTCACCCTGTTCAACTACATCGGCTATCGCCTGCTGGCCGCGCCGTACAACCTCGATCAGGTGTTCGTCGGTTTGCTGTCGGTGGTGTACCTGTCGGGCATCTACAGCTCGGCGAAGATCGGTTCACTGGCGGACAAACTGGGGCGGCGCAAAGTGCTGTGGGCAACCATCGCACTGATGTTCGCCGGCCTTGCACTGACCATGTTCACACCGCTGTTGCTGGTGATCGTCGGCATGCTGATCTTCACCTTCGGCTTCTTCGGCGCGCACTCGGTGGCGAGCAGCTGGATCGGCCGGCGCGCGACCAAGGCCAAGGGCCAGGCGTCGTCGTTGTATTTGTTCAGCTATTACGCCGGGTCGAGTATTGCCGGCACGGCTGGCGGGGTGTTCTGGCATCTCGGCGGGTGGAATGGCATCGGCCTGTTTATTGGCGCCCTGTTGATGATCGCGCTGTTGGTGGCGTTGAAACTGGCGAAGTTGCCGCCCCTCGGTGGCAGCGCTCCCGCTTGAGTCAGAACACCATTTTTTTCAGGATTCGGCGCCCACACATTTCGTGTTTGATAACGGCTGCGATGTGTAGCGCTACTTGAACCAGTAACATCACGCACGCCCAAACATGGATGACGAAGAACCGATCAATCCACTGTAGATCGTTCAGCGGCGCCGGAATAAGAACCAGATCAAATATATTGATCGGTCGATCCATCATTAATATTCCTGTGAGCAAGACAACCGCCGTCATCAGATAAATAGACTTATGCATCCAACTCGCCAGACGCTCCACAAAGGTCCTGTCCACCTCGCAAGTGGTGTGAGAGCCTCTGACAGAAACATACAATCTCAGTATAAATATCGGAATAAATAAAGCCGTCACCGAAACATTTATAAATCCGACTATCGATTTTGTTTCCGCTGCAACTTTAATGACTGACACATAGAAGCCAGACAACAGAGCCCATAAAATTACTGCCGCAGATATCCAGTGCAAAGCAATCTGGAGACGCGAATATCCAACCCTTTTCATTGCAACCATCCTGATAAACAAGTGGCGCCATTACAAGGCTCTTAATTATCAACGTCAACGAGAAAACCATTAACAGAAACTGCACAAAGTAAACAATCTTTACGAAAAAGGTTTATTGCACTTTCAAATTAAACATACAAAATCAATTACCGCCCGAACATTGCATTCGGGCGGTCGTGTCAAAATCTTACTCGTGATACTGCGCCGACAGTTCATGCACCGCGCGCAGGAACGCACCGGCGTGCTCTGGGTCGACTTCCGGAGTGATGCCATGACCCAGGTTGAACACGTGGCCACTGCCTTTGCCATAGCTGGCCAGAATACGACCGACTTCAGTGCGGATCGCTTCAGGTTTGGCGTAGAGCACGGTCGGGTCCATGTTGCCTTGCAGCGCGACCTTGTCGCCGACGCGGGCGCGGGCGTTGCCGATGTCGCAGGTCCAGTCCAGGCCCAGTGCGTCGGCGCCAGCGTCGGCGATGCTTTCCAGCCACAGGCCGCCGTTCTTGGTGAACAGGATCACCGGCACCTTGCGACCGTCGTGCTCGCGGATCAGGCCGCAGACGATTTTCTTCATGTACGCCAGGGAGAACTCCTGATACGCCGCCGCCGACAGGTTGCCGCCCCAGGTATCGAAGATCTGCACCGCTTGCGCGCCGGCCTGGATCTGGCCGTTGAGGTACGAGGTCACCGACTGCGCCAGTTTGTCCAGCAGCAGGTGCATGGCTTGCGGGTTGTCGTAGAGCATCGCCTTGGTCTTGCGGAAGTCTTTCGACGAGCCGCCTTCAACCATGTAAGTGGCGAGGGTCCACGGGCTGCCGGAGAAGCCGATCAGCGGCACACGGCCGTTCAGCTCGCGGCGAATGGTGCTGACCGCGTCCATCACGTAGCCGAGGTCCTTGTGTGGATCCGGGATCGGCAACGCTTCGATGTCGGCCAGGGTGCTGACGACTTTCTTGAAGCGCGGGCCTTCACCGGTCTCGAAGTACAGGCCCTGGCCCATGGCATCGGGAATGGTGAGGATGTCGGAAAACAGGATCGCCGCGTCCAGTTGCGGGTAGCGGTCGAGCGGTTGCAACGTGACTTCGCAAGCGAATTCCGGATTCATGCACAGGCTCATGAAATCACCGGCCTGGGCACGGCTGGCGCGGTATTCAGGCAGGTAGCGGCCGGCCTGGCGCATCATCCACACCGGGGTGACGTCTACAGGTTGCTTGAGCAGGGCGCGGAGGAAACGGTCGTTCTTCAGGGCAGTCATGTCGGCATCCGGAAAAAAAGTGCGGGCATTTTCTCAGAGCGCGACGCAAAAGGCACGGATGCAGGTCAGCCTTTTGTCTATCGGGTCAATTTATTGCGTTGGAATACTGATTTTGCAACACCCCCAAAACAACTGTAGGAGTGAGCCTGCTCGCGATAGCGGTGTTTCAGTCAATGCATCAGGGACTGATCTACCGTCATCGCGAGCAGGCTCACTCCTACAAGGTATTGCGTTGTTTGCTTAGACACCCAGGTAATCGAGGATCCCTTCAGCCGCATTGCGGCCTTCGAAGATTGCCGTTACCACCAGGTCGGAACCGCGCACCATGTCGCCACCGGCGAAGATTTTCGGGTTGCTGGTCTGGTGCTTGTACTGACCTTGCTCAGGCGCGACGACGCGGCCCTGGCTGTCGGTCTGGATTTCGAACTGTTCGAACCACGGCGCCGGGCTCGGGCGGAAACCGAACGCGATGACCACGGCGTCGGCCGGGATGATCTCTTCGGAACCCGGGATCGGCTCGGGGCTGCGACGGCCACGGGCATCCGGTTCGCCGAGACGGGTCTCGACCACCTTCACGCCTTCGACCTTGTCTTCACCAACGATGGCGATCGGCTGGCGGTTGTAGAGGAATTTCACGCCTTCTTCCTTGGCGTTCTTCACCTCTTTGCGCGAGCCGGGCATGTTCGCTTCATCACGACGATAGGCGCAGGTCACCGACTTGGCGCCCTGACGGATCGAGGTGCGGTTGCAGTCCATCGCCGTGTCGCCACCGCCGAGTACCACGACCTTCTTGCCTTTCATGTCGACGAAATCTTCCGGCGACTTTTCAAAGCCCAGGTTGCGGTTGACGTTGGCGATCAGGAAGTCCAGCGCGTCATAAACGCCCGGCAGGTCCTCACCGGCGAAACCACCCTTCATGTAGGTGTAGGTGCCCATGCCCATGAACACGGCATCGTATTCGGCGAGCAGTTGCTCCATGGTCACATCCTTGCCGACCTCGGTGTTGAGGCGGAACTCGATGCCCATGCCGGTGAAGACTTCGCGGCGATTGCTCAACACGGTCTTCTCAAGCTTGAACTCGGGGATGCCGAAGGTCAGCAGACCGCCGATTTCCGGGTTCTTGTCGAACACCACCGGGGTCACGCCACCACGCACCAGCACGTCGGCACAACCGAGGCCCGCCGGGCCTGCGCCGATGATCGCGACACGCTTGCCGGTCGGTTTGACCTTGGACATGTCCGGGCGCCAGCCCATGGCGAACGCGGTGTCGGTGATGTACTTCTCGACCGAACCGATGGTCACCGCGCCGAAGCCGTCGTTGAGGGTGCAGGCACCCTCGCACAGACGATCCTGCGGACACACCCGGCCGCAGACTTCCGGCAGGGTGTTGGTCTGGTGCGACAGCTCGGCGGCCTGGAGGATGTTGCCCTCGGCCACCAGCTTCAGCCAGTTCGGAATGAAGTTGTGCACCGGGCACTTCCATTCGCAATACGGGTTGCCGCAACCCAGGCAGCGGTGGGCCTGGTCGGCCGACTGCTGGGGTTTGAACGGTTCGTAGATCTCGACGAACTCTTTCTTGCGTTGACGCAACAGTTTCTTCTTCGGATCCTTGCGCCCGACATCGATGAACTGGAAGTCGTTATTCAGACGTTCAGCCATTGTTAAAACCTCATCAAACTCTTCAGGCGCATATCACTGCGGGTTGGCACGAGTGCTGGAAAGCAACGATTTCAGGTTGGCAGCCTTAGGCTTGACCAGCCAGAAACGACGCAGGTAGTCATCAAGGTTCTCGGCGAGTTCACGACCCCACTCGCTCTCGGTTTCCTTGACGTACTCGTTCAGCACGTTCTGCAGGTGGCTGCGGTAGGCTTCCATCGCCTCGCCGCTGATCCGCTGGATTTCCACCAGTTCGTGGTTGACCCGGTCAACGAAGGTGTTGTCCTGGTCGAGCACGTAGGCGAAACCACCGGTCATGCCAGAGCCGAAGTTGTAACCGGTCTTGCCCAAAACGCAGACGAAACCACCGGTCATGTACTCGCAGCAGTGATCGCCAGTGCCTTCCACAACCGTGTGGGCACCGGAGTTACGCACGGCAAAACGCTCGCCTGCGGTGCCGGCGGCGAACAGCTTGCCGCCGGTGGCGCCGTACAGGCAGGTGTTGCCGATGATGGCGCTGTTCTGAGTCTGATAGACGCTGCCCTTCGGCGGCACGATGACCAGTTTGCCGCCGGTCATGCCTTTGCCGACGTAGTCGTTGGCGTCGCCTTCCAGGTACATGTGCAGACCGCCGGCGTTCCACACGCCGAAGCTCTGACCGGCCGTGCCTTTGAAGCGGAAGGTGATCGGCGCGTTGGCCATGCCCTGATTGCCGTGCTTGCGTGCGATTTCGCCGGAGATCCGCGCACCGATCGAACGGTCGCAGTTGCAGATGTCCAGTTCGAACTCGGCGCCGCTGAGGTCGTTGATCGCCGACGTCGCCATGTCGACCATTTTCTCGGCCACCAGGCCTTGGTCAAACGGCGGGTTGCGCTCAACGCCGCAGAATTGCGGTTTGTCCGCCGGGATGTGATCGCTGCCCAGCAGCGGGGTCAGATCCAGATGGTGTTGCTTGGCGGTCTGGCCTTCGAGGATTTCCAGCAGATCGGTGCGGCCGATCAGCTCTTCGAGGGAGCGCACGCCGAGCTTGGCCAGCCACTCACGGGTTTCTTCGGCGACGTAGGTGAAGAAGTTCACCACCATGTCGACGGTGCCAATGTAGTGATCCTTGCGCAGCTTCTCGTTCTGCGTCGCGACGCCAGTGGCGCAGTTGTTCAGGTGGCAGATGCGCAGGTATTTGCAGCCCAGGGCGATCATCGGTGCCGTACCGAAGCCGAAGCTTTCGGCGCCGAGGATCGCAGCCTTGATCACGTCGAGGCCGGTTTTCAGGCCGCCGTCGGTCTGCACCCGGACTTTGCCGCGCAGGTCGTTGCCGCGCAGGGTCTGGTGGGTTTCAGCGAGGCCGAGTTCCCACGGAGCGCCCGCGTATTTGATCGAGGTCAGCGGCGAAGCACCGGTGCCACCGTCGTAGCCGGAGATGGTGATCAAGTCCGCATAGGCCTTGGCTACACCGGCGGCGATGGTGCCGACGCCCGCTTCCGCTACCAGCTTCACCGAAACCAGCGCCTTCGGGTTGACCTGTTTCAGGTCGAAGATCAGTTGCGACAAGTCTTCGATCGAGTAGATGTCGTGGTGCGGCGGTGGCGAAATCAGGGTAACGCCCGGCACTGCGTAACGCAGCTTGGCGATCAGCCCGTTGACCTTGCCGCCCGGCAGTTGCCCGCCCTCGCCCGGCTTGGCGCCCTGCGCGACCTTGATCTGCAGCACTTCGGCGTTGACCAGGTATTCCGGGGTGACACCGAAACGGCCGGTCGCGACCTGCTTGATTTTCGAGCTCTTGATGGTGCCGTAGCGCGCCGGGTCTTCGCCGCCTTCGCCGGAGTTGGAACGCGCACCGAGGCGGTTCATGGCTTCGGCCAGGGCTTCGTGCGCTTCCGGCGACAGTGCGCCCAGCGAGATACCGGCGGAGTCGAAGCGCTTGAGCACTGATTCCAGCGGTTCGACTTCGCTGATGTCCAGCGGCTTGTCGAGGGTCTTGACCTTGAACAGGTCGCGGATCATCGACACCGGGCGGTTATCCACCAGCGAGGTGTATTCCTTGAACTTGGCATAGTCGCCCTGCTGCACGGCGGCTTGCAGGGTGTTGACCACGTCCGGGTTGTAAGCGTGATATTCGCCGCCGTGGACGAACTTCAGCAGACCGCCCTGCTGGATCGGCTTGCGCGGACTCCAGGCTTCGGTAGCGAGGGCTTTCTGCTCGGCTTCGATGTCGACGAAACGCGCACCCTTGATGCGGCTCGGCACGCCACGGAAGCTCAGCTCGCACACTTCTTCGGACAGGCCGATGGCTTCGAACAGTTGCGCACCACGGTACGAGGCGATGGTCGAGATGCCCATCTTCGACAGGATCTTCAGCAGACCTTTGGTGATGCCCTTACGGTAGTTCTTGAACACCTCGTAGAGGTCGCCCAGCACTTCACCGGTACGGATCAGGTCGCCCAGCACTTCGTAGGCCAGGAACGGATAGACCGCCGAGGCGCCGAAACCGATCAGCACCGCAAAGTGATGTGGATCGCGCGCGGTGGCGGTTTCAACGAGGATGTTGGAATCGCAGCGCAGGCCTTTTTCGGTCAGGCGGTGGTGCACCGCGCCGGTGGCCAGCGAAGCGTGGATCGGCAGTTTGCCCGGCGCGATATGACGGTCGCTCAGAACGATCTGGGTACGCCCGGCACGCACGGCCTCTTCAGCCTGATCGGCGACGTTGCGGATCGCCGCTTCGAGGCCGACGCTTTCGTCGTAGTTGAGGTCGATGATCTGCCGCTCGAAACCCGGGCGGTCGAGGTTCATCAGCGAGCGCCACTTGGCCGGCGAGATCACTGGCGAGCTGAGGATCACGCGCGAGGCGTGCTCCGGCGATTCCTGGAAGATGTTGCGCTCGGCACCGAGGCAGATCTCCAGCGACATCACGATCGCTTCACGCAGCGGGTCGATCGGCGGGTTGGTGACCTGCGCGAACTGCTGGCGGAAATAGTCGTACGGCGTGCGCACACGCTGCGACAGCACGGCCATCGGCGTATCGTCACCCATCGAGCCAACGGCTTCGTAGCCTTGCTCACCGAGCGGGCGCAGCACCTGATCACGCTCTTCGAACGTGACCTGATACATCTTCATGTATTGCTTGAGCTGATCCACGTCGTAGAACGCCGAACCGTGGTCGTTATCTTCCATGGTCGCCTGGATACGCAGAGCGTTCTTGCGCAGCCATTGCTTGTACGGATGACGGGACTTCAGACGGTTGTCGATCGCGTCGGTATCGAGGATCTGCCCGGTCTCGGTGTCCACGGCGAGGATCTGCCCCGGACCGACACGGCCCTTGGCGATCACGTCCTCTGGCTGGTAGTTCCAGACGCCGATTTCCGAGGCAACGGTGATGAAACCGTTGGTGGTAGTAACCCAGCGTGCCGGACGCAGACCGTTACGATCGAGCAGGCACACCGCGTAACGACCATCGGTCATTACCACGCCGGCCGGGCCGTCCCACGGTTCCATGTGCATCGAGTTGTACTCGTAGAACGCACGCAGATCCGGGTCCATGGTTTCAACGTTCTGCCACGCTGGCGGAATGATCATCCGCACGCCACGGAACAGGTCGATGCCACCGGTGACCATCAGTTCGAGCATGTTGTCCATGCTCGAGGAGTCGGAACCGACACGGTTGACCAGCGGGCCGAGTTCTTCCAGATCCATCAGATCGTTGGTGAACTTGGTCCGACGGGCCTGTGCCCAGTTACGGTTACCAGTGATGGTGTTGATCTCACCGTTGTGGGCGAGGAAACGGAATGGCTGGGCCAGCGGCCATTTCGGCAAGGTGTTGGTGGAGAAGCGCTGGTGGAACACGCAGATCGCGGTTTGCAGGCGCTGGTCACCCAGGTCCGGATAGAACGCGGCCAGGTCGGCCGGCATCATCAGGCCTTTATAGATGATGGTCTTGTGCGAAAAGCTGCAGATGTAGTGGTCGGTGTCGGCGGCGTTGGCCACCGACGAGCGACGACGGGCGCTGAACAGCTTGACCGCCATGTCCTGATCGCTCAGGCCTTCACCGCCGATGTACACCTGCTCGATCTGCGGCAGGCGCTCGAGGGCCAGTCGGCCGAGGACGCTGGTGTCGATCGGCACTTTGCGCCAGCCGATCAGTTGCAGGCCTTCAGCGAGGATCTCGCGGTTCATGTTCTCGCGAGCGGCTTCGGCCTTGGCCGGATCCTGGTTGAAGAAGACCATGCCCACGGCATATTGCTTGGGCAGCTCGACGCTGAAGTTTTCCTGGGCCATCGCCCGCAGGAACGCGTCAGGCTTTTGAATCAGCAGACCGCAACCGTCACCGGTCTTGCCGTCGGCATTAATCCCACCGCGGTGGGTCATGCAGGTCAGGGCCTCGATGGCCGTTTGCAAAAGGGTATGACTGGGCTCGCCCTGCATATGGGCTATCAGGCCGAAACCGCAGTTATCCTTGAATTCATCTGGTTGGTACAGACCTGCTTTCATAGACACTTTCTCACCAGGCTGCCTCTTTACGAGGCAAATTTCTTTTCAATTCAACCACTTGCTTGCCGCGCCGAACGTACGCCGGCTTTGCGGGGGCAAAAGGGTGGTCATTGTACACAGCGACACAGAGGCTCACAAATTTGACGACGAAATGTCGCAAATTCATGTCGCATTTGTGAAAGGTTTAAAGCGATCTGCTGTGCTAGTCAAAACTTTTTTAATTTTGACTGCAACGACTCAAAGACTACTGTGACGCAGACACCACAAGGCACGCGGTCTGTAGAGACGGCGCGCACTCGTAGAAATTTTGAGGTGCTTGGAGAGGCGGCCTGGGTAAGGCCGCCGAATCTTCAGCGAGTTGTTGCCAGTTCCTGTTGGACGCTGGCGACAGTGCGAGGCCAAGGTTTACCAGCCTGAACCTTCGCTGGCAAGGCCTTGATGGCAGAAACGGCTGCATCACGATTGGCGAAATTGCCGTAGGTGATCACGTAGAGAGGCTTGCCGTTGAGGACTTTCTTGAAATAACGGTACTCGCCGCCCTGCTCCTTGACGAAGTTCTGCGCGGTCGCTTCGGAGCTGGTGCCGAGGATCTGCACCACGTAGTTGCTGGTCGGTTGACCGGCGTACCAGCTGCCACCGGCAGCCTTGGCCACGGTAACCGGCTTCTCGGCCGGTTTGGCAGCCGCAACAGGCTTGGCCGGGGCGGAAGCCGGTTTGGCCGCTGGCGCTGCCGGAGCAGGCTTGGCGGTGGCGAGCTGAGTCGGTGCCGGGGTCGGCTTGGCCGCGGGTGCCGGAACCGGGGTTGGCGCCGGGCCAGCCGGAACACCTGCCGGTGGTGCGGAAGTCGTTACGGTCGGCGGTGTTGCGCTGGAGCCTTCGACAGGCACGCCGTCGTCACCTTCAGTGATGCCACCCGCAGCTTCAGCCAACGGGCCGCGCATCACCGGCTGCGAGTTGCCGACCAGCGGCAGCGGCATCGGCTGGGTATTGCCGGCGAACTCGACGTTCGGTGCGCCGCCATTGGCGCCTTGGCCCAATGGCAGTTGTGCCTGTTCGTTGGCAGGTGCGCCGGTGGTTGGCGCCTTGTTGCGACCCGGCATCAGCCAGGCGGCGGCGACCGCGACCACAACGACGGCGGAAATCGCCAATACGTGTTTCTTCGGCATGTTGAACCCCATACTTGGACGCTTGACCGCAGAGCGGCTGGCAATCATGACTTCGATCAGTGCATCGCGAGCGACCTGGTTGATGTTACCAGGCCAACCCTCGGCGCTTTCGTGAATCTCAGAGATCTGATCCGCGGTGAAAAGTTCGACACCCCGGCCCGCACCTTCGAGCCGTTGGTCGAGATATTCGCGGGTCTCTTCTTCGGTATACGGCTGCAGTTCGATGACGTGGAAGCGCTCTTCCTCGAGGTGCAAGGCCTCCAGTTGCGCGATCAGCGACGACTCACCGAACAGGAACACATGCGGGCGACCTTCCGGTGCCCCGGCACCCAGCGCCATCAGCGCTTCGAGGGCGGATTCGTCGAGCTGCTCGGCGTCATCCACCAGCAGATAGACCTCCTGGCCGGTAAGCGCGAGTTGCACTACCTGATCCAGAATCGCGCCAACTTCGGCCTGAGCCACGTTCAGTGCCTGAGCCACCTGGCGCAGCACGCCGGCGGCATCGCCAGCCCCACGGGCCGACACGACAACGCTTTGCACCGATTGCTTGTTGGTGCTGGCCACCAGCGCCTGACGCAGCAAGGTCTTGCCACTACCCTGCGGGCCGGTGACCACCAGCAGCAACTGGCTGTAACGCGCCAGGTGGTGCAATTGCCCCAGCACCGGTTTGCGCTGGGCCGGGAAGAATTTGAAGCCCGGCACCCGCGGCGCGAAAGGGTCGTGACTTAACTGGAAATGGCCGAGGAACGCCTCGTCGGCATGCAAACTAGTCATCGGAATCTTATTAACCTTTAAGCTGAGCCAGAGCGCGGTAATCCGCTCCCAGCGTGGCCTGTAGAACCTCTTTCGGATAATCGGCGGTCACCACCGCTTCGCCCATCCGGCGCAGCAGCACCAGGCGCAGACGACCGTCGATCACTTTTTTATCAATTGCCATATGTTCGAGAAAATCGGCTTCGGTCATTTCTTCCGGCGGAATCACCGGCAGACCGGCACGCTGGAACAGACGAATGCCGCGATCACGTTCCTGCTCGCTGATCCAGCCCAGACGCGCGGACATCTCCAGCGCCATCACGGTGCCAGCGGCCACCGCCTCACCATGCAACCAGACACCATAGCCCATGTGGGTCTCGATGGCGTGGCCGAAGGTGTGGCCGAGGTTGAGCGTGGCGCGCACGCCGGTTTCCTTCTCATCGGCACCGACCACTGCTGCCTTGGCCGCGCAGGAACGCTCGATGGCGTAGGTCAGGGCCTTCTGGTCCAGCGCGCGCAGAGCGTCGACGTTGTCTTCGAGCCAGGCCAGGAACGGCTCGTCGCAGATCAGACCGTACTTGATGACTTCGGCCAGACCGGCGGACAGTTCACGCTCCGGCAGGGTTTTCAGCGATGCAGTATCGATCAGCACCACGTTCGGCTGATAGAACGCGCCGACCATGTTCTTGCCCAGCGGATGGTTGATACCGGTCTTGCCGCCCACCGACGAATCGACCTGGGACAGCAGCGTGGTAGGAATCTGGATGAAATCGACACCGCGCTGGTAGCAGGCGGCGGCAAAACCGGCCATGTCACCGATGACACCGCCGCCGAGGGCGATGATCGTGGTGCGGCGGTCGTGACGGGCAGTCAGCAGGCCGTCGAAGATCAGTTGCAGGGTTTCCCAGTTCTTGAAGGCTTCGCCGTCCGGCAGCACCACCGAGATCACCGAGAACTGCGCAAGGCTGCGGGTCAGACGTTCGAGATAGAGCGGCGCAACGGTCTCGTTGGAGATGATTGCCACTTGCCGCCCATGGATATGCGGCGCCAGCAACTCGGGCTGATCCAACAAACCTTCGCCAATATGAATCGGGTAGCTGCGCTCGCCTAGATCGACCTTGAGTGTCTGCATGTGTCCCCACAGTGAAGATGGAAGCAGGCGTCCTGCCCTGAATTATTGGTTGTCTGCGGCCTGTAGCGAATCTGACGCCGCTCGCACGCCATCCGCCACAACCTCGGCGGTTGTGACAGGACCCCGAGGATAGCGCATTTCCGGCGGCGCTTTAACGGGGTGGCAGCTGTGCCAGACGGTCGAGAATGTCGAGCACCACCATGCGCGGTGGCCGTTCGTCGGTTTCCACCACCAGATCGGCGATCTCCCGATAAAGCGGATCGCGGATCTCGAGCAGGTCTCGCAGGGTTTTCGCCGGATCGGCGGTGCGTAGCAAAGGACGATTGCGATCGCGCGACGTACGCCCGACCTGCTGCTCGACGGAGGCATGCAGATACACCACCCGTCCGCCCGCATGCAGGGCCTTGCGGTTGGCATCACGCATCACCGCGCCGCCGCCGGTCGCCAGCACCACGCCGTCGAACGCGCACAGCTCGGCGATCATCGCCTGCTCACGGTCACGAAAGCCGGGCTCGCCTTCCTTGTCGAAGATCCACGGGATATTGGCGCCCGTGCGCAGTTCAATTTCCTTGTCGGAATCTTTGAACGGCAGGCGCAGCTCTTTGGCCAGCAACCGGCCGATGGTGCTTTTTCCAGCGCCCATCGGTCCTACAAGAATCAAATTTCGCACAGAATCAACGACTCACAGCAATCGCCTGGTTATTCATGATACGCGGAGTGAGAAATACCAGCAGCTCGGATTTTTTCTCCGAAACCACATCACGCCGGAAAAGGCGGCCAAGATACGGCACATCGCCAAGAAATGGCACCTTATCTACGACCTTGCTTTGAGTATTTGAGAAAACGCCCCCAATCACGATGGTCTCGCCGTCGTTCACCAGCACCTTGGCGTTGACCTCGTTCTTCTTGATCGGCGGTACATCCTGCACTTTGTTCAGGTAGTCCGGTTCGTCCTTGGTGACCTTGACCTCCATGATGATGCGGTTGTCGGGGGTGATCTGCGGCGTCACTTCCAGCGACAGCGAAGCCTCCTTGAAAGACACCGACGTCGCACCGCTGGAGCTGGCTTCCTGATACGGAATCTCGGTGCCCTTGAGGATCTTCGCCGTCTCTTTGTCGGAGGTAACCACTTTGGGCTGCGAGACGATCTCACCGTTGCCGGTCTTCTCCATGGCGGTCAGCTCAAGATCGAGCAGCACATTGTCGGTAATGAAGGCGATGCCGATCCCCGAGGTATTACCCACCGTGCCCATGTCGACGAACGGCGAGTTGGTACTGGTACTGCCCGGTGTGCCAATGGTGGTCGACGAGCCATTGCTGACCCCCGAGGTGTTCCAGTTGCCCTTGTTCTGGATCGAACCGCCCCAGCGCACGCCCAGACTCTTGTCGTAATCGACGTTGGCCTCGACGATCCGCGCCTCGATCATCACCTGGCGCACCGGAATATCCAGTTGCGCCACGATCCGCCGCAGTTCGTCGAGGCGATCCTGGGTCTGGTAGGCAATGATGTTGTTGGTGCGCTCATCGACGGTAATCGAGCCTCGTTCGTCGATTTTCGCCTCGGCACTGGTCACCGACTGGAACAGCTTGGCGATGTCCGCGGCCTTGGCGTAATTCACTTGCAGCAGCTCGCGGCGCAGCGGCGCCAGTTCGGCGATCTGTTTCTGTGACTCCAGTTCCTGGCGTTCGCGGGCGGCGATTTCGTCGGCTGGCGCCACCAGCAACACGTTGCCGATCTTGCGTTTATCCAGCCCCTTGGTTTTCAGCACCAGGTCCAGCGCCTGATCCCACGGCACGTTTTGCAGACGCAAGGTGATCCCGCCCTGCACGGTATCGCTGGCCACCAGATTGAGGTTGGTAAAGTCGGCGATCAGTTGCAGCACCGAGCGCACGTCGATGTCCTGGAAATTCAGCGAAAGCTTTTCGCCGCTGTAGCTGTTGCGGTCAGCGTTGCGCTTTTGCAGGTCATCGACCGTCATCGGGCGAATACTGACGGTCAGTTTGTTGTCGGTCTGATAGGTGGAATAGTCGAACGTGCCGCTGGGTTCGACGGTGATCACCGCACGATCGCCAGTGGCGGCAGCGTTGACGAACTGCACCGGCGTGGCGAAGTCCTTGACGTCGAGGCGCACCCGCAGCCTGTCGGGCAACTGCGTGCGAGCAAAGCTCAGGATGATCTTGCCGTCATGCTCCTGGATGTCCGGGGCGATGGTCGGATCCGACAGGTCAATGACGACGTTGCCCTCCCCCGCGGTGCCGCGCTGGAAGTCGACGCCACGAATGGTTTTGGCGACGGGGGTATAAGCCTTCGCCGGCGCCGCGACCGGTCGTGGCGCAACAACGGCTGGCCGTGGCGCAGCAGGCTTGGCGCCCTGCCCGACCACCACGAACAGATTGTTGCCCTCGACCCGTGAGGTATACGGCGTCAGTTGCGTCAGATTGATGATCAGGCGCGTGCGGTCGTTGGCTTCCACCACTGTGGCGGTTCGCGCGTTGCCGCTGCCCAGATCGCGGGTCTTGTTCGTCAGTTGGCTGGCGACACCCGGCAGATCCAGGGCGATTCGCGCCGGCGATTCGGTGGTGTAGCCCTTGGGTTGCGGTGGCGGGCTGTCGAACGACAGCTTCAACTCGATGCGGTCACCCGGCAACGCCGCGACATCCAGCGTCTTGAGGCTGGCCGCCTGAACCATCGGTGAAAGCAGCGCTATCCATAGCGAAAAACCGAGGGTGGAGAAAATCCTGTTCATTGTTCGACTTCCACTATGAGTGCTCTTTCAAAGGAATGGTGCGCGGACGTTCCAGCCAGGCGCCTTCGCCGTCGGGCACGATCTCGACCACATCGACCTGAGTGGCGCTGATGGCGACAATGCGCCCGTCGTTGCGCCCCAGGTAGTCGCCGACTTTCAACCGATGCACTGCACCCGCCCCGCGCAGCAAGGCGAAGGAGCCGCTGGCATTGGAGATCGTGCCGACCATTTCAAACTGCTCGATGTTGAAACCTTCGAGGTATTGCTTGACCCGGTTGGGGTCGGGTTTGACGTTGCGCGAGCCACGCTGCTGCCCGGCCAGATCGACGCGCACCTGGCGCGAGAACGGGCTGCGCAGGTTGGCCGCGCTGTAGGTAAAGGTGGGATAGGAATGAAAGGTCGGCGTCGGCTCGATCCGGCCGGCCGGGCGCAGACGCACTTCGTTCATGTAGGCGTCGAGGTCGCTGAATTCGTCACTGCTGCCGCAACCACTGAGGCCGAGCACCAGCACTGACAGGGCGAAATAACGGATCGGGGTCATTTGTCCAACCCCTTGTCGTTATAGCGGTAGGTCTTGGCGAGGATGCTCATGCGCAGCTTCGTCCCGCCGTCGGGATTGGCCGGTGCCAGTTCGAAATCGTGCAAGGTGACGATCCGTGGCAACCCGGCGACGCCACTGACGAAGGTCGCGAGGTCGTGGTAAGCCCCGGTGACAGTGATCTGGATCGGCAGCTCGATGTAGAACGGCTGGGTCACCTCCGGCAGCAGCTTGATCTCTTCGAATTCAAGACCGCTGCCCAGCCCGGTACGGGTAATGTCTTCGAGCAATCCCGGGACTTCGGTGTCGCTGGGCAACTGCCGCAGGAGCACGCCGAAGGAGTTCTCCATCTCCTTCATCTGCTGGGTGTACAGCTCCAGGTTGGCGGCCATGTGCGCCTTGCTGGCGAACTGCTCCTTCAAGGTGTCCTCTTCCTGACGCTTGGCTTCCAGCTGGTTTTCCACGTCGCTGATGAAAAAGTTATAGCCAAGCGCCAACACCAGCACCGCCAGCAACGCTCCCGCGATGGTTTTCACCGCGGCCGGCCAGGAGCCGATATTGCTGGTGTCCAGATCGTTGAAGTCAATATTGCGCAGACTTTGCAGCCATTCGGACGGCTTCATTTGTCGCCCTCCGTCGCGGCTGGCTGGGTCTGACGCACGGTCAGCTGAAAGACGTTGGCCTGATCCACCTGACCGGCAGTCGTCGCTTTCACTTCATTAAGACTCGGCGCATCGAACCAGTCGGAAGCATCCAGATTGCGCATCAGCTCCGAAACGCGGTTGTTCGACTCCGCCGCGCCGCTGATCGACAGCGTCTTGCCGAGCAATTTCACGCTGGTGAAATACACCCCGTCCGGCAGCGTGCGCGCCAGTTGGTCGAAGATCCGCCCGCTGATCTGCCGGTTGCCCTGCAAGTCCTGGATGATGCGCATGCGCTCGACCAGTTGCTGGCGCCGTGCCTTGAGTTCGCTGATCTGCTTGATCCGCTCGTCGACCACGGCGATTTGTTTGCCGATGTAGGCGTTGCGTGCTGTCTGCCGCTCGATGGCGGTGCCGACGATCTGATCGGCAATGAACACCGCGCCCACCGAACCGACGAACACCCCGATCAGGATCAGCAGAAAGCGTTTGCGCCGCTCTTCGCGGCGTTCCTCACGCCAGGGGAGAAGGTTGATCCGCGCCATCAGTCGAAACTCCTGAGCGCGAGCCCGCAGGCAATCATCAGGGCCGGCGCGTCACTGGCCAAGGCTCCGGCGTTGACCTTGCTGCTCAAGGCCATGTCGGAAAACGGGTTGGCGACCTGGGTCGGGGTGCCCAGACGCTGTTCGATCAGCCGATCCAGCCCCGGCACCGAGGCGGTGCCGCCGGCCAACAGGATGTGATCGACGGCGTTGTACTGCCCGGAGGCAAAGAAGAACTGCAACGAGCGCGAGACCTGCTGCACCAGAGCATCACGGAACGGTTGCAATACCTCGCTGACATAGTCGTCAGGCAGACCGCCCTGCTTTTTCGCCAGCCCGGCCTGCTCGACAGTCAGGCCGTAGCGGCGCTGAATTTCCTCGGTCAGTTGCCGGCCACCGAACAGCTGCTCGCGGGTATAGATGATGCGGCCGTTGTGCAGGACGCTGAGGGTGGTCATGGTCGCGCCGATGTCCACCACCGCCACGGTCAGGCGTTCCTGCGAGGCTGCCAGTTGAGTGGCGAGCAGACCGAACGAGCGCTCTAGCGCATAGGCCTCGACATCGACCACGCGCGCGGTCAGCCCGGCCAGCGCCAGCGCCGCTTCGCGGACTTCGACGTTTTCCTTGCGACAGGCGGCCAGCAGCACGCTGACCCGCTCCGGGTTGCGCGGCGACACGCCCTGGACTTCGAAATCGATGGCGACTTCGTCCAGTGGATAGGGAATGTATTGGTCGGCTTCGATCTTCAGCTGGTTTTCCAGCTCGTCATCGGTCAGCCCGGCGTCCATCTCGATGATCTTGGTGATCACCGCAGAACCGGCCACCGCCACCGCCACGCTCTTGAGCCCGGTGCGCGCCTTGACCAGTACCCGGGACAAGGCGTGGCCCACGCCTTCGAGCTCGGCGATGTTCTTTTCGACCACGGCGTTGGGCGGCAGCGGCTCTACCGCGTAGGCCTCGACCCGGTAGCGGTCGCCCTGACGGCTCAACTCCAGCAGCTTCACCGAAGTGGAGCTGATGTCGATCCCCAGTAACGTATTGGTCTTTTTCTTGAAGAGTCCCAGCACTACCAATTCCCTATGACTTTCCGTGAGTTACGGACTCTGTAATACGCATTGCGTTCCTTCACCCCGTCTTGACAGAAGCGCAAATGACGCCCCCAGCAGAAAAGTGCTTATAATGCCCAGCGTTTTTTTCCGCTTTTTACTGCCGGCCCAGGTTGTTCTGTGTGTTACCGGAACCCTGTCGCCCAATTCATTCTTTGCCCTGGATGTTCAAAAGCCTTGATTCGTCTGCTGAAATTTTTCGGTTGGTCCATCGTCGCCGTTTTCTGCGGACTGCTTTTAGGTCTCAGCGGCGCGTTTCTTTACCTTAGTCCGGGTTTGCCGTCTGTGGAGGCGCTGAGAAGCATTCAGTTGCAGATTCCGCTCCGGGTCTACAGCAGCGACAACAAATTGATCGCAGAATTTGGCGAAATGCGCCGTACTCCGATCCGTTTCGCCGACATTCCACCCAATTTCATTAATGCGTTACTAAGTGCTGAAGACGACAATTTCGCCAACCACTATGGCGTCGATCCGAGCAGCCTGATGCGTGCCGCGACCCAACTGGTGAAAAGCGGGCACATTCAGTCCGGCGGCAGCACCATCACCATGCAGGTGGCGAAGAACTTCTTCCTGACCAGCGAACGCAGCTTCTCGCGCAAAACCACCGAGATTCTTCTGGCCCTGCAGATCGAGCGGCAGTTGACCAAGGACGAGATCCTCGAGCTGTACGTGAACAAGATTTATCTGGGTAACCGCGCCTACGGCATCGAGGCGGCGGCGCAGGTGTATTACGGTAAGTCGATCCGCGACGTCAGCCTGGCGCAGATGGCGATGATCGCCGGCCTGCCGAAAGCCCCGTCGCGCTTCAACCCGCTGGCCAACCCGGCGCGCAGCAAGGAGCGTCGCGACTGGATTCTCGGACGCATGTACAAGCTCGGGAAGATTTCCGAGGCTGACTACACCGCCGCGATCAACGAGCCGCTGAACGCCAGCTATCACGTGCCGACCCCGGAAGTGAACGCACCGTACATCGCCGAAATGGCCCGTGCCGAAATGGTCGGTCGCTATGGCAGCGACGCTTACACCGAAGGTTTCCGCGTCACCACCACGGTGCCGAGCAACCTGCAGGAAATGGCCAACACCGCGCTGCACGAAGGCCTGATGACCTACGACCAGCGCCATGGCTACCGTGGCCCTGAATCGCGTCTGCCGGGCAAGACCCACGAAGCCTGGGCGACCGAGCTGACCAAGCAGCGCACCATCAGCAGCCTGGAGCCGGCCATCGTCACCCAGGTCGACAAGAATGGCTTGCAGGTGCTGACCCGTACCGGCGAAGAACACGTCGCCTGGGACACCATGAAATGGGCGCGGCCGTTCCTCAACACCAACAGCATGGGCGCCGCACCGCGTCAGCCGTCGGATGTGGCGCAGGTCGGCGACCTGATTCGCGTGCAGCGTCAGCCGAACAATTCGCTGAAGTTCAGCCAGATTCCGCAGGCGCAAGGCGCGCTGGTGTCGCTGGATCCGCAGAACGGCGCGATTCGCTCGCTGGTCGGCGGCTTTGCGTTCGAGCAGAGCAACTACAACCGCGCCCTGCAGGCCAAGCGTCAGCCGGGTTCGAGCTTCAAGCCGTTCGTCTACAGTGCTGCACTGGACAGCGGTTATACCGCCGCGACGCTGGTCAACGATGCGCCGATCGTGTTCGTCGACGAGTACCTGGACAAGGTCTGGCGGCCGAAGAACGACACCAACACCTTCCTCGGCCCGATCCGTCTGCGTGAGGCGCTGTACAAGTCGCGCAACCTGGTGTCGATCCGTCTGCTGCAGGCGATGGGTGTGGGCAAGACCATCGACTACATCACCCGCTTCGGCTTCAACAAGCAGGATCTGCCACCGAACCTGTCGCTGGCGCTGGGCACCGCGACCCTGACTCCGATGGAAATCGCTACCGGCTGGAGCACCTTCGCCAACGGCGGCTACAAGATCACCCCGTACATCATCGACAAGATCGAAAGCCGCAACGGTGACACGCTGTTCGTCGCCAACCCGCCGACCGTGCCACAGGGTGGCTCGGCGACCGATGGCATCGCGGCACCGACACCTCAGTCGATCACCGTCAACGCCGCTCCGGTTCCGGGTGAAGCACCGGGCACTGCCACTGCGCCACAAGCGCCGGCCGTGGCTGAGCGGATCGTCGATGGCCGTACCACGTACATCCTCAACAGCATGCTGCAGGACGTGATCAAGCTCGGCACCGGTCGCCGCGCACTGGCCATGGGCCGCAGCGACATCGCGGGCAAGACCGGTACCACCAACGAATCGAAAGATGCGTGGTTCTCCGGTTACAACGCCGATTACGTGACCACCGTGTGGACCGGCTTCGACCAGCCGGAAAGCCTCGGCCGCCGCGAGTTTGGTGGCACCGTGGCGTTGCCGATCTGGATGAACTACATGTCTGCCGCGCTCAAGGACAAGCCGCCGCACGTACAGCCTGAGCCGGAAGGCATTCTCAGCCTGCGGGTGGATCCGGTCAGCGGTCGTGCCGCCACCCCGAGCACGCCGGGCGCGTACTTCGAGCTGTTCAAGTCCGAAGACACGCCGCCCTCGGTGAATGAACTGGGCAACGGCGCCGTACCGGGCAGCCCGCTGCCGGCGGATGAGCAGGCGCCGATCGATCTGTTCTGATCAATGCGCCCCAAAAAGCCCCGCCTTCGAAAGAAGTGCGGGGCTTTTTATGCCTGTGATTTTATGTTGTCTGGGCCGGCCTCTTCGCGAGCAAGCCCGCTCCCACAGTGAGCGAGTTGTAGCCACAAAACCTGTGGGAGCGGGCTTGCTCGCGAAGAGGCACTGAAGAACACCACAAATCACACTGGCACAAAAAAGCCCCGACTCTCACAAGCCGGGGCTTTCGTTGAAGCGCTACAACGGCTTAGCCGTTGAACACGTCATCCACGCTTTTCAGCGGGTAGTTCTTCGGATACGGCAGGGTCGCCACACCGGTCTCGATCGCGGCCTTGGCCACAGCGTCGGAGATCAGGGTGATCAGGCGCTTGTCCATTGGCTTCGGAATGATGTACTCACGACCGAATTCCAGCGGCGCACCACCGTAGGCGTCGCACACGTCCTGTGGCACTGGCAGTTTGGCCAGTTCACGCAGGGCGTTGGCCGCAGCCACTTTCATTTCTTCGTTGATGCGCTTGGCGCGAACGTCCAGGGCACCACGGAAGATGAACGGGAAGCCCAGAACGTTGTTGACCTGGTTCGGGTAGTCGGAACGACCGGTGGCCATGATCACGTCGCTGCGGGTGGCGTGTGCCAGCTCCGGGGAGATTTCCGGATCCGGGTTCGAGCAGGCGAAGACGATCGGGTTGGCCGCCATCGACAGCAGACCTTCAGCGCTCAGCAGGTTCGGACCGGACAGGCCGACGAACACGTCAGCGCCTTTCAGAGCATCAGCCAGGCTGCGCTTGTCGGTGGCGTGAGCGAACACGGCTTTGTACTGGTTCAGGTCATCACGGCCGGAGTGGATCACGCCGGTACGGTCAACCATGAAGATGTTTTCGATTTTTGCGCCCATGCTCACCAGCAACTTCATGCAGGAGATGGCCGCAGCGCCGGCGCCGAGGCAGACGATTTTGGCTTCCGGCAGGGTTTTGCCGGCGATTTCCAGGGCGTTGATCATGCCCGCAGCGGTCACGATCGCGGTGCCGTGCTGGTCATCGTGGAATACCGGAATGTCGCACTGCTCGATCAGAGCACGTTCGATCTCAAAGCACTCAGGCGCCTTGATGTCTTCCAGGTTGATGCCGCCGAAAGTGATGGAGATGCGTTTTACGGTGTCGATGAAGGCTTGCGGGCTTTCGGAGTCGACTTCGATGTCGAATACGTCGATACCGGCGAAGCGCTTGAACAGTACACCTTTACCTTCCATCACTGGCTTGGAGGCCAGTGGGCCGAGGTTACCCAGGCCCAGAATCGCGGTGCCATCGGAAATGACTGCAACCAGGTTGCCCTTGCCGGTGTATTTGTAGGCCAGTTCAGGATCGCGGGCGATCTCACGCACTGGTTCAGCTACGCCGGGGCTGTAGGCCAGCGACAGGTCGCGGGCGGTAGCAGTGGCCTTGGTGAGCTCGACACTCAGCTTCCCTGGACGAGGATTGGCATGATATTCGAGAGCGGCAGTTTTCAGATCAGACATTTTGGCATTCCGCTTTTTACTGTTGGACAGACTGGTCAGCGAGGATACGCGCCTCGCAAAGTCCCCACAAGACTGAGCGGTCACCCCTGTCAAGCGCCCTGTCCTACGACTTTGGGCCAAGAGCCACGGCGCACAAGGGCTGGACTGTTCACAATCGATAGAAAAAATGTCTACAATTTTTCTTCAGCGCGCGCTTTGCAGCATCGACGGATCGGTCAACGGCAGCAGCCAACGCGGCTGACCCGGTTTCAACCCGCCACGCCGCGAACGGTCGACGATCCAGCCGCGAGCCTCGATCTGCCTGCCCTGCAGCGTCTGCAACCGGGCGTTGTCGAATTGTCTGACGAGATTGGGTGCAACGCGCAGTACAACCGAGTCCTGCAACTCGATCCAGATTCCGCCGCGATTGCGCTGAACCTTGCTCACACGCCCACTGACCACGGCGAAACCCGAAGTGCGGATCTGCTCCGCTTTCAGTACAGGTGACTGGCGCCACAGGCCCCGACCGGCCTGCCGGGCGCTGCGTTCGGCCGCCTGCTGACAGGCCACAAGATCGACATTCGGTGCCACCGCCACCTGAAAACCAAGGCCGTCGGCGAGCATTTGCGCTTCAAGATTGGTGCCGTTGGTGCTGTAGACATGCGCGAGGGTGCGACCGTAATGGTCTTTGGCCTGCTTGCCTGGGAGCAGACCGACCCGACCGCCGCTGTCCGCCACCAGTACTTCAAGGCGTTTACGTGCCGCCACGGCGAAGGGTTCGTCACTGCGGCCCTGCTTGCCCAACTCCGGCGTGTTGAGACCGATCATCCGCACACTGCGCCCATCGCTCAGGCGTAGCGTGTCGCCATCGACCACGCGCTGGACGCTGACACTGCTGAGGCCGGCAGGCGTGGGGCAAAACGCCTGGGCAGCGGACAGCCAAATCGCGGACACAAAAAAGGCGCCCACAAGGGACGCCTTTTTCATCAGCCTGGAGAAACCGTCGAAGTTTTCCAGAATGACCAATCTTACTTCTTGGCGCCGAAGGCACCGAAACGGTCGGCGAACTTCTGAACGCGGCCACCGGTGTCCAGAGTCTTCTGCTTACCGGTGTAGAACGGGTGGCACTCGTTGCAAACGTCGATCGCCAGGGCTTTGCCGAAGGTCGAACGGGTTTCGAACTTGTTGCCGCAGCTGCAGGTTACTGCAACTTCTGGGTAATTCGGGTGGATATCAGCTTTCATGATGTCTTCCTCAGCTAGCGTGCCGCCACCCAACACTATTGTTGAATACCGCACGTAATTAGGCCGCGGATTCTACCAGACAATGTCAATCGCGCAAGCTGTCCCTGAGACCGACCGTCTGCTAGGCTCCCGGCCCATTGCGCTGTCCCTGTGGGAGCGAGCCTGCTCGCGAAGACGATCTATCAGCCAGCATATCAGCCGCCTGATACACCGCTTTCGCGAGCAGGCTCGCTCCCACAGGTTATATACGCAGTCCTTTTAATCGCCTGCTGATCGAGATCCCCCCGCGTGCCCGACGCCATTCTGCGCCTCGCCCTGCCTTCGCCCCTGCGCCGCCTGTTCGACTATCGGGCCCCGGCCGGGGTGTCGCGTGCCCAGTTGCAACCGGGCATGCGCCTGCGGGTGCCGTTCGGGCGGCGGGAGATGATCGGGATTCTGGTCGAGATCACCGACACCAGCGACGTGCCGCTGGAGAAACTCAAACCGGCGCTGGCCCTGCTCGATGTCGAACCGCCGCTGCCGCCCGCACTGTTCAAGCTGTGTCTGTGGACGTCGCAGTATTACCAGCACAGCCTCGGCGACGCCTTGAGCTGGGCGCTGCCGGTGCTGCTGCGTCAGGGCGAACTGGCCGAGGCGCGACAGGAGCGTTTCTGGTCAGTCGCGCCCGGCGCCAGCCTCGATGATCCGCGCGTCGCCCGCGCGCCACGGCAACGGGAAGCACTGGCAACACTGGCGCAGCACCCGCACGGCGTGGCCCATCAGTTGTTGAGCAAGCTGATGCTGAGCAAGGACAGCCTCGACCTGCTGCTGGCCAAGGGTCTGGTGCAAGTGGAGATTCGTCGGCACGCCCCTGGCGTGCGCCATGAACATTGGTTGGCGCAACCGGAGTTGCCGCTGAACACCGAACAACGCGCCGCTTACGAAGCGATCCGTGCCGGGTTCGACAGTTATCACGCGTTTCTGCTGGCCGGGGTCACGGGCAGCGGCAAGACCGAAGTCTATTTGCAACTGATCCGCGAAACCCTCGAAGCCGGCAAGCAGGCACTGGTGCTGATCCCGGAGATCAACCTCGGCCCGCAGACCCTGGCGCGTTTCGAGCAGCGCTTCAACGCACGCATCGCCCTGCTGCATTCGGCGGTCAACGACCGTGAGCGTCTCGACGCCTGGCTCGCTGCCCGCGACGGCGAGGCCGACATTATTATCGGCACCCGCTCGGCGCTGTTCACCCCGATGAAGAACCCGGGGCTGATCATCATCGACGAAGAGCACGACGGCTCCTATAAACAGCAGGAAGGCCTGCGCTACCACGCCCGGGATCTGGCACTGGTGCGCGCGCGACAGGAAAACATCCCGATCGTCCTCGGGTCCGCCACGCCTTCACTGGAAAGCCTGCACAACGCCTACACCGGTCGTTATGGCCTGCTGCGTCTCAACGAGCGAGCCGGCGGTGCCAAGCAACCACGTTTCCTGCGGCTGGACGTGAAAAGCCGTCCGCTGGACAGCGGCATTTCCGGGCCGATGCAACAAGCCATCGGCCAGACCCTCGCGGCGGGCCAGCAGGTGCTGGTGTTCCTCAACCGGCGCGGCTTTGCGCCGACGTTGCTGTGCCACGATTGCGGCTGGATGTCCGAGTGCTCGCGCTGCGATGCGCGAATGACCGTGCACCAGCGCTACGGCGAACTGCGCTGCCACCACTGTGGCAACGTCGAGCGCACGCCGCGCCAATGCCCCAAGTGCAACAAGGTCGATTTGCGACCGGTCGGCGCCGGCACCGAGCGCGCCGAAGAACGCCTGGCGATTCTGTTCCCGGACTACCCGGTACTGCGCGTCGACCGCGACAGCACTTCGCGCAAGGACGCGATGAATCAACTGTTCGCGACGATTCAGAAGGGCCAGCCATGCATTCTGGTCGGCACGCAGATGTTGGCCAAGGGGCACCACTTCCCGCGGGTCACGCTGGTGTCGATTCTGGATGCCGACGGCGGACTGTTCTCCGGCGACTTCCGTGCCAGCGAGCGCATGGCGCAATTGATCGTGCAGGTCGCCGGGCGCGCCGGGCGGGCGGAGGAGCCGGGCAAGGTGATCATCCAGACCCACCTGGCCGACCATCCTTTATTGGTGCAACTGACCGAGCAGGGTTACTTCGCTTTCGCCGAGCAGGCCTTGAGCGAGCGCCGGGCTGCCGGACTGCCACCATTTTCACACTTGGCCCTGTTGCGTGCCGAAGCGCACAAACCGGGGCAGGCCGAAGGTTTTCTCGATGAGGCATGCAGCGCGGCCGAACGCTTGCTGGTCGAGCAGAATCTGAGCGGCATCGAATTGCTCGGGCCGGTGCCGGCGCCGATGGAGCGCCGCGCCGGTCGCTATCGTGCACAGTTGTTGGTGCAGGCGGCAGCCCGGGCCCCGCTGCATCGGTTGCTCGCCAGCTGGTTGCTGGAGCTGGAGCAGATGCCGAGCGGGCGGGCGGTGCGCTGGTCGCTGGATGTCGATCCCGTGGATCTGTATTGATCTGAAAATCGCCTTCGCGAGCAAGCCCGCTCCCACAGGGTATGAGCCAGACAAATGAACGCCGCTGATCCATTGTGGGAGCGGGCTTGCTCGCGAAGAGGCCCGAATTGTCACCACATATCCATAAGCTGCCTGCTAAGGTTGGCAAGCCCGTCTTCGCAACGGATAATGCCCAGTTTTTCCACCCGCGCATCGATGCGCCGCCGCGCTTGCGGTCGAAAGAGAAGACCATGAAAGACACCATTCGCCAGCTGATCCAACAAGCCCTCACCCAACTCGTCAACGAAGGTGTGTTGCCTGAAGGCCTGTCGCCGGCGATTCAGGTGGAGAACGCCCGCGACAAAACCCACGGCGACTTCGCCAGCAACATCGCCATGATGCTGGCCAAGCCTGCGGGCATGAAGCCGCGCGATCTGGCGGAGAAAATCATCGCTGCGCTGCCGGCCGACGAGAACGTCACAAAGGCCGAAATCGCCGGTCCGGGCTTCATCAATTTCTTCCAGAACACCCAGGCCCTCGCCTCGCGCCTCGACGCCGCTCTGGCCGACGCTAACGTTGGCGTGCGCAAGGCCGGCCCGGCGCAGCGCACCGTGGTCGACCTGTCGGCACCGAACCTGGCCAAAGAGATGCACGTCGGCCACTTGCGCTCGACCATCATCGGCGACGGCGTGGCCCGTGTGCTCGAGTTCCTTGGCGACGAAGTGATCCGCCAGAACCACGTGGGCGACTGGGGCACCCAGTTCGGCATGTTGATGGCGTATCTGCAGGAAAACCCGATCACCAGCGACGAGCTGTCCGATCTGGAAAACTTCTACCGCGCCGCCAAGCAGCGTTTCGATGAATCCGAAGAGTTCGCCGACCGCGCCCGTGGTCTGGTGGTCAAGCTGCAGGCCGGCGATGCCGAGTGCCTGGCGCTGTGGACCAAGTTCAAGGACATCTCGCTGTCGCACTGCCAGAAGATCTACGAACTGCTCAACGTCAAACTGACCATGGCCGACGTGATGGGCGAAAGCGCCTACAACGACGACCTGATCAACGTGGTCAACGACCTGAAAGCCGCCGGCATGCTGGTCGAGAGCAACGGCGCCCAGTGCGTGTTCCTCGACGAGTTCAAGAACGCCGACGGCGATCCGCTGCCAGTGATCATCGTCAAGGCTGACGGCGGTTACCTGTACGCCACCACTGACCTGGCGGCCGTGCGCTACCGCAGCGGCAAGCTCAAGGCTGACCGCGCACTGTACTTCGTCGACCAGCGTCAGGCCCTGCACTTCCAGCAAGTGTTCGCCGTGGCGCGCAAGGCCGGTTTCGTGACCCATCCGATGGAAATGGAGCACATGGGCTTCGGCACCATGAATGGCGCCGACGGCCGTCCGTTCAAGACCCGTGACGGCGGCACCGTGAAGCTGATCGATTTGCTGACCGAAGCCCAGGAACGTGCCTACAACCTGGTCAAAGAGAAGAACCCGACACTGGCCGAAGACGAACTGCGCAACATCGCCAAGGTTGTCGGCATCGGTGCGGTGAAATACGCCGACCTGTCCAAGCACCGCACCAGCGACTACAGCTTCAACTTCGACCTGATGCTGAATTTCGAAGGCAACACCGCGCCGTACCTGTTGTACGCCTACACCCGTGTGGCCGGGGTGTTCCGCAAACTGGGCAAGGACTTCAGCGAAGTCGAGGGCCAGATCGTCCTCGAAGCGGCGCACGAGCAAGAGCTGGCGGCGAAGCTGGCGCAGTTCGGCGAAGTGCTGAACAACGTCGCGGAAAAAGGCACACCGCACATCCTCTGCACCTATCTGTATGACGTCGCCGGTCTGTTCTCCAGCTTCTACGAGAACTGCCCGATCCTCGCCGCCGAGACGCCGGCCCAGATGCAGAGCCGTCTGCGTCTGGCCGCGCTGACCGGTCGTACTCTCAAGCAAGGCCTGGAGCTGCTGGGCCTGGAAACTCTGGAGCGCATGTAAGTTGGCTGCCAAGAAAAAACCTGCACCCAAGCGTGGCGCCAGCCGTTACCAAGCTCCTGCAAAGCAACCGATCCCGGGCTGGCTGTGGATGGCCATCGGCCTGACGGTCGGTGCGTTCATCGTATTTCTGATGAAACTGGAGCCAGGCAAGGGCAGCGACACGGTCAAGCGCGAGAAAGTCGAGCAGGCGCAGCAGCAGAAAGCGTCGAAGATCGCCGAGGCCAACAAGACCCCGCCGAGCCCGACGCAACCGGTGAAGCCGAAGTACGACTTCTACACCTTGCTGCCGGAATCGGAAGTGATCGTGCCGCCGGATGCCGTGCCGGAGAAAACCCTGCCGACGCCACAAGTGCCGACCACGCCGGTCACCCCGGCGGAAGCGGCGAAGATCGATACCGCGCGGGCGCAGGCTGCGCTGTCAGGTATTACCCCGCCGCCAGCGCCACCGGTGGCGAAAGCGGCGCCGGTGACCAAGTTCTTCCTCCAGGCCGGCTCGTTCCGCAAAGAGGCGGACGCGGACAAGGTGCGGGCGCAGATCATTCTGCTCGGCCAGGCCGTTTCGGTTGAGTCGGGCACGGTGAAGGATGAAACCTGGTACCGCGTATTGGTCGGCCCGTTCAGCAACCGCGAACAGCTGACGACTGCGCAGAAACAACTGGCCGGCAGCGGCTTCAGCAACCTGTTGTTACAACAACGCCAGAGCCGCTGATTCCGTCAGTCGCATCGCGTCATCGTTCATTCGCGAGCAGGCTCGCTCCCACAGGAATCACGCAGTCCCTGTGGGAGCGAGCCTGCTCGCGAAGGCGTCATAACCGGCACAACATATTCCCGGTCTGTCCTCCGCCGTTCGTCCCCCTGCGCCCTCCCCGGTTGAAATCCCCTCCAGCACCCCCATATGAATGGGCATAAGGCATTTTCGCCCCGCTGCGTGGAGACTCTTCCCTTGACCACCATCGTTTCAGTCCGCCGCCACGGCAAAGTCGTCATGGGCGGCGACGGCCAGGTTTCTCTCGGCAACACCGTGATGAAAGGCAACGCCAAAAAGGTGCGTCGCCTGTACCACGGCCAGGTCATCGCCGGTTTCGCCGGTGCCACCGCCGACGCCTTCACCCTGTTCGAACGTTTCGAAGGCCAGCTTGAGAAACACCAGGGCCACCTGATCCGCGCCGCTGTCGAACTCGCCAAAGAATGGCGCACCGACCGCTCCCTGAGCCGCCTCGAAGCCATGCTCGCGGTCGCCAACAAGGACGCCTCGCTGATCATCACCGGCAACGGTGACGTGGTCGAACCCGAAGACGGCCTGATCGCCATGGGTTCCGGCGGCGCCTACGCGCAAGCCGCAGCCAGCGCGCTGTTGAAAAAGACCGACCTGTCGGCCCGTGAGATCGTCGAAACTGCCCTCGGTATCGCCGGCGACATCTGTGTATTCACCAACCACACCCAGACCATTGAGGAGCAGGATCTCGCTGAATAAGCCTGACGCGGCCAAAGTGCCACGGCTTGTTTCTGCTTGAGGACCGTCAATTACTATGTCCATGACTCCCCGCGAAATCGTCCACGAACTCAACCGCCATATCATCGGCCAGGACGATGCCAAGCGCGCCGTCGCGATTGCCCTGCGCAACCGCTGGCGCCGCATGCAGCTGCCTGAAGAGCTGCGCGTTGAAGTGACCCCGAAAAACATCCTGATGATCGGCCCGACCGGTGTCGGTAAAACCGAGATCGCCCGTCGCCTGGCGAAACTGGCCAACGCGCCGTTCATCAAGGTCGAAGCGACCAAATTCACCGAAGTCGGCTACGTTGGCCGTGACGTCGAATCGATCATCCGTGATCTGGCCGACGCCGCGATCAAGATGCTCCGCGAGCAGGAAATGACCCGCGTGCGTCACCGTGCCGAAGACGCTGCCGAGGATCGTATCCTCGACGCACTGCTGCCACCGGCGCGCATGGGCTTCAGCAATGAAGAAGCACCGAGCAGCGATTCCAACACCCGTCAGCTGTTCCGCAAGCGCCTGCGCGAAGGCCAGTTGGACGACAAGGAAATCGAGATCGAAGTCGCCGAAGTGGCCGGCATCGAAATCGCCACGCCGCCTGGCATGGAAGAAATGACCAGCCAGCTGCAGAACCTGTTCGCCAACATGGGCAAGGGCAAGAAGAAAGCTCGCAAGCTCAAGGTCAAAGAAGCGCTGAAACTGGTGCGCGACGAAGAGGCCGGGCGTCTGGTCAACGAAGAAGAGTTGAAGGCCAAGGCGCTGGAAGCGGTCGAGCAACACGGCATCGTGTTCATCGACGAAATCGACAAGGTCGCCAAGCGCGGCAATGTCGGCGGCGCCGACGTGTCCCGTGAAGGCGTACAGCGCGACCTGCTGCCGCTGATCGAGGGCTGCACCGTCAACACCAAGCTGGGCATGGTCAAGACCGACCACATCCTGTTCATCGCCTCCGGCGCGTTCCACCTGAGCAAGCCGAGCGATCTGGTGCCGGAGCTGCAAGGCCGTCTGCCGATCCGTGTCGAGCTCAAGGCGCTGAGCCCGGAAGACTTCGAGCGCATCCTCAGCGAGCCGCACGCATCGCTCACCGAGCAATATTGCGCGCTGCTGAAAACCGAAGGCCTGAACATCCAGTTCCAGCCGGAAGGCATCAAGCGTCTGGCGGAGATCGCCTGGCAGGTCAACGAGAAAACCGAGAACATCGGTGCCCGTCGTCTGCACACGCTGCTCGAGCGTCTGCTGGAAGAGGTATCGTTCAGCGCCGGCGACCTGGCCAGTGCGCATGATGACAAGCCGATCCTGATCGATGCTGCGTACGTCAACAGCCATCTGGGCGAATTGGCGCAGAACGAAGACCTGTCCCGTTATATCCTGTAGGTCACTCTTACAGATGTAATGGAACTGTGGGAGCGAGCCTGCTCGCGAAGACGGCAGTACATTCAACCGTTGCGTTGACTGAACCACCGCATTCGCGAGCAGGCTCGCTCCCACAAGGTTCCGCACAAGACGGAAACCTGCTCATGATCCCCACCGACATCAAACTGCACAAAGCCTCGAAAACCCTGACGCTCAAATACGCGTCCGGCGAGGAGTACACCCTGCCCGCCGAATTCCTGCGCGTGCATTCCCCTTCCGCCGAGGTCCAGGGCCACGGCAAACCGATCCTGCAATTCGGCAAGCTCAATGTCGGCCTCAGCGGCCTGGAACCGGCCGGTCAGTACGCACTGAAACTGACCTTCGACGACGGTCACGACAGCGGCCTGTTCACCTGGGATTATCTCTACGAGCTGGGGCGACGTCATGACGCACTCTGGGCCGATTATCTGGCCGAGCTCAAAGCGGCCGGGAAAACCCGCGATCCGGACCAGTCAATCGTCAAGCTGATGCTCTAGTCCAAGACTCTTGCTCTTTAGAGGGCATTTTCTAAATTCATCTGTTTGAATGCTCTGCTGTGTGGCCGAGGATCGGCCTGCTTGCGAAAAAAATTAAACTCGGGTAACCAATGGAGCTGGCAAGTTCCCTGCAGTGCTCTACGACTGTAAAGCAGCTATGCAGAATTAACGGTCACCCGAGCAGTAGTACCTGGCATTCGCTGTGGAACTGCACAGCAGAAACCGGGTACTCGTCTCAGGACAATGGAGCGTCGTAGATGAGTAACAAGAATAACGATGACCTGAAGTACCAAGCCTCGGAAAACACCCTGGGGCTTAATCCCGTCGTTGGGCTGCGCGGAAAGGATCTGCTGGCCTCTGCTCGAATGGTGCTGACCCAGGCCATCAAACAACCGATCCATAGCGTCAAGCACGTGACCCATTTCGGTCTTGAACTGAAGAATGTGCTGTTCGGCAAATCCGAACTGCAACCGGCCAGCGATGATCGTCGCTTCGCTGATCCGGCGTGGAGTCAGAACCCGCTCTACAAACGTTATCTGCAAACTTACCTGGCGTGGCGCAAGGAGCTCCATTCCTGGATCGACGACAGCAGCCTGTCACCCAAAGACATCGCGCGCGGCCACTTCGTGATCAACCTGATGACCGAAGCCATGGCCCCGACCAACACCGCCGCCAACCCGGCGGCGGTCAAACGCTTCTTCGAGACCGGCGGCAAAAGCCTGCTCGATGGCCTCTCGCATCTGGCCAAGGATCTGGTGCACAACGGCGGCATGCCGAGCCAGGTCAACATGGGCGCATTCGAGGTCGGCAAGAGCCTTGGCGTGACCGAAGGCGCGGTGGTGTTTCGCAACGACGTGCTGGAGCTGATCCAGTACAAGCCGATCACCGAACAGGTCCATGAGCGGCCATTGCTTGTGGTGCCGCCACAGATCAACAAGTTCTATGTTTTCGACCTGAGCCCGGACAAGAGTCTCGCGCGCTTCTGCCTGCGTAATAACGTGCAGACTTTCATCGTCAGCTGGCGCAACCCGACCAAGGCCCAGCGCGAGTGGGGCCTGTCGACCTACATCGATGCGCTGAAAGAAGCAGTCGACGTGGTCACCGCCATCACCGGCAGCAAAGACGTGAACATGCTCGGCGCCTGCTCCGGCGGCATCACCTGCACCGCCCTGCTCGGCCACTATGCCGCCCTCGGCGAAAACAAGGTCAACGCCCTGACCCTGCTGGTCAGCGTGCTCGACACCACCCTGGACAGCGACGTCGCCCTGTTCGTCGACGAACAGACGCTGGAAACCGCCAAGCGCCATTCGTATCAGGCCGGCGTGCTCGAAGGCAAAGACATGGCCAAGGTCTTCGCGTGGATGCGCCCCAACGACCTGATCTGGAACTACTGGGTCAACAACTACCTGCTCGGTAACGAGCCGCCGGTGTTCGACATCCTGTTCTGGAACAACGACACCACCCGGTTGCCGGCCGCGTTCCACGGCGATCTGATCGAGATGTTCAAAAACAACCCACTGATCCGCCCCAATGCACTGGAAGTGTGCGGCACGCCGATCGACCTCAAGCAGGTCACCGCCGACATCTTCTCGCTGGCCGGCACCAACGACCACATCACCCCGTGGAAGTCCTGCTACAAGTCGGCGCAGCTGTTTGGTGGCAAGGTCGAGTTCGTGCTGTCGAGCAGCGGGCACATCCAGAGCATCCTGAACCCGCCGGGCAACCCGAAATCGCGCTACATGACCAGCGAAGGCATGGCCGCCAATGCCGACGAATGGCAAGAGAACTCGACCAAGCACACTGATTCCTGGTGGCTGTACTGGCAGGCGTGGCAGGCCGAACGCTCGGGCAATCTGAAAAAGGCGCCACTGAAACTGGGCAACAAGGCGTATCCGGCAGGCGAGGCCTCGCCGGGCACCTACGTTCACGAGCGGTAACTGACACACCTCATGCCCCTGTGGGAGCGGGCTTGCTCGCGAAAGCGGTTGATCAGCCAACATCATTGGCGACTGACACGACGCCTTCGCGAGCAAGCCCGCTCCCACAAGGGATTGGAGGTGATATTGAGATTGACCCACAGGGCCTGAAGCATGCCGCAACCGTTCATTTTCCGTACCGTCGATCTGGATGGGCAGACCCTCCGCACCGCGGTACGCCCCGGCAAGCCTCATTTGACGCCCTTGCTGATTTTCAACGGCATCGGCGCCAACCTGGAGCTGGTGTTTCCGTTTGTCGCGGCGCTGGACCCGGATCTGGAAGTGATCGCCTTCGACGTACCCGGTGTCGGCGGCTCGTCGACGCCCAACCGGCCTTATCGCTTTCCCGGGCTGGCGAAGCTGACGGCGCGGATGCTCGACTACCTCGACTACGGTCAGGTCAACGTGATCGGCGTGTCGTGGGGCGGCGCGCTGGCGCAGCAATTCGCCCACGACTACCCCGAACGCTGCAAGAAACTGGTGCTGGCGGCGACCGCGGCCGGCGCCTTCATGGTGCCGGGCAAGCCGAAAGTGCTGTGGATGATGGCCAGCCCACGCCGCTACATCCAGCCATCGCACGTGATCCGCATCGCGCCGTTGATTTACGGCGGCTCGTTCCGCCGCGACCCGACGCTGGCCGCCAGCCATGCGGCGAAAGTGCGTTCGGCGGGCAAGCTCGGTTACTACTGGCAGCTGTTCGCCGGCCTCGGCTGGACCAGCATTCACTGGCTGCACAAGATCCATCAGCCGACCCTGGTGCTGGCCGGCGACGACGATCCACTGATCCCGCTGATCAACATGCGCATGCTCGCCTGGCGGATTCCCAACGCCCAACTGCACATCATCGACGACGGTCATCTGTTCCTGATCACCCGCGCCGAAGCCGTGGCGCCGATCATCATGAAATTCCTTGAGGAGGAACGGCAGCGCGCCGTGATGCACCCGCACCCGACCCCGCTGGGCGGATAAATCACGGCGGCAGGCTTTATGCAAGGTTTTGAACAAAGTGCGCGGCAGGACGCCGCGCAGGCAGCAACCCGTAACAGCGACTATGGTGTTCTGGTTCGGTGAGTTTGTTTTTGACCTGAAGACGAAGGAGTGTTGAGTCATGCGCGACAAACCTGCGACGGGCGTAGTGCCCAGTCCCGCCGTGTTCATCAATGCACAAAGTGCAATGACCGGCCTGCGTGGGCGGGACCTGCTCTCGACCTTGCGCAGCGTCGCCGCCCACGGTCTGCGCAACCCGATTCACAGCGCGAAGCACGCCTTGAAACTCGGTGGCCAGCTCGGTCGCGTGCTGCTCGGTGAAACCCTGCACCCGACCAACCCGCAGGACGCGCGGTTCGCCGATCCGGCGTGGAGCCTCAATCCGTTCTACCGGCGCAGTCTGCAGGCGTATCTGGCCTGGCAGAAACAGGTCAAGAGCTGGATCGATGAAAGCAGCATGAGCGAGGACGATCGCGCTCGCGCGCACTTCGCGTTCACCCTGCTCAACGATGCCGTCGCGCCCTCCAATACCTTGCTCAATCCGTTGGCGGTCAAGGAGCTGTTCAATTCCGGCGGCCAGAGTCTGGTGCGCGGCCTGAGCCATCTGTTTGATGATCTGCTGCACAACGATGGCCTGCCACGCCAGGTTACCAAGCAGGCGTTCGAGGTCGGCAAGACCGTCGCCACCACCACCGGTGCGGTGGTGTTTCGCAACGAGCTGCTGGAGCTGATCCAGTACAAGCCGATGAGCGAAAAACAGTACGCCAAGCCGTTGCTGGTGGTGCCGCCGCAAATCAACAAGTACTACATTTTCGACCTCAGCCCGCAGAACAGCTTTGTCCAGTACGCGCTGAAAAACGGCCTGCAGACCTTCATGATCAGTTGGCGCAACCCGGACGTACGCCACCGGGAATGGGGCCTCTCGACCTACGTCGAAGCCGTGGAAGAAGCGATGAACATCTGCCGGGCGATCACCGGCGCGCGCGAGGTGAATCTGATGGGTGCCTGCGCCGGTGGCCTGACCATCGCCGCGCTGCAGGGTCATCTGCAGGCGAAACGGCAACTGCGACGGATCTCCAGTGCGACCTATCTGGTCAGCCTGCTCGACAGTGAGATCGAAACCCCGACCACGCTGTTCGCCGACGAACAGACCATCGAAGCGGCCAAACGCCGCTCCTACCAGCGAGGCGTGCTCGACGGTCGCGACATGGCCAAGGTGTTCGCCTGGATGCGGCCCAACGATTTGATCTGGAGCTACTTCGTCAATAACTACCTGCTCGGCAAAGAGCCGCCGGCCTTCGACATTCTCTACTGGAACAACGATAACACTCGCCTGCCCGCCGCGTTCCACGGCGACCTGCTGGACTTCTTCAAACACAACCCGCTGACCCACCCGGGTGGCCTGGAAGTCTGCGGTACGCCGATCGATCTGCAGAAAGTCACCGTCGACAGCTTCAGCGTGGCCGGCATGAACGACCACATCACGCCGTGGGACGCGGTGTACCGCTCGACCCTGCTGCTCGGTGGCGAGCGGCGTTTCGTACTGTCCAACAGTGGGCACGTGCAGAGCATCCTCAACCCGCCGAGCAACCCGAAAGCCAATTACGTCGAGAACGGCAAGCTGAGCAGCGATCCGCGCGCCTGGTACTACGACGCCAAGCGCGTCGACGGCAGTTGGTGGCCGCAGTGGCTGGAGTGGATACAGCAGCGCTCCGGCACGCAGCACGAAACCACGTTTACCCTCGGCAACCCGAATTATCCACCGATGGAGGCAGCACCCGGCACCTACGTGCATGTGCGCTGACGCTTAACCGAACTTTTCTAAGAAGACTGGATGAAAACCCGCGACCGGATTCTCGAATGTGCCCTGCAACTGTTCAACGAAAAGGGTGAGCCCAACGTCTCCACCATGGAAGTTGCCAACGAAATGGGGATCAGCCCCGGCAATCTCTACTACCACTTTCACGGCAAGGAGCCGTTGATTCTCGGCCTGTTCGAACGCTTCCAGAACGAACTGGCGCCGCTGCTCGATCCGCCATCGGATGCCGAGCTGGCGCCGGAGGATTACTGGCTGTTTCTGCACCTGATCGTCGAGCGCCTGGCGCAGTACCGGTTTCTGTTCCAGGACCTGTCGAACCTCGCCGGGCGCCTGCCGAAACTGGCCAAGGGCATTCGCAACCTGCTCAACGCCCTCAAGCGCACGCTGGCGTCCTTGCTGGCGCGGTTGAAGGCTTCGGGGCAACTGGTCAGTGACACCCAGGCGTTGGGGCAACTGGTGGAACAGATCACCCTGACCCTGCTGTTCTCGCTGGACTATCAACGGATTCTCGATCGTGAAGGCGAGGTCAAACTGGTGGTGTACCAGATCATGATGCTGGTGGCGCCGCATCTGCTGCCGCCGGTGAAAGTCGCTACTGAACGGATGGCATTGCAGTACCTCGAAGATCACGAATGAATGGGCTACACATTGTCCTCCCCCAGTGGGAGCGGGCTTGCTCGCGAAAGCGGTGGCTCAGCCAACATCAATGCTGAATGACACACCGCCTTCGCGAGCAAGCCCGCTCCCACAGGAGAATGGCGCTGTTCCAGCGATTATCTGCACAAACAAAAACGCCCGACCTTCACAGGCCGGGCGTTTTGTTTTGCCCTGAAAAATCAGGACTGACTGGTTGGCGTCGACGGGGTCGATGCAGCAGTCGGGGTGGCTACCGGAGTCGGTGCAGCGGCGGAGTTCGACGCGCTGGCCGGGGTTGCCGGGGTGGCTGGCTTGGCTGCTGCGGGTGCAGCTGGCTTCGGCGCAGCGGCCTTCGGCGCGGCCGGTTTTTTCACTGCCGGTTTTTTCGCCGCAGCCGGTTTGGCCGAAGGTTTGGCAGCCGGTTTCGCGGTAGCGGTTTTCGCTGCTGGCTTGGCGGCTGGTTTGGCCGCGGACTTGGCCGCAGGTTTCGCAGCCGCTTTGGCAGCAACCGGTTTCGCGGCAGCCTTGGCGGCTGGTTTGGCAGCGGCCGTTTTAGCAGCAGGCTTGGCGGCAGCGGTTTTTGCCGCGGGCTTGGCCGCAGCTTTGGCAGCTGGTTTCGCAGCCGCTTTAGCCAATGGCTTGGCGGCGGTTTTGGCTGCCGGTTTGGCCGCTGCGGTTTTCGCCGCGACCGGTTGGGTTTTCAGACCGGTGAGTTTCTCGATCTGCTTGGTCAGGGTCTCGACCTTGCTGTGCAGCGCTTTGACTTCATTGCGGCTAGGCACACCCAGGCGCGAAATCGCGCTGTTCAGGCGCTTGTCGAAAGCCCCTTCCAGCTCGTCCCACTTGCCCAGTGCGCGATCTTTCACGCCGCTGATGCGCGACTTGGCCGAAGAAGCGGAATCCTTGGCGGCATCGACTTTCTTGCCGACTGCCGACTTGGTGAGCTTCTCGGCTTTCTCGCCGTCTTTGACCAGTGACTCGAAGAGCTTGCTGCCGTCAGTGTCGATCTTCGAGTACACGCCTAAACCAGCCAGCCAGATTTTGCGGGAGTAGTCTTCGACTTTCCCAATCCACGAGCTGCCTTCTTTATCGGTGTTCTTTTTACCAGCCATCCCGTTCTCCTTAAGATTTACGCGCGACGCGTTCGAGCAATGCCGTCAGCTCATCGAGCTTAGCAGAGAGTGTCTCAACGTCATGTTTAGACGGAATGCCGATACGATTCAAGGCGCTTGCTACACGGGAGTCGAACGCCTTCTCGACCTTGTCGAGCTGAACTTCGACGCGACCTTTGAACGAGCTGACTTCATCCCTGGCTTCGTCGATCTCGGCATTGGCGGCTTCGAGTTTTTCGGTGACGACTCTTTTGCCTTTCTTTTCAACAGTTTGACCAGCCTTGATCAGCTCTTGAAAGTAGTCGCTGCCCTCTTGGCCGACCTTGGTGTAGGCACCCAGGCCTGCCAGCCAGATCTTGCGGGCATAGGATTTGACGTCGCTCAGAGCAGAAGTCGAAGCGTCGATTTTTTTCTTCAGAATGACTTTGGCCATGGTGCACCTCACGCGCAGAAGGTTTGAGGAACTGCCCGCAAAAGTGTCGGGCTCAGGCACAAAGTAGGGAGAAAAATTAGAAACGGCACCCTAACAACTGACATAAACAGCAGGGGCACCACAAAACAAATGTGGGAGCGGGCTTGCTCGCGAATGCGGTGTACCAGTCACGAGAAATGTCGACTGTTGCACCGCATTCGCGAGCAAGCCCGCTCCCACAGGAGAATTTCAATTCCGGCAGAAATCAGACCAGCGCTTTGTCCAGCGCCTTCTCGATCTCGGCTTTGATCATGCCGCTCATGGCCGACATCATGATGCCCAGTTCCACGTCGACGCGGATCGAGTCGTCGGCCACATGCACCGCGCCTTTCACGCCCGAGCGCTTGAGGTTCAGGGTGTCGCCCGACCACTGCGGCTTCAGACCATATTGATCGGAGAGTTTCTGCGCCAGCTTGTCGGCCTTCTCGCGGGCGGCTTCCTTGCCCAGGCTGTGGGCACGCTCAACACTGATTTTGGCCATCGAATGACTCCTGCTTGATGAATAGGTGACGGTAAATCTTGACCGCGTCTGCGGCAAATCGTCCCGAAGGTCGCCCATCTTACCTTTAGCCATTCCAAGACAAAGCATGGCTTGGGGATTAGAATGTCGCGCATTCTCTTTTGGTGACAGCGATATGACTGATCAGCGCAAAGGCAGCGATGCCGAACCCACCACTCACTTCGGCTTCAAAAACGTTCCGGAAAGCCAGAAAGCGGAAAAAGTCGCTGAGGTGTTCCACTCCGTAGCCGCGAAGTACGACCTGATGAACGACCTTCTGTCGGGCGGCATGCACCGTCTGTGGAAGCGTTTCGCGATCGAACTGTCTGGCGTGCGTGCAGGCAACCGCGTGCTCGACATCGCCGGCGGTACCGGTGATCTGACCAAAAAATTCTCCCACCTGGTTGGCCCGACCGGTCAGGTGGTATTGGCCGACATCAATGAATCGATGCTCAAGGTCGGCCGTGACCGTCTGCTGGATCTGGGTGTGTCGGGCAACGTCGAATTCGTTCAGGCGGACGCGGAAAAACTGCCGTTCCCGGACAACCATTTCGACTGCGTGACCATCGCCTTCGGCCTGCGCAACGTGACGCACAAAGAAGACGCCCTGCGCTCGATGCTGCGCGTGCTCAAGCCCGGCGGCCGCCTGCTGGTGCTGGAGTTCTCCAAGCCGACCAACGCGCTGATGTCGAAAGCCTACGACGCCTACTCGTTCGCCTTCATGCCACTGATGGGCAAGCTGATCACCAACGACTCGGAAAGCTATCGCTACCTGGCCGAATCGATCCGCATGCACCCGAATCAGGAAACCCTGAAGTCGATGATGGTCGACGCCGGTTTCGACCGCGTGACCTATCACAACATGACCGCAGGCATCGTCGCCCTGCACCGCGGCATCAAGCCCTGATGTTGCTCACCGGGCTGCTTGCCAGCGTCGAACTCGGTCTGAACCGGGTGCTGCGTCTCGACAGCACGGCGCTGCCGCGGCTGGCGCATCTGACTGGCAAAGTGATTGCCGTCGATTGCCGCAGCCCGGCGCTGCAACTGTTCATCCTGCCCAGCGATGAGGGCCTGATGCTCGCCTCGCACTGGGAAACCGGCGTCGACTGCACCCTGCGCGCCCCGGCCTCGAGCCTGGTAAAACTGGCCGTGAGCAAAGACAAGACCGCGGTGCTGCACGCCCCGGAAGTCGAGCTCGACGGTGACAGCGGCGTGCTGCTGGAACTGGCCGGGGTGCTGCAGGACCTCGAGCTGGACTGGGAGTACGAACTCTCGCGCTGGCTCGGACCGGTCGCCACGCAACTGATTGGCGGTCACCTGCGCAGCCGCGCACGCTGGTATCAACAAGGATTTGCCAGCCTCAACCAGAACCTCGCCGAATACCTCGCCGAAGAATCGCGCACCCTCGTCGGGCAGCGCGAAGCCGAAGCGCGGTTCAGCGAACTGGACCGGATCAAAGTTGATCTGGAACGTCTCGAGGCGCGTTTCGAGCGCCTTTCCCGATCCCTCGACCCAAGCGATAACGCATGAAGCTGCTTGCCGTCCGCCGTCTGTTGCGCATCCAGCGCGTCGTGATCCGCTACCGCCTCGATGACCTGCTGTTCGAGCTGCCGCTGCCCTGGTTCCTCCTGGCGCTGCGCTATGTGCTGCCGTGGCGCTGGTTGCCGCGCAAGCAGTTGGAGCTGAGCCGTGGTGCGCGCCTGCGTCTGGCGCTGCAGGATCTGGGGCCGATTTTCATCAAGTTCGGGCAGATTCTCTCGACCCGCCGCGACCTGCTGCCGGAAGACATCGCCGATGAGCTGATGCTGCTGCAGGACCGCGTGCCACCGTTCGATTCGCAGCTGTCGATCAAGCTGATCGAAGAACAGCTGGGCAAGAAGATCAGCGAAGTGTTCAGCCGTTTCGACGTCGAACCGCTGGCCTCGGCCTCGGTGGCGCAGGTGCATGCCGCGCAACTGAAAACCGGCGAAGAAGTGGTGGTCAAGGTGATCCGCCCGGGCCTGAAACCGGTGATCGCCCAGGACCTGGCGTGGCTGTTCATCCTCGCCCGCGCCGCCGAAAAGGTCTCCGCCGACGCCCGCCTGCTGCACCCGGTGGACGTGGTGCAGGACTACGAAAAAACCATCTACGACGAACTCGACCTGCTGCGCGAGGCGGCCAACGCCAGCCAGTTGAAGCGCAACTTCGAAGGCTCGCCGCTGCTTTACGTGCCGCAAGTCTATTGGGACTGGTGCCGGCCGAAAGTGCTGGTGATGGAGCGCATCTACGGGATTCAGGTGACGGATCTGGCGACCCTCGCCGACCAGCGCACCGACATGAAAATGCTCGCCGAGCGCGGCGTGGAGATCTTCTTCACCCAAGTGTTCCGCGACAGTTTCTTCCACGCCGACATGCACCCGGGCAACATCTTCGTCAGCACCGTCAACCCGTGGAGCCCGCAGTACATCGCGATCGACTGCGGCATCGTCGGCAGCCTGACCCCGGAAGACCAGGACTACCTGGCACGCAACCTGTTCGCTTTCTTCAAGCGCGATTACCGCCGTGTGGCGCAGTTGCACATCGATTCGGGCTGGGTGCCGGCGGAAACCAAACTCAACGAATTCGAAGCGGCGATCCGCACCGTATGCGAACCGATCTTCGAAAAACCGTTAAAAGATATTTCATTTGGCCAGGTGCTGATGCGCCTGTTCCAGACCGCACGGCGCTTCAACATGGAAGTCCAGCCTCAACTGGTTCTGCTGCAGAAGACTCTGTTGAACATCGAGGGCCTCGGTCGTCAGCTGTACCCGGATCTGGATCTGTGGAACACCGCGCAGCCGTTCCTTGAGCGCTGGATGCGCGAGCGCGTCAGCCCGAAAGCCTTGCTCGGCAACGTGCAGAGCCAGTTCGAACAGCTGCCGCACCTGGCCAACATGGCTCGCGATCTGCTCGAACGCATGTCGCAACCGCACGCCTACGACCCGCCGCCACCGTGGCACAAACGCAAGGACGACTGGTTCCTGCGCCTGCTCGGTTGCGCGCATCTGGCCGGCGGCACGATCCTCGCCGCGGGTGGCCCGCTGCACGAACTGGGGCATTGGCCGGCGGGCATCATGGTGGCAGTCGGCTTGTATCTGGTCGTTCGCCGATAGCCAGTTCGCTGATCGGCTGGCACACTGTTTCAACGCCTGAACCTGACTATCGAAGTACGGGTTCGCTGTCGGAGTCGAAGATGAAAAACTGGCTGGACGAGATCAAGTGGGACGCCGATGGCCTGGTGCCGGCGATTGCCCAGGATCACAAGACCGGACGCGTGCTGATGATGGCCTGGATGAACCGCGAAGCGCTGGAACTGACCGCTGCGGAAAACCGTGCAATCTACTGGTCACGTTCCCGTGGCAAGCTGTGGCGCAAGGGCGAAGAGTCCGGCCACGTACAGACCCTGCATGAAATGCGCCTGGACTGTGATGCCGACGTGATCATCCTGATGGTCGAACAGATCGGCGACATCGCTTGCCATACCGGCCGTCAAAGCTGCTTTTACCGCGTCTTCGAAAACGGCGACTGGAAAACGGTCGACCCTGTCTTGAAAGACCCGCACGCAATCTATTCCGCAGGACACAAACATGAGTGACACCCTGACCCGCCTCGCTCAGGTACTCGAAGAGCGCAAGGGCGCCGCTGCCGACAGCTCATATGTAGCTAGTCTGTATCACAAGGGCCTGAACAAGATTCTGGAGAAAGTCGGCGAAGAGTCGGTCGAAACCATTATTGCCGCCAAGGACGCCGCCATCAGCGGTGACTGCAGCGATGTGATCTACGAGACTGCCGACCTGTGGTTCCACAGCATGGTCATGCTCGCCCAACTGGGGCAGCATCCGCAGGCCGTGCTGGATGAACTGGATCGTCGCTTCGGTCTGTCCGGACACGTCGAGAAAGCCTCGCGTCCGTCCGCCTGAACAATTTTTAGAGAGGAACAGCAACATGGGCATTTTTGACTGGAAACACTGGATCGTCATTCTGGTAGTCGTGGTGCTGGTGTTCGGCACCAAGAAACTGAAAAACCTCGGCACCGACGTCGGCGAGTCGATCAAGGGCTTCCGCAAAGCCATGAACGATGACGAAAAACCGGCCGCCGATCCGACCGTGACGCCTGCGCAGCCGGTACCACCGGTGCAGCCGCAAGCCACTGCTCAGGCCAACCCGCCGCACACCATCGACGTGCAGGCGCAGAAAGTCGAAGAGCCGATCCGCAAAGACGTGTGAGACTGACAAATGTTTGGTATCAGCTTCTCTGAACTGCTGCTCGTCGGCCTCGTCGCCCTGCTGGTGCTGGGCCCCGAGCGTCTGCCGGGCGCTGCGCGCACCGCCGGCCTGTGGGTCGGCCGGCTGAAGCGCAGCTTCAACGCGATCAAACAGGAAGTTGAACGTGAAATCGGTGCCGACGAGATCCGTCGGCAACTGCACAACGAGCACATTCTGTCGCTGGAGCAGGAGGCGCGAAAGATTTTCACGCCGGTTCAGCAGGAGCCGACGCCAGTTGAGCATGTCGGCGAGCAGACGATTCATGCGCCAGCCGCGCCCGCTGCACCTGCACCTGCACCTGTTGCTGCGCCGACAGAACCAGTGCCCGCTGCTGCAAATACTCCGGTTGAACACGTAGCCCCAACCGCCGCGCCGACCACACCAGCGCCTCACGACCCTACACTGCCGCCGCGAGCCCCATGAGCGATCTCCCTGAAAACGACCAGCACATGCCGCTGGTATCGCACCTCACCGAGTTGCGCACCCGCCTGCTGCGTTGTGTGGCGGCGGTGTTCATCATCTTCGCCGGGTTGTTCGCCTTCACCCAGCAGATCTACACCTTCGTCTCGACGCCGCTGCGCCAGTACCTGCCGGTCGGCGCGACGATGATCGCCACGGATGTGTCGTCGCCGTTCCTGACGCCGCTGAAGCTGACGATGATGGTCTCGCTGTTCCTCGCGATTCCGGTGATCCTGCATCAGATCTGGGGCTTCATCGCGCCGGGCCTGTACAAGCATGAGAAGCGCATCGCCGTGCCGCTGCTGGTGTCCAGCATCCTGCTGTTCTACACCGGCATGGCGTTCGCCTATTACTTCGTGTTCCCGCTGATCTTCAAGTTCTTCGCCGCCGCCACCCCGGCCGGCGTGGAAATGATGACCGACATCACCAGTTACCTCGACTTCGTGATGACGCTGTTCTTTGCCTTTGGTGTCGCGTTCGAAATCCCGGTGGCCGTGGTGCTGCTGGTGTGGATCGGCGTGGTCGACGTCAAATACCTGAAGAAGATCCGCCCGTACGTAATCATCGGCTGCTTCGTGGTCGGCATGATCCTCACCCCGCCGGACATCTTCTCGCAGACCCTGCTGGCGGTACCGATGTGGATGCTGTTTGAAATCGGCATTCTGTTCGGCGGCCTGATCAGCAAGCGCGAACGCCCGGACGAAACACCGGCCGACGATCACAACGACCAGCCGCCAGCGACCCAGGCATGAACCTGCTGTTGCTCGAAGAGGCCGACTTCATCGCGGCCGACCGCGTCGTGCTGCGTGACCGGCGCCTGACCCACATGCAGGAAGTTCACCGCTCGGAAGTCGGTGACAGCCTGCGCGTGGGACGGATCAATGGCTTGATGGGCTCGGCTGAGCTGCTTCGCCTTGAGGTCGGTGAAGCCGAGTTGCGTATCACCCTCGATCAACCACCACCGGCCAAGCTGCCATTGACGCTGGTATTGGCCCTGCCCCGCCCGAAGATGCTGCGACGGGTGTTCCAGACCGTGGCGACCATGGGCGTGTCGAAGGTGATTCTGGTCAACAGCTACCGGGTCGAGAAGAGTTTCTGGCAGACGCCGTTTCTCGAGCCGGAAGCGATTCGCGAGAACCTGATTCTCGGCCTCGAACAGGCCCGCGATACCGTGCTGCCGGAAGTCATCATCGAGAAGCGCTTCAAACCGTTCGTCGAAGATCGTCTGCCAGCGATCAGCGAAGGCACCCTCGGCCTGGTCGGCCATCCCGGCAATTACCCGCCGTGCCCACGTGCGTTGAGCGAACCGGTGACCCTGGCGATCGGCCCCGAAGGTGGCTGGATTCCCTACGAAATCGACCTGCTGGGCAAATCCGGCCTGCAACCGGTGCAACTGGGCGAGCGCATCCTGCGCGTCGAAACCGCCGTCACCGCCCTGCTCGCCCGCCTGTTCTGACATGCCGCTCCCCTGCGGCAGCTCCTACAGAGTGGCGGTGTCGGACAAATCGGGTTACAGATTGCCATCACCCAGCCGATACAGTCCCCATAAGTCCAATTAGTGGTCCGAGGGGAGTCGTCGCATGTACCGTTGGTTAGCCGAGAATCTTGGGAACGTCAGCGTCAAACGCAAGCTGGGTATCGGTTTCGGCCTGGTGCTGTTGCTCACCCTGCTGATTACCTTTACCGGCTGGACCGGCATGGGCGGCATCATCAGCCGTGGCGACAAGCTCGGCTTCATCTCCAGCCTCAATGAACTGACCAAGGACCTGCGCCTGGCGCGTCTGGACTATGAAGCGCGTCGTGGCGAACAAGGCCCGGGCGCGGTCAACGAGTTGCTGGCCAAACTCGCCAGCGGCTTGCAAACCGCGCGTGACCTGATCGAGCAGCCCTCAGATGCGGCCATGGTCGATCAGCAACTGGCCGCTGTCGCCGAGTACAAACGTGCCTTCGCCGACATGACACAGGCCACCGTGCAGCGTGAGGATGCGCGCAGCAAGCTCGGCGCCAGTGCCGACAATGCCGTGGCCAAAGTCTCGGAAGTCGAGAAATCCATGCTGCAGGGTGACAGCGTCACGCAATTCAACAGCGTGATCGAACTGAGCAAACTGTTGCAGCAAGCGCGCTATCAGGTGCGCGGCTATACCTACAGCGGCAAGGCCGAGGCGGAGCAGCCAGCACTGGACGCCATCGACAATGCGCTGAAAAACCTCGACAGCCTGCCGGCGAAACTGCCCGAACAGCACATCGCCAACCTGCAACAGGCCACCGACTCGATCAAGGCTTATCGCGCGGCGGTCGCCCAGTTCCGCGACTCGCAGGTGAACAATGCCAAGGCCGGGGCAACCATGACGGCTCAGGGCGACATCTTGCTCGACGTCAGCAAGAAGCTCACCGAATCACAAACCGTGGTGCGCGATACCGATGCCGCGCACGCCAAGAACATGCTAATCATCGCCACCCTGCTGGCCGTGGCCTTCGGTTTGCTGGCCGCGTGGGCGATCACCCGGCAGATCATCATTCCACTGAATCAGACCCTGAAGGTCGCCGAGCGCGTGGCTGCCGGCGACTTGACCCACAACCTGGTGTCACAGCGTCGCGACGAACTCGGCCAGTTGCAGCGCTCGATGCAGAGCATGACCCAAGGCCTGCGCGAGTTGATCGGTGGCATCAGCGACGGCGTTACGCAGATCGCCAGTGCCGCCGAAGAATTGTCTGCCGTCACCGAGCAGACCAGCGCCGGGGTCAACAATCAGAAAGTCGAGACCGACCAGGTCGCCACCGCCATGAACGAAATGGCCGCCACTGTGCAGGAAGTCGCGCGCAACGCCGAGGAAGCTTCCGAAGCCGCTGTGGCCGCCGACCAGCAGGCCCGCGAAGGCGACAAAGTGGTGGGTGAAGCCATCGCGCAGATCGAGCGTCTGGCCGTCGAAGTCGGCCACTCCACCGAAGCCATGGGCGAACTCAAGCGCGAGAGCGACAAGATCGGCAGCGTGCTCGACGTGATCAAGTCCGTGGCCCAGCAAACCAACCTGCTGGCGCTCAACGCCGCGATCGAAGCAGCGCGTGCCGGTGAGGCCGGGCGTGGTTTTGCGGTGGTTGCCGATGAAGTGCGCAGCCTCGCCCAGCGCACGCAGAAGTCCACCGAAGAGATCGAAGAGCTGATCGTCGGCCTGCAGAACGGCACCCAGCAAGTGGCGACGATCATGGACAACAGCCGCAGCCTGACCGACAGCAGCGTCGAACTGACCCGCCGCGCCGGTGGCTCACTGGAAAGCATCACCCGCACCGTCTCGGCGATTCAGGCGATGAACCAGCAGATTGCAGCGGCAGCCGAGCAGCAGAGTGCCGTGGCCGAGGAGATCAACCGTAGCGTGCTGAATGTGCGGGATGTGTCGGATCAGACGTCGGCGGCGAGTGAAGAGACCGCGGCGTCGAGTGTTGAGCTGGCGCGGCTGGGGACGCATCTGCAGATGCTGGTGGGGCGCTTCAAGGTTTGAGGTGATCCGAAAACCTCGGTTCGCTCTGAACCGAGGTGATGCATTCGCGAGCAAGCCCGCTCCCACAGTTGACCTGGTTGTCCATGCGGACGCGGTCTAATGTGGGAGCGGGCTTGCTCGCGAAAGCGGTAGGTCAGACGCTGAAATTAAAGGACCTGACGCAGAAAGGCCTGCGCCCGCGGATCCTTCGGCGCATCAAAAAACTCCGCCGGGGAAGCATCTTCCAGCAGTTTGCCGTGATCGAAGAACAGCACTCGATCCGCCACTTCCCGGGCGAAACCCATTTCGTGGGTCACGCAGACCATGGTCATGCCTTCCACGGCCAGATTCTTCATCACATCCAGCACTTCACCGACCATTTCCGGGTCGAGGGCCGAAGTCGGTTCGTCGAACAGCATCACTTTCGGGTCCATCGCCAGCGCCCGGGCAATCGCCACGCGCTGTTGCTGGCCGCCGGACAGGCGTGATGGATATTCCCGAGCCTTCTGCGCAATACCGACCTTCTCCAGCAACGCCAAGGCCTTGGCCTCACTTTCCTTCTGCCCACGCTTGCGCACGACTTTCTGCGCCAGACAGAGGTTTTCCAGCACGGTCATGTGCGGGAACAGGTTGAAGTGCTGGAACACCATGCCGACTTCGCGGCGGTAGGCGTTGACGTCGGTTTTCGGGTCGGCCAGTTGCAGACCGTCGATGCTCACCGAGCCCGAGTCGAATTCTTCCAGGCCATTGAGGCAGCGCAGGAAGGTCGATTTGCCCGAGCCCGACGGGCCGATCACCACCAGCACTTCGCCCTTGGCGACAGATGTGGTGACGTTATCCACCGCCCGGACTACCTGGCCACGGGTGTCGAAGACTTTTACCAGATCGCGGACTTCAATCACTTTGCGCGAGCCTCCGCTCAAGCCGGCTGGCGATTTTCGACAACGGCAGGTTGATCAACAGGTACAGGCCGGCGACACAGAACAGGATTTCGAACGGCGAGAACGAGGTGGTGATGACTTCACGACCACTTTTCAGCAGCTCGGTAATCGCAATCACCGACACCAGCGAGGTGTCCTTGACCAGGCTGATGAACTGCCCGGCCAGCGGTGGCAGTACGCGTTTAAATGCTTGCGGCAGTACCACGTGGCGCATCGACTGGCCGGCGCTCAGACCGAGCGAACGCGCCGCTTCGTTCTGGCCACGGGCAATCGACTGCACCCCGGAACGGATAATCTCGGCCACGTAGGCGCCGGTAAACAGCGACAGCGCGGCGATCCCGGCGAACTCCCGGGACAGGTTCATCACCGTGCCGATGAAGAAGTAGAAAATGAAGATCTGCACCAGCAGCGGCGTGCCGCGCACCAGTTCGACGTAGATGCTCGAAAGGTCGCGCAGGGTCGGGTTGCTCGACAGGCGGCACAACCCGGTGACGAGACCGATCAGCAGACCGAGCACACCCGACACCACCGACAGCCACAGCGTGGTCCAAAGGCCCCACAGCAGCGGCCCTGCCGCCCAATGCCGGGTCACGCCCACGACGTCGCCTTCCGCCACATCGTCGCCCTGAGCGAATTGCAGGCTGTTTTCGTCGACGGTCAGGTGCTGCTCGTCACCGGCGTCGTTGCGCAGGGTGACCTGCGCGCTACCGCCCTTGCGTACCAGCTCGGTAACGGTGGAGATATCGGTGGCACGCTGGGATTCTTCGGCCTGATAGGCGAAGTACTGCGGCACGCGGTTCCAGCGCCATTCGTAGGACATCAGCGACGTGGCGTAATACAACGCGCCCGCCAGGCCGACCAGCACCAGCACGGTCAGGACGTGCCAGGGCCATTGGGCTTTTTTCTGTTTCATTGCAGGTTCCGGATTTTTGTTGCTATGGAGGGCCTCTTCGCGAGCAGGCTCGCTCCCACAGGGAAATGCATTCCAATGTGGGAGCGAGCCTGCTCGCGATTGGGGCGACTCGGTCTGACTGACCCAGTGTTATTCCATGTCCTTGAGCCACTCGGTGCTCTTGAACCACTTGTCATGGATGCGATCGTAGGTGCCGTCTTCGTGGATCTGGTGCAGGAAGTTGTTGATGAAGTTGATGCTGTCGTAATCACCCTTCTTCAGACCGAAGGCCAGCGGCTCGTAGGTGAACGGCTTGTCGAGGAACACCAGTTTGCCGGCGCCGACCTTGTTCACCGCGACCACGTTGTACGGCGCGTCGTAGATGAACGCGTCAGCCTTGCCGTTGACCACGTCGAGCACGGCTTCCTGCTCGTTGTCGTAGCCGTGGTACTTGGCCTTGGCGATCAGCTTCTTGGCGACCATCTCGCCGGTGGTACCGAGCTTGGAGGTGATGCGGTAGTCGGCGGTGTTCAGGTCTTTATAGGACTTGATGGTGCCTTCCAGCTCCTTGCGGATCAGCAGGGTCTGGCCGACCACGATGAACGGTTCGCTGAAGTTCAGGCGCAGGTTACGTTCCTGAGTCAGGGTCATGCCACTGCCGATCATGTCGAACTTGTCGGTCATCAGGGCCGGGATGATCCCGTCGTAACCGGTGGACACCAACTCGAGCTTGACGCCCATGGCCTTGGACATGGCTTTGAGGATGTCGACTTCGAAACCGATGATTTCGCCGCGCTTGTTGGTCATTTCGAACGGCATGTAGGTCGGATCCATACCGACTTTCAACGTGCCGCGCTTGACCGCGTCATCGATTGCACCAGCGTGCGCCGCATTGACTGCAACCAGTGCCGTGACGCCGACCAGCAGCATCGACAGATACTTCTTCATCTTCAAGTCCCCAAAACCATTGCAATTGCGGCGCGAAAACCGACTGAAATGGACAAGATCGTCCGGGCGCGCCAATTCGGGGACGGATGCTAACGCACTCGATTTTTTGCACAAGGTTTAATGGACGATTTGTTTAACAATCAAGGGCCGGGGTGAAGGTCTCTTTTTATCGAGATCAAAAAAAACCCCGCTTTCGCGGGGTTTCTTCATCAGGCCGGTTGCGCCTGCAAGCTCACAGGCTTGAGTGGCAACAGCGGCGCATGCGGATCGGCTTTCACCGAAGCGCGCCAGGCATCCAGCCACTCGTTGTGACCTTCGGCCCAGACCAGCTCGTGCAGACGCGCCAAGGCCACCGGATCGCTCAACAGTTGCAGGCGATCATGATTGCTCAGGGCTGCCGGACCCGCCTTCAGGGCGTGACGTACACGCTCCTGACGCAGCCATTCGATCGGCTCGGCCTGACCGTGACGGGCCGTCGCCAGCGAACACGCCAGGGCGTTCTGCTGCGGATCGACCACGGCGCGGATGAAGCCGTCGTTCAGTGCATGCCAGCGGTTTTCGTGGGTGTACTGGTCGGTCGCCAGCAGTGCCTGCGGCGGATTGTATTCCTCGGGGATGAGGAACAGGCTCTCGTCACGGGACTTCAGGCCCAGACCGACACGGCTGGAAATCACCGACACCGGGATCGACAGCATCAGCGAACCGACGATCGGCACCAGCCACCACAGGAAGCTCGGGTTCAGCCAGATCACCAGCAGCGCCCAGCAGAAGCCCAGCAGGGTCTGCGGACCGTGGCGCTTGACCGCCTCGCTCCAAGGCGTGGAGTCGTCGTCACGCTGTGGCGAGTTCCAGGTAGCGGCCCAGCCGAGGAACGCGGCGAGCACGAAACGGGTGTGGAAAATCATCCGCACCGGCGCCAGCAGCATGGAGAACAACATCTCCAGCAGCATCGACAGGGTCACTTTGAACTTGCCACCGAACTCTTTCGCGCCCTTGGCCCAGATCAGGATGATGCTCAACAGCTTCGGCAGGAACAGCAGCACGATGGTCGTCGAGAACAGCGCGATCGCCTTGTCCGGGTGCCATTGCGGCCACAGCGGATAAAGCTGACGCGGTTCCAGGAAATACTGCGGCTCCATCAGTGTGTTCACCGCCAGCAGCGCGGTCGACAACACCAGGAAGAAGAACCACAACGGCGCCGACAGGTACGACATCACGCCGGTCAGGAACACCGCGCGGTGCACCGGGTGCATGCCTTTGACCAGGAACAGGCGGAAGTTCATCAGGTTGCCGTGGCACCAGCGACGGTCACGCTTGAGCTCGTCGAGCAGGTTCGGCGGCAGTTCTTCGTAGCTGCCCGGCAGGTCGTAGGCAATCCACACGCCCCAACCGGCACGGCGCATCAGTGCGGCTTCAACGAAGTCGTGAGACAGAATCGCACCGGAGAACGCACCCTTGCCCGGCAACGGCGCCAGGGCGCAGTGGTCGATGAACGGCTTCATGCGGATGATCGCGTTGTGACCCCAGTAGTGGGATTCACCCAGCTGCCAGAAGTGCAGGCCGGCAGTGAACAGCGGACCGTACACGCGGGTAGCGAACTGCTGCATGCGCGCATACAGGGTATCCATGCCCGACGCACGCGGCGCGGTCTGGATGATCCCGGCGTCCGGCGTGGCTTCCATCAGGCGTACCAGACTGGTCAGGCACTCGCCGCTCATCACCGAGTCGGCGTCGAGCACGACCATGTACTTGTAGTCACCGCCCCAGCGACGGCAGAAGTCGTCGAGGTTGCCGCTCTTGCGTTTCACACGGCGGCGACGGCGGCGGTAGAAGATCTTGCCAAAGCCTTTGGCTTCGCGGCAGACGTCCAGCCAGGCCTGTTGCTCGGCGACGCAGATATCGGTGTCGTTACTGTCGCTGAGGACGAAGAAGTCGAAGCGATCCAGATCACCGGTAGCGGCGACCGACTCGAAGGTGGCGCGCAGACCGGCGAATACCCGGGGCACGTCTTCGTTGCAGATCGGCATCACCAGCGCGGTACGAGCGTCTTTCGGAATCGGCTCGTTGCCGGCACTTTTGCCGGAGATACGGTATTTATCGTGACCGGTGAGCAACTCGAGGAAGCCCATCAGTGCCGTCCAGAAACCGGCCGAGACCCAGCAGAACAGAATCCCGAACAGGATCAGGATGCTGGTCTGCAGCGCATACGGCAGCACTTGCGTGGCGGTTTGCAGCAGCGGCTGGTGCAGCACTTCGTCCAGATCGACGAACGACCAGCCCTGGTACGGCATGATGCCTTTCATGTACCAGCCGGCAACGATGGTCTGACCGAGCATCAGCAGCAACAGAATGTAGCGACGGATCGAACCGACGGTACGCCAGCGCGCCGCCGGCAAGACGTTTTCGTCCTTCGGCGGCTGTGGCGGGTTGGTGCGCCCGGTGAGGCGGCGCCAGCCACGCACCAGAATATTGGTGCGCCATGGCTCCGGCACGACTTTGGTCCGACGGATCGGCGGTGTCGCCTTCATACTGACCCGACCGCTGGCGTCGAGCACCAGCATTTCCGCCTCTTCCAGCTCCTCGGCGGTGCTCAGGGTCAGGCGCTTGCCCACCGAAGCCTGGGCGGCTTCGGCAGGCGCGTCGAACGTTGACGACGACAGGCGCTGGTGCAGTTCGCTGAAGGACTGGCAGCCCGCGAGTTCCGCGCGCTGCTCGTCGGTCATCGGCAGATGCGCCAGATACTCGGACAGAGTCTCTGGCTGTACTTGAGAGTTACTCATCGGCAGGCAACTGATAGCTCCAGGTCTCGGTCAGGACTTCTTCAGTCGGTGCCGATTCCGGTGTGGCTGGGGCCGCGTTGGCAGCCGCTGGCTGCTTGGCGTCTTTGTTGGCCTTGTCCTTGGCATCTACGGCTGGCTTGGCGTCAGCCTGTTTGGCCTCGGCTGCCTTGGCTTCCTTCTCGTCCTTCTCTTGTTGCTTGGCCGCAACCTTGTCCGCCTTGGCCACCGACGAATTCGACGCCGGTACCGAAGACTTGGCCAGATCAGCGGTCACCACTGGCTGTACCAGGGCAGCGCGCATCTCGGTGGACTTGCTCGCGTCCTTGATTTTCATCCGCAGAGTCAGGCGCCAGCCCTTGGTTTCCGGGTTGTAGCGCACGCTGTTCTCGACCAGCTCGGCGTTATCGCCAACGCTGACCTGACTGCGCACGTCGGCATCCGGGGCCAGAGCCGCCAGCGATGGACCTTCGAAGTCGACCAGGTAAGCGACGCTGCCGTCCGGCTGACGGATCAGGTTCGACTGTTTGACGTCGCCGGTCGAACGCAGGGTCTGCTTGACCCAGGCGCTGTCGGGGGCGTGAATCGCCGCTTCGTCCATGGTCCAGTGCAGGCGGTAGGCGAAGTCCAGCGGCTTGCCTGGCTCCGGCATGGTTTCCGGGCTCCAGAACGCAACGATGTTGTCGTTGGTTTCGTCGGCAGTCGGAATCTCTACCAGATCAACGGTGCCCTTGCCCCACTCGCCCTTCGGCTCGATCCAGGCGCTTGGGCGCTTGTCGTAGCGATCGTCGAGGTCTTCGTAGTGGCTGAAGTCGCGGCCACGTTGCAGCAGACCGAAACCACGCGGGTTCTCGACGCTGAAGTTGCTCACGGCCAGGTGTTTCGGGTTGTTCAGCGGACGCCAGATCCACTCGCCGTTGCCGGCATGGATCGACAGACCGCTGGAGTCGTGCAGTTCACGACGGTAGTTGAGGACTTTCGACGGCTGGTTGGCGCCGAACAGGAACATGCTGGTCAACGGTGCGATGCCCAGTTTGCCGACCTTGTCACGCAGGAACATCTGCGCCTTGACGTCGACAATGGTGTCGCTGCCCGGACGCAGGATCAGGCGATAGGCACCGGTGGCGCGCGGCGAATCAAGCAGGGCGAAGATCACCAGGTGCTTGTCGCCCGGCTTCGGCTGCTGAATCCAGAACTCGCGGAAACGCGGGAATTCTTCGCCCGACGGCAGTGCGGTGTCGATCGCCAGACCACGGGCCGACAGACCGTAAGTGTGACCCTTGCCGACGACGCGGAAGTAGCTCGCGCCGAGCATGGTCATGATTTCGTCTTGTTTGTCGGCCTTGTTGATCGGGTACAGCACACGGAAACCGGCGTAGCCCAGTTGCTCGGTGGCTTTCGGATCGAACTTGAGGTCGCCGAAATCGAAGCGGGTCGGATCGTACTTGATCTCTTCGACGGTGTTCGCCGTGATTTCGTTGATTTTCACCGGCGTATCGAAGTGCATGCCCTGGTGATAGAAGGACAGCTTAAACGGTGTCTTCTGATCGGCCCACTCAGCCTTTTCGGTGAGGAAGCGGATTTTCTGATAATCCGCGAACTTCATGTCACGGAATTCGTTCGGCAGGTTGCTGCGCGGGGCTTCGAACTTCTGCCCGGCCAGCTCTTTAGCCTTGGCTGATACATCGTCAAGATTGAACGCCCAAAGCTGGCCGGCGCTGAGCAGGCACAGGAGCGCCGAGCCGGCTACCAGGGCACTTCGCATGCGTTTGGCAGACATTTTTGCTGCATTACAGGGACTAACAATCACGAGCAACCCTCGCCGAAAACAGATCAAAAAACCAACGGCCAGCTATCTATATGCCAGGTTGGCGAGCATTGTTCCGACTCCGCTGGGGCAAAATGATTCCCCAATCGGATCCAGACAAGTCTCTACCTAAGTCAAAAATGGACCAACGAACGCTGATCCCCATAGCGCGCGATTATCTAGTAGCCCGCGTGACAACGCATCAGGGGTAACAAAGTATTTATCGCGAAAAACGCCTGTTTTCAGTCGAAAAGCCCTTGAAAAGGTGTTTCAAGCGCTTTCATGTCTGTAACAGGAAGGTTACCGGGCCATCGTTGACCAGGTGCACCTGCATATCCGCGCCGAATCTACCTGATGCCACAGTGCCATGCATCTGTTTCGCTTTGCTTAATAGATAGTCGAACAATTCCTCGCCCAATGCCGGAGGGGCCGCGGTCGAGAAACTCGGGCGCAACCCGCTCTTGGTGTCGGCAGCGAGGGTGAACTGAGAGACCAGCAGCAACCCGCCGCCCACATCCGCCAGGGACAGATTCATCTTGCCCTCAGCGTCACTGAATACCCGATAGTTAAGCAGCTTATGCAGAAGTTTGTCGGCGCTGGTACGGGTGTCGTCGGGTTCGACCGCCACCAGCACCAGCAAACCCTGATCCACCGCGCCGACTATCTCTCCCGCAACCTCTACCCGTGCACCGCGCACGCGCTGTAACAGCCCCTTCATGCTTCTTCAGGCGGCAGGTCGAGCAGGCGCCGGGCCATGTTGCTCGCGGCCCGCACCAGCGCATCGGTGATGCCCGGTTCGGAGGCGGCGTGACCGGCGTCGCGAATCACCTGCAACTCGCTGTTCGGCCAGGCCTGATGCAACTCCCAGGCGTTGTCCAGCGGACAGATCACGTCGTAGCGACCGTGAATGATCACCCCTGGCAGATGGGCAATCTTGCCCATGTCGCGGATCAACTGATTCGGCTCAAGGAATGCGTTGTTGGTGAAGTAGTGACACTCGATCCGCGCGATCGACAGGGCGCGCTGCGGTTCGGAGAAACGGTCGACCACCAGCGGGTTCGGCCGCAGGGTCGCGGTGCGTCCTTCCCAAGTCGACCAGGCCTTGGCCGCGTGCATCTGAGCGATCTGATCGTTACCGACCAGGCGCTTGTGGAAGGCGCTGAGCAGATCGTCGCGCTCGTCCAGCGGGATTGGCGCGATGTAGTCCTGCCAGTAATCGGGAAACAGACGGCTGGCACCGGCTTGATAGAACCACTCGATTTCCTGCGGACGGCAGAGAAAGATCCCACGCAGGATCAGACCGTGTACGCGCTCCGGGTGGGTTTGCGCGTAGGCCAGCGCCAGAGTCGAACCCCACGAACCGCCGAACAGCACCCATTTATCGATGCCCAAGTGCTTGCGGATACGCTCAAGGTCAGCGACCAGATCCCAGGTGGTGTTGTTTTCCAGGCTCGCATGCGGGGTGGAGCGTCCGCAGCCGCGCTGGTCGAAGGTGACAATGCGATACAGGTTCGGATCGAAATAGCGACGGCTCTGCGCGTCGCAACCGGCACCCGGGCCGCCGTGGATGAACACCACCGGCAAGCCTTCCGGCGAGCCGCTTTCATCGACGTACAGCGTGTGGGTGTCATCGACAGCCAGATCGTGCCGGGCGTGGGGTTTGATCTGCGGAAACAATGTCTGCATTGCGCGCTCCGTAAGGGGTCGAGGTCATCCCTGGGGGGACTTCTATTATTCTGCCGTTCGGCATCATAAACCCGATTTACTTCAATGAGCATGCTCCAGAGCAGTCAGCGTTTGTCAGCCGTAAACTTCGCAGGCTATCCACCATCCTGTGGGAGCGAGCCTGCTCGCGAATGCGGTGTGCCATTCAACGTAGATGCTGGCTGAACGGACGCCTTCGCGAGCAAGCCCGCTCCCACAGGGGTTATGCGGTGTAGTGCGACTTTGCCCAGGCCAGCAGGCCCTGCAGCAACTCCTTGAGCACCACCCGCGTCGGCTCCGCCAGATCGACGCGGTAGCGGAACGGTTCGAACTCTTCCATGTAGGTGCTCTGGCACAACTCCAGTTGCACGGCGTGGATGTTCTCGGCCGGGTTGCCGTAATGGCGGGTGATGTGGCCGCCCTTGAAGCGTCCGTTGAGCACGTGGCTGTAATGATCGTGACGGGCGCAGATGGCTTCCAGTTGCGTCGCCAATCGTGGATCGCAACTGGCGCCGTTGAAGGTGCCAAGGTTGAAATCCGGCAGTTTGCCGTCGAACAGGTGCGGGATGATCGAACGGATCGAATGCGCGTCGAACAGCAGCGCATAGCCGAACTCGGCCTTCAGCCGCGCCAGCTCTTGTTGCAGGGTGCGGTGATACGGCGTCCAGACCTGTTCCAGGTAGGTCGCGCGCTCTGCTTTCGAGGGCTCGTGCCCTTCGCGGAACAGCGGAATGCCATCGAACAGCGTCGCCGGGTACAGCCCGGTGGTGGCGCCGGCATACAACGGTTTGTCATCGGACGGACGGTTAAGGTCGATGACGAACCGCGAGTATTCGGCGGCCAACGTGCTGGCGCCCAGTTCCTCGGCAAAGTCATAGAGCTGCGGAATGTGCCAGTCGGTGTCCGGCAGGCTTTTCGCGTCCGCGATCAGCCCGGCTTCGACCGCTGGCGTCAGGCGCACGCCGGCATGCGGCATGCTGATCAGCAGCGGTACGCGACCTTGTTTGAAACTCAGAACCTTATCCACAACCGCTCTCCTACAGACTTGATTCGACGCCGTGACGCACGACGCGTTTGTCCAGATCACCACCGAGCCAATAGGCCAGATCCGCCGGACGATCGATGTGCCAGGCGACGAAATCCGCGACCTTGCCGACTTCCAGCGAACCGTGGGTATCAGCCATGCCCAGCGCTTGCGCGGCGTGAATGGTCGCGCCGGCCAGTGCTTCTTCCGGAGTCATACGGAAGCAGGTGCAGGCCATGTTCAGCATCAGGCGCAACGACAGCGCCGGCGAGGTGCCGGGGTTGAGGTCACTGGCGATGGCGATCTTGACCTTGTGTTTGCGCAGGGCGTCCATCGGCGGCAACTGGGTTTCGCGCAGGAAGTAGAACGCACCCGGCAGCAGCACGGCGACGGTGTCGGATTTGGCCATGGCGATGGCGTCGTCTTCGTCCATGAACTCCAGATGGTCGGCAGACAACGCGTGATACCGTGCGGCCAGACTGGAGCCATGCAGCGACGACAATTGCTCGGCATGCAGCTTCACCGGCAGGCCGAGTTTTTGTGCGGTGATGAACACCCGCTCGACCTGCTCCGGCGAGAACGCCAGGTACTCGCAAAACGCATCCACCGCATCGACCAGCCCTTCGGCGGCCAATGCCGGGAGCATCTCGGCGCAGATGTGCTCGATGTAGTCGTCAGCGCGATCCTTGTACTCCGGCGGCAGCGCGTGGGCGGCCAGACAGGTACTGCGCACGCTGATCGGCAGCTCCTTGGCCAGGCGACGAATGACCCGCAGGATCTTGCGTTCGCTGGCCAGATCGAGACCGTAGCCGGACTTCATCTCGACCGTGGTCACGCCGTCGCGCATCAGGCTTTTCAGACGCTTGGCGGCGCTGGCGAACAGCTCGTCTTCGCTCGCTTCACGGGTGGCGCGCACGGTGCTGGCAATGCCGCCGCCCTGCGCCGCGATCTCGGCATAGCTGACGCCTTGCAGACGCTTCTCGAATTCGCCGCTTCGGTTGCCGCCGAACACCGTGTGGGTGTGGCAGTCGATCAGGCCCGGGGTCACCCACGCGCCTTGCAGATCGTTGACCGCCGGGTATTCACCGGACGGCAGCAGATTGCGCGGACCGATCCACTCGATGTGCGCACCGGACGTCACAATGGCCGCATCCTCGATGATCGAGTAGACGCCCTGCGCCATGGTTGCGACGTGGCAGTGTTGCCAGAGGGTTTTCATCCCTTAGTCTCCACAGTATTCAAAATCGATTTCGCGAGCAGGCTCGCTCCCACAGTTGAAATGCATTCTCCTGTGGGAGCGAGCCTGCTCGCGAAGAGGCCATTACAGGCTAGGCAGCAATTTCGCCGGAACCAATTCGCTCAAGCAGCGCGACGCCAGCAACTCGGTCGCCGCATTGATGTCCGGTGCAAAGAAGCGGTCCTTCTCATAGAACGGCACTTCGCGGCGCAGAATCGCCCGGGCCTGCTCCAGCTTGGCCGAAGTCTTCAGACCGTTGCGCAGGTCCAGCCCCTGCACCGCCGCCAGCCATTCCACCGCGAGAATCCCGCGGGTGTTCTCGGCCATTTCCCACAGGCGCTTGCCGGCGGCCGGAGCCATCGACACGTGGTCTTCCTGGTTGGCCGAGGTCGGCAGGCTGTCGACCGAATGCGGATGGGACAGCGCCTTGTTCTCGCTGGCCAATGCTGCCGCGGTGACCTGAGCGATCATGAAGCCGGAGTTCACACCACCATTGGCCACCAGGAACGGCGGCAGTTGCGACATGTGCTTGTCCATCATCAGCGAGATACGGCGTTCGCTCAGCGAGCCGATTTCAGCGATGGCCAGGGCCATGTTGTCGGCGGCCATGGCCACGGGTTCGGCGTGGAAGTTGCCACCGGAAATCACATCGCCTTCAGCGGCGAATACCAACGGGTTGTCGGAGACGGCGTTGGATTCAACCACCAGCACGTCGGCGGCCTGACGGAACTGGGTCAGGCAGGCGCCCATGACTTGTGGCTGGCAACGCAAGGAGTACGGGTCCTGAACCTTTTCGCAGTTCTGGTGCGAATCGGACACTTCGCTGCGCTCGCCGAGCAGATCGCGATATGCGACTGCAGCATCGATCTGGCCTTTCTGGCCACGAGCGGCGTGAATACGTGCGTCGAACGGCGAGCGCGAACCGAGCACCGCTTCCACCGTCAGACCGCCAATAGCCAGCGCGCCGGCAAACAGGTCTTCACCTTCAAACAGACCGCGCAGGGCAAATGCGGTAGACACTTGAGTGCCGTTGAGCAGTGCCAGACCTTCTTTCGCCGCCAGGGTCAGCGGGGTCAGACCGGCGACTTTCAGCGCTTCGGTGGCTTCCATCCATTCGCCCTTGTAGCGCGCCTTGCCTTCGCCCAGCAGCACCAGCGACATGTGCGCCAATGGCGCGAGGTCACCGGATGCACCCACCGAACCCTTGAGCGGAATATGCGGATAAACCTCGGCGTTGATCAGCGCGATCAGCGCGTCGATCACCACGCGGCGGATGCCGGAAAAACCACGGCTGAGGCTGTTGACCTTGAGCACCATGATCAGGCGCACCAGCTCATCGCTGATCGGCTGGCCGACACCGGCGGCGTGCGACAGCACCAGCGAACGCTGTAGGTTTTCCAGATCTTCGCTGGCGATGCGGGTCGACGCCAGCAGGCCGAAGCCGGTGTTGATGCCGTATGCAGTGCGGTTCTCGGCGAGGATCTGCTCGACGCAGGCGACGCTGGCCTCGATCTGCGCCGCAGCACTGTGGTCGAGGGTCAGCTTGACCGGTTGCTGATAGACATCACGCAGTTGGGCCAGGCTCAGTTGGCCGGGAATCAGGTTCAGCGCAGTCATTAAAATGCTCCTTTTGAACATTGTTATTAACTACCAGTCGCTCCGGAGCATTCCGTTATCCGTCGTTTCTCGTCTTGTGGACGATCCGCGCCTTGGCACGCTGGTATGGGTAGTTGTCAGTGCAGATTCGGTAATACGTTGTGCAGCGCATTCGGGTTTTTCAGCACGCTGGCAGCGGCGGCGATATCCGGCGCCAGCCAGCGATCCTGATCGTAGGCCGGGACGGTTTCACGCAACAGACGCCACGCCCGATCAGTGCCCGCGCCAAAGCGCTGCTCCTTGAGGAATTCAAAGGCCTGCGCCGCCAGCAGGTACTCGATGGCGAGAATCTGCGTGCAGTTTTCCAGGGCGCGGTGCAGCTTCAGTGCAGCGCTGGTGCCCATGCTCAGGTGGTCTTCCTGCAGGCCCGAGGTGACGTAGTTGTCGAGCACCGCCGGTTGCGCCAGTTGGCGATTCTCGGCACATAGCGAAGCGGCGACGTATTGCACGATCATCATTCCGGAGTTCACCCCCGGATTGGCCACCAGAAACGCCGGCAGACCGCTGACGTGCGGGTTGACCAGACGATCGAGGCGGCGCTCGGCAATCGAGCCGATTTCAGCCATGGCAATCGCCAGCAGATCCGCTGCCATCGCCACTGACTGGCCGTGCGGGTTGGCCTGCGACATCACCCGGAAGTTGTCCGGCGTGCCCAGCAGCAACGGGTTGTCGGTGCAGCCGTTGAGCTCGGCTTCCACCTGTTTTATCGCGTGTTCCAGTTGATCTCGCGCAGCGCCATGCACTTGCGGGATCGAGCGGATGCTCAGCGCATCCTGAGTGCGAACGCCTTTGCTGGTCGCGATCACTTCACTGCCATCGAGCAAGGCGCGCAGGTTGCTACCGACCTGCTGCATGCCGGGGTGCGGCTTGAGCGCGATGATCTCGGCGTCAAACGCGGCGATCTGCCCGCGCTGCGCTTCGAAACTCATGGCGCCGATCACATCGGCCCATTGCACCAGACGCGTCGCGTCGGCAATCGCCAGGCAGCTGAGGCCGGTCATGCACGGCGTACCGTTGACCAGGCACAAACCGTCTTTCGCGCCGAGTTGCACCGGTTGCAGGCCTTCTTCGGCCAGCGCCTGTTGCGCCGAAGTGATCTGCCCGCGATAGCTGACATTGCCCACGCCCAGCAGCGCGATGCCGATGTGCGCCATGTGCGTCAGGTAACCCACCGAACCTTGCGACGGAACCTGCGGGGTGATGCCGCGATTGAGCAGCGCCAGCAACGCTTCGACCACCCGCCGGTGAATGCCGGATTTGCCGTGGCTGTAGTTGTGGATTGCGGCGCAGATGATCGCGCGGGTCTGCTCATCAGGCAGCACCGGGCCGACGCCGCAGGCGTGGCTGAGCAAGGTGTTGCGTGAGAGCTGGCTGAGCTGTTCGTCCTTCAGCGAGACGTTGGACAGACCACCCAGGCCGGTGTTGACGCCATAGGCACGCTCGCCGCTTTCGACGATGCGCTGGACGATGCCCTGAGCGTTTTCGATGCGCGCCCAGGTCTCGCCGGACAGTTCCAGTTGCGCGCCGTGACGGGCGACGGCGACCACGTCCTGCCAACGCAGGGGGCTGCCGGTGATGATGATTTTTTCAGCCTGGGACATCTAAAACCTCATGCCTATTCTGTTGATACACTAACTGTGGCGAGGGAGCTTGCTCCCGCTGGACTGCGAAGCAGGCCCAAAATTTTTGCGACCGCTGCGCGCTCGAGCGGGAGCAAGCTCCCTCGCCACAAAAGCAGTCTCACCCTTAGTCGACTAAACCACCGCCGCCCGCCGCTGCACGAACCGGTCAACATACTCATCCGCCGGCGAATGCAGGATCTCTCTCGGGGTTCCGACCTGAATCAGCTTGCCGTCCTTGAGAATCGCGATGCGGTTGCCAATGCGCACGGCCTCATCGAGGTCGTGGGTGATGAAGACGATGGTCTTGTGCAGAGTCTTTTGCAGCTCCAGCAACTGGTCCTGCATCTCGGCGCGGATCAGCGGATCCAGCGCACTGAACGCTTCGTCCATCAGGATGATGTCGGTGTCCGCCGCCAAGGCGCGGGCCAGGCCGACACGCTGGCGCATGCCGCCGGAGAGCTGGTGCGGGTATTTGTTTTCGTAGCCTTTGAGGCCCACGGTGTTGATCCAGTGCAACGCGCGTTCAGCGCACAGTTGCTTGCTTTCACCGCGCACTTTCAGGCCGTAGGCGACGTTCTCGATCACGGTCTTGTGCGGCAGCAGGCCAAAGCTCTGGAACACCATGCTGATCTTGTGCCGGCGAAATTCGCGCAGCGCTTCCATGTCGTATTGCAGGATGTCCACGCCGTCGACCAGGATCGCGCCGCTGGTGGGGTCGATCAGGCGATTGAAGTGGCGCACCAGGGTCGATTTGCCGGAGCCGGACAGGCCCATGATCACGAAGATCTCGCCAGTGCCGATGCTCAGCGACAGGTCGTTGACCCCGACCACGCAACCGGTTTCGTTCAGCACCTGATCCTTGGTCTTGCCCTGGCCGACCATCGCCAGTGCGTCCTTGGCACGGTTGCCGAAAATCTTGAAGACGTTTTTGACTTCGATCTTGCTCACGGTTGCGTTATTCATTTGCTCACCTCATGCCGTGGCCGACCGTACGCCTGAGTAATACGGTCGATGACCACCGCGAGAATCACGATCGCCAGACCGGCTTCGAGGCCGCGTCCGACGTTGAGGGTCTGAATCCCCACCAGCACATCTTCACCCAGGCCACGGGCGCCGATCATCGAGGCGATCACCACCATCGACAGGGCCATCATGGTGGTCTGGTTGATCCCGGCCATGATGCTTGGCAGGGCCAGCGGCAGTTGCACGCCGAACAGTTGCTGCCAGCGGTTGGCACCGAAAGCGTTGATCGCTTCCATCACTTCCCCGTCGACCTGGCGGATGCCCAGATCGGTCAGGCGGATCAGCGGCGGCGCGGCGTAGATCACCGTGGCGAAAATCGCCGGGACCTTGCCCAGACCGAACAGCATCAGCACCGGAATCAGGTACACGAAACTCGGCATGGTCTGCATGATGTCGAGCAGCGGCATCAGCACCGAACGCAAGCGATTGCTGCGCGCCGAGAGGATCCCCAGCGGAATGCCGATCAGCACCGAAATGATCGTCGCGACCATCATCAGCGCCAGGGTCTGCATGAGTTTGTCCCACAGGCCGACAGCACCGACGAGGAACAGCAGACCGACGATGACAGCGGTGGTCAGCACTTTGCGCGTGGCGTGCCAGGCGACGACGCCGACGATCGCCAGCATCAACCACCACGGCGCCGCACGCAGCAGGCCTTCGAGGTTGACGATGGCCCACAGCAGCGTGTCCGAGATGTGGCGGAACACATCACCGTAGTTGGTGACCAGCGAATCGACCCAACCGTTGACCCAGTCGGCGATGGAAAAGGTAAAGCTTTCGGGAAACATAAGCGGCTCTCAATCAGAAATCTCAATCAAGCGATTTACGGCATATCTCCCGGCCAGCCTCACGGTTGACCGGGAGGTATCGACCTACAGCGCCGCGTCGATTTTCTTGGCTGCGTCGTCACTGACCCACGCATGCCAGACTTCAGGATGTTCCTTGAGGAAGATTTTCGCCAGTTTTGGCGACTCGATACGTTCCTTCGCCATGCGGCCCAGGTTTTGGTTCAGCAGGTCGATCGGCAGGTTGACCTTTTCCAGCACGGCCACCAGTTCCGGCGCTTGTTCGTGGAAGGTTTTCGACAGGCCGACCTTGATGCTCACGCTTTTGTCGACGCCCGGTTTTTCTTCCAGCTTGACCGCGTCGATCTGGCCCATCAGCGGGGTTGGTGACCAGTAATAGAACAGGATCGGCTCGCCACGCTTGTAGCTCGACAGCACCGCCGCATCCAGGGCCGGGCCGGTGCCCGGGCGGAAGTTGGTGTAGCTGTTTTCCAGGCCGTAGCTTTTGAGCATTTCGCTGTTGTCCAGCTCGCAGGTCCAGCCCGCCGGGCAGTTGTAGAAACGGCCCTTGGACGGCTCTTCGGCGTCTTTGAAAACGGCCGCGTATTTGCCCAGATCGGCGATGTTTTTCAGATCCGGGGCTTTTGCCTCGATCTTGCGTTTGGCGTCGCCTTCGATCACGTAGCGCGGCACGTACCAGCCTTCGATCGCGCCGACGATCGGGGCGCCGACACCGACGACCTTGCCGGCCTTCTCGGCCTTGTTCCAGACCTCGCTGCGGCCGACCCATTCTTCGGCGAACACTTGAATGTCGTTGCTGCTCAGGGCGTTCTCCATGGTGATGGAATTGCCCGGCAGGCTGTCGGTCTTGCAGTCGTAACCTTTCTCCAGCACCACTTGCAGCACGTCGGTCAGCAACATGCCGCTTTCCCAGTTCAGGCCGGCGAATTTCACCGGTTTGCCGGATTCGCACCAGCCGGCAGCCTGGGTGGCGCCGGCACTGGCCAACAGGCCCATGGACAGCAGTGTGGTGAGCAGGGTCTTGTTCGATTTCATTATTGCGACGCTCCTAATCATGAATTGGCTTACGGCAGTCAAGAGGCATCCAGCCCTGTCCACGTCCAATCAGGCCTGCGCCGCAGCGCGCCCGGCCCCACTTTTTTCAGGTGGTACAACGCTGTTCTGCTCGACCGGCAGAATCAGTTGATCAGGCACCGAGCCGTGCCATTTTTTTGCGCACACGTAATAGAGGGCAGCAGGCAGCACCAGACCGATGATCCAGGAGATATCCACGTCACCGAGGGCGGCCACCAGCGGGCCGGTGTAGAACTTGGTGGAGATGAACGGCAGTTGCACCAGCACGCCGAACACATAGACGCTGATCCCGAGCAGGTTCCAGCGCCCATAGCGACCGTTCGGATCGGCCAGCGCCGGCACGTCATAGCGCTCGCGGGTGATGCAGTAGTAGTCGACCAGGTTGATCGCGCTCCATGGCGTGAAGAACGCCAGCAGGAACAGGATGAACGACTTGAACGCACCGAGGAACGAGTGCTGACCGAGCAACGCGATCAGGGTTGCCTCGCCGACGATCACCAGCACGAACACCAGACGCTGCATACGCGTAACGGTCAGGTGCCCTTTGAAACCACTGATGATGGTGGCGATGCACATGAAGCTGCCGTAGGAGTTCAGCGTCGAAATGGTCACCTTGCCGAAGGCGATGCTGAAGTACAGCAGCGCGGCGGTGGCACCGGTGCCGCCCAGACCGACGATGTAGGCCACTTCATGCCCGGCGAACTGGCCGTTGGCCGAAGCTGCCGCGAACACGCCGAGGACCATCGCCACCTGCGCGCCGATGACCGAACCTGCGCCAGCGGCAAGGAAGGTTTTCACCGAGGAAACCTTGCTCGGCAGGTAACGCGAATAGTCCGCCACATACGGGCCGAACGCGATCTGCCAGGACGCCGCGAGCGACACCGCCAGCAGGAAGCTGCTCCAGCTGAAGTGGCGGATCTGCAACAGCGCGCCCACGTCCACCTGGCTCAGCAGACGGCTGAACAGATACACAAAGGCAATCACGCCGATGACACTGGCAACCCGGCCGATCCAGTGGATCACCCGATAACCGAGCACCGTGACCACTACGATGACACTGGCGAACAGCAGGATGCCGACGGTGTCGCTGACGCCAAATAACTGGCCCAGCGCCTGGCCGGAAAGCACCGTACCGGTGGCGGTGAAACCCAGGTACATCAGGCACACCAGCACGATCGGGATCGCCGCGCCGTAGACGCCGAATTGCACGCGGCTGGAAATCATCTGCGGCAGGCCCAGTTTCGGCCCTTGCGCCGCATGCAACGCCATCACGCCACCGCCCAGCAGTTGACCGATCAACAGACCGATCAACGACCAGAACACATCACCGCCCAGCACCACGGCCAGGGCCCCGGTGACAATCGCAGTGATTTGCAGATTCGCACCCATCCACAGAGTGAACTGGCTCAACAGACGACCGTGTCTTTCCGCTTCCGGGATGTAGTCGATCGAACGCCTTTCGATCAACGGTTTGTTGCCTGCACGATCGGGGGTTACAGCCATGATTCAACCTCTGTGGATTGTTATTCGAGTTCACTGAGCGTCTTGCGCGGGCGGCTTTTGGTGGGAGCGGGCTTGCTCGCGAAGGGGCCGGCACATTCGAAACATGTGCTGACTGATCCAACGCGTTCGTGAGCAAGCCCACCCCCACCAAAAGCATTTCCCACAGAATTGCGTTTATTTACCGGTAATCATCGGCAGGTTCAGGCCCTGCTCCTTGGCGCAGTCGATAGCGATCTGGTAACCGGCATCGGCGTGGCGCATGACACCGGTCGCCGGGTCGTTGTGCAGCACGCGCGCAATACGCTCGGCCGCTTCGTCAGTACCGTCGCAGACAATCACCATGCCCGAGTGCTGCGAGAAGCCCATGCCGACGCCACCGCCGTGGTGCAGGGAAACCCAGGTCGCGCCGCTCGCGGTGTTCAGCAGGGCGTTGAGCAGTGGCCAGTCGGAGACGGCGTCGGAACCGTCCTGCATCGATTCGGTTTCGCGGTTCGGGCTGGCAACGGAGCCGGAGTCGAGGTGGTCGCGACCGATCACGATCGGTGCCGACAGCTCGCCGCTGCGCACCATTTCGTTGAACGCCAGACCGAGCTTGGCGCGCAGGCCCAGACCGACCCAGCAGATACGTGCCGGCAGACCCTGGAAGCTGATGCGCTCACGGGCCATGTCCAGCCAGTTGTGCAGGTGCGCATCGTCCGGGATCAGCTCTTTGACTTTGGCGTCGGTCTTGTAGATGTCCTGCGGGTCACCCGACAGCGCCGCCCAGCGGAACGGACCGATGCCACGGCAGAACAGTGGGCGGATGTAGGCCGGTACAAAGCCTGGGAAGTCGAACGCGTTTTCCACGCCTTCTTCTTGCGCCATCTGACGGATGTTGTTGCCGTAGTCGAAGGTCGGAATGCCTTGTTTCTGGAAGTCCAGCATCGCTTTGACGTGGACGGCCATCGACTGCTTGGCGGCCTTGATCACAGCGGCCGGCTCGGTCTTGGCGCGGGCGCGGTATTCGTCCCAGGTCCAGCCAGCCGGCAGGTAGCCGTTCAGTGGGTCGTGGGCGCTGGTCTGGTCGGTGACCATGTCCGGGCGCACACCGCGCTTGACCAGTTCCGGCAGAATTTCTGCCGCGTTGCCCAGCAGCGCGATCGAGATCGCCTTGCCTTCAGCGGTGTATTTGGCGATGCGCGCCAGGGCGTCGTCGAGGTCTTTGGCTTGCTCGTCGACATAACGGCTTTTCAGGCGGAAATCGATGCTCACCTGCTGGCATTCGATGTTCAGCGAGCAGGCACCGGCCAGGGTAGCGGCCAGTGGCTGAGCACCGCCCATGCCACCCAGACCTGCGGTCAGCACCCACTTGCCTTTGAGGTTGTCGTTGTAGTGCTGGCGACCAGCTTCGACGAAGGTTTCGTAGGTGCCCTGAACGATGCCCTGGCTGCCGATGTAGATCCAGCTGCCGGCGGTCATCTGGCCGTACATGGCCAGGCCTTTGGCGTCGAGTTCGTTGAAGTGTTCCCAGCTCGCCCAGTGCGGCACCAGGTTGGAGTTGGCGATCAATACGCGCGGGGCGTTGCTGTGGGTCTTGAACACGCCGACCGGTTTGCCCGATTGCACCAGCAGGGTCTCGTCGTCGTTCAAATTGGTCAGGCTTTCGACGATTTTGTCGTAGCACTCCCAATTACGCGCCGCGCGACCGATGCCACCGTAGACCACCAGCTCTTTCGGATTCTCGGCCACTTCCGGATCGAGGTTGTTCATCAGCATGCGCAGCGGCGCTTCGGTCAGCCAGCTCTTGGCGGTCAGCTTGTTGCCGCGTGCAGCGCGGATCTCGACGTCACGGTATTTAGTAGGTTTTGTGTCAGTCACGAAAAAGACTCCTCAGCGATCAATTCAAACCAACCCTGGCAGTGGGCAAGCAGCCTGCGCGCCTCAATGCGCGACAAGCGAATCAGTGGACGCTGCGGACTCATACGCATACGTCTTTACTTGTACATACAAGCATATGCAATCAAGCGGCCAACTTGCTGGAGGGGCGTTCAAGAAAAATTGCGGACAGGGCTGCAGAGCGCCTGAGACAAGGGTTGCGGCGTGAATGAAAATTTTTGCGGAGGTGTATGAGGGAAGTGTGCAGCTGTTACGAAAGCGTGGTTTTGCGCCACGCTGGGGCGTTCGGTAACAAGTTGGTGCGCCGAGGGAAACAGGATTGAAATGCAATTGTGGCGAGGGAGCTTGCTCCCGCTGGAGGCCGAAGGACTCCCATTCCGGCATTTACCGAAATGGCGCCGCTTCGCAGCCCAGCGGGAGCAAGCTCCCTCGCCACAATGTGTTTTATATGAGCAGAAGGATCAGCGCGCAGTCAGTTCGATCACGCAGCAGCCCGCATTGACCGCGACTTCAACCAGCCCGGTGTTACCGTCCAGCTGCAGGCAATCATGCCGACCCAGTTGCGCAGTGCTGTCACCGACCTGCACTTGCAGCAGCTCACTGACACTGAACACCAGCACCGTCTCCGCCGAGCTGAAAAACCGCTGCTCACCATCCAGCCACTGCAACCGCGCGCTGTAACGCTGTGGCGCGTAGATCAGGTTGAAGTCGCGGATCGCGCCACCGAGCAAAGTGCAGGACACTTGGCTTTCGCCGCTGAACGCAAACGGATCCAGCGGTAACAATGGGCGAGTGTCATCGCCGTCGACACACAGGGTCATGCCATCGCCCTGCAGCACCGTAATCACTCGCTGGTAACCAGCAAAAGTCGAGAATCCACCGGACTCGGCAATGTCGGCAATCGACAGGCGCCAGCCAAAACCATCCAGACCTGCACCGGCGTCACGGGTGATTTCCTCGGTGCTGCCGCCGCCGTTTTTCCACGGCATGCGCGGGTAGCCTTCAGCGCGTAAAACCTTTACCTGACTCATTTATGAAAGCGTCCTTCCAGACGATGACGGGAACCTGGGTGAATCAAACGCGCGGCGGTCACCGGCTGACGCCCCGACCACGTGCGGCGACGGATCAGCAGGCAAGGCTCGCCTTTTTCGATCTGCAGCAACTTGCACTCGGACGGCTCGGCGAGGATCGCTTCGACCACATGCTCGCCTTCGGTCAGCGGCGCCACCTGATTGAGATAGGCGTAAGGGGTCTGCAGGGTGAAGTCCTGCTTGAGGTATTCCGGGGCGACCAGCGCGTTGACGAAACGGTCTTCGATTTGTACCGGAATGTCGTTTTCGTAATGCACGATCAGCGAGTGGAAGACCTTCTGCCCTTCGCGCATGTCCAGCGCCAGCGCGCGCTCGGAGCCGGCGGCCTCTTCTTCGAGGGTGATCACCTGACAGGTGTGGCGATGGCCACGGGAGGCAATTTCATCAGCGATGTTGTGCACTTCGAACAACGCAGACTGGCTCTTCGGTTCGGCGACAAACGTACCGACACCTTGCATGCGCACCAGCAGGCCGTCGGCGGTCATCTCGCGCAGGGCGCGGTTGATGGTCATGCGGCTGAAACCGAGCTGGCTGACCAGTTCGCTTTCCGATGGCACGCGGTAGTGCGGTGGCCAGTTACCGCTGTCGATCTGCTGGGTGATCATCTGTTTGACGCGGGCGTACAAGGGCGCCGGACTGTCGCCCATGTTCGCGGCCAACGGGGAGACTGGAGGCGGAGTCGGCACGGTTGATCCCTGTTCATTGGATGAAGGTTGCTAGCTTGCCGGAGTTTACCGGGCAGGCAAACGTCTGTATATGTATATACAAATAACACACGATGGGGTGCTGAACCATGTCCGCTTTCTTTGCCGAACGCGCGCTGCTGCCTAACGGATGGGCCAATAATGTACGTCTTGAGGTCAGCGCCGATGGCGTGTTGACCCAAATCCTGGCCGATTCCACCGCAGACGGCGCCGAACGGCTGAGCGGTCCGCTGCTGCCGGGCATGCCCAATCTGCACTCCCACGCCTTCCAGCGCGCGATGGCCGGGCTGGCCGAAGTGGCCGGCAATCCCAACGACAGTTTCTGGACCTGGCGCGACCTGATGTATCGGCTCGTCGGAAAAATCAGCCCCGAGCAACTCGGCGTGATCGCCCGTCAGCTGTACATCGAAATGCTCAAGGCCGGTTACACCTCGGTTGCTGAATTCCACTATGTACACCACGACAATAACGGTCAGCCGTATGCCGATCCGGCCGAACTGGCACTGCGCATCAGTCAGGCAGCGAGCGAAAGCGGCATCGGTCTGACCCTGCTGCCGGTGCTCTACAGCCATTCCGGGTTCGGCGGCCAGACGCCCAATGATGGGCAGCGCCGCTTCATCAACAGCAGCGAAAATTACCTGAAGCTGCAATCGCGCTTGCAGCCATTACTGGCTCAGCAAAAAGCGCAATCGCTGGGTCTGTGCTTCCACTCGCTGCGCGCGGTCACTCCGCAGCAGATCAGCGAAGTGCTGGCCGCCAGCGACAAGCAGTGCCCGGTGCACATCCACATCGCCGAGCAGCAGAAAGAGGTCGACGACTGCCTGAGCTGGAGCGGTCGCCGTCCGTTGCAATGGCTCTACGAAAATACCGAAGTCGATCAGCGCTGGTGCCTGGTCCACGCGACCCACGCCAACCCGGAAGAAGTCACGCTGATGGCCAAGAGTCGCGCCATCGCCGGCCTGTGCCTGACCACCGAAGCGAATCTGGGCGACGGGATTTTCCCGGCGGTGGATTTCCTCGCTCAGGGTGGGCGCATGGGCATCGGTTCCGACAGCCATGTGTCGCTCAGCGTGGTCGAGGAATTGCGCTGGCTGGAATACGGCCAGCGTCTACGCGATCAGCGGCGTAACCGTTTGTATGGCGCGGATCAGCCGATGGTTGGGCGCACGCTGTATGACGCAGCGCTGGACGGCGGCGCCCAGGCTTTGGGACAGCCGATTGGTGCGCTGGAAGTCGGCAAGCGTGCGGACTGGATCGTGCTCGATGGCAATGATCCGTATCTGGCCACCGCCAGCGGTGACGGGATTCTGAATCGCTGGCTGTTCGCTGGTGGCGATCGCCAGGTGCGCGACGTGTTGGTCAATGGCCAATGGGTGGTGCGCGATGGCCGGCATGCGGGCGAAGAGGAAAGCGCACGTGCCTTCACCCAGGTTCTGCGCGAACTTTTAGGCTGACACAAAACAAAAATGTGGGAGCGAGCCTGCTCGCGATGGCGGTGTGTCAGACATAAATATGTGACTGACACACCGCCATCGCGAGCAGGCTCACTCCTACATTGATTTTGTGGTGACCTTTAGTTCGAAGTCTTGGCCATCTGCCGATCCGACGCCCGCCAGATCAGTCGCGTAGTGTCGTAACCCTGCTGACGCGCCTTGCTCAGCAACTCCTCACGCACCACACCGTTGACGGTCGGCGTGCGCGACAGCAACCACATGTACTTGCGACTCGGGTCGCCGACGATGGCGGTCTTGTAGTCGTCGCTGACGTACAACACCCAGTATTCGCCTTTCGCCACACCCGGAATCAAGCGCGAGAACCAGGTATCGAACTCGACCCACAACTTGTCGGTCTTGCCCGGCACCTGTGGATAAGCCTTGCCTTTGGCTTCTTCCCACTGCCAGTCGGAGGTCAGGCAGCGATTGAGCACATCGACATTGCCGTCGGGTCTGAGCGAGTAGTGGGCTTCGGACTGCGCGCAGTTGCGCTGGAAGTACATCGGCAGGCGCGCCAGTTCATACCAGGTGCCCTGATAACGCTTGAGATTGACACTGTGAGCCGTCTTGGGCGCCAGCGGATCTTCACCGTGGGTGGCGCAGCCGGCCAGTACCAGGCCGGCAAAAAGGACGAACAATAACCGCTTCATTATTTTTCTCCCGTGGGCGCATAGCCCCGGTTTACTTCAGGCCTTGGCCGGAAAACATCAGCACTTTGTCACCGGCGTACTGCACGCTGATAAAGCTGTTTTTATCGCCCCAGGTGCAACTGGACATGCCGAGCGCACCCGAACAGTCGGTGGGTTTGCCGAGCAGCGTCTCAACCTCGGCCTTGGCCATGCCGGCCGAAAGCTTGGAATAGTTTTCCTGATTGACCTTGCTGCACGCGGCCAACAGCACGCAAAAAGTCAGAAGGGCGATAGATCGCAGCGACATGAAGTAACTCCTGGAGCGGAAGGGGGATGGCATGGTGCCAACCAGAAGCTTAGAAGAGAAAACCCTCATCTGGTTCCCTTCAGAAATGGCTATTTATCGCTCCGCTCGTCTGGCATTTACCGGTAAATCAGACACTTTGTGCGGCTATTGAGCATTTCGTCGCATTTCATCAAAGACGCCTAATCTTTGGCGCGCGGCGGTCGAAATAAGAGCAGCGCAAAGCCCCCGAGTGTGGCAAATTGCCGCCCTTTCTCGACCAGCCCCTTCGCGGTAGTTCATTCGATGACCAGAAACATGAAATTCAGCCACAAGATCTTGTTGGCTGCCGCCCTCGTGGTGGCCGTTGCGTTCGCCTGTTTCATTTTGTTCAACGACTATCGACAACGCGAAGCCCTGAGCAGCAGCACCGAAGCCTCGATGCAGGAACTGGGCAGCCTGACCACCAGCAACATCCAGACCTGGCTGGAAAGCCGCATCCAGTTACTGCAATCGCTGTCGCAGCAGGTCGCCGCCGACGGCAGCGCCCCGGCCAGCCTCAAGCGCATCATCGACCTGCCCGCCTACACCGGCAATTTCCAGCTCAGCTACTTCGGCGGCGCTGACGGCGTGATGTTCTCGGTACCCGCCGGCAATCGCGCGCCGGACTACGACCCGCGCGCCCGTGGCTGGTACAAGGCAGCCAACAGCGCCCAACAGACCATCGTCACCGAACCCTACATCGCCGCATCGTCGGGCAAACTGGTAATCACCGTCGCCACTCCAGTGCAGCGTCAGGGCCAGATGATCGGTGTGGCCGGCGCGGATATCGACCTGACCAGCGTCAGCGCGATCATCAACTCGCTCAACTTTGGTGGCCACGGCCATGCGTTCATCGTCAGCGCCGATGGCAAGATCCTGATTCACCCGGACAGCAAACTGGTCCTGAAGACCCTCGCCGAGGCTTATCCAAACGGCGCACCGAAAGTCAGCCCGGGCCTGAAAGAAGTCGAATTCGACGGCAAGACCCAACTGATCTCCTTCACCCGCGTCAACGGCGTGCCATCGGCTGACTGGTACGTGGCGCTGGTGCTGGACAAGGACACCGCATTCTCGATGCTCAGCGAATTCCGCACCTCGGCGCTGATCGCCATGGTGATCGCCGTGGTGATCATCATCGCTTTGCTCGGCATGTTGATTCGCGTGCTGATGCAGCCGCTGCTGACCATGGGCCGCGCCATGCATGACATCGCCGAAGGTGAAGGCGACCTGACCAAGCGGCTGGTGATCCACGGCCACGACGAGTTCGGCGCGCTGGGCCTGTCGTTCAACCGCTTTGTCGAGCGTATTCACACCTCGATCCGTGAAGTGTCCTCGGCCACCGGGCAAGTCAACGAAGTCGCCCTGCGCGTGGTCGCGGCGTCGAACTCGTCGATGTACAACTCCGACCAGCAAGCAACCCGCACCAACAGCGTAGCTGCGGCGATCAACCAGCTCGGCGCCGCCGCTCAGGAAATCGCCCAGAACGCCGCCCTCGCCTCGCAACACTCCAGCGATGCGCGCAGCCTGGCGGTCGATGGTCAGCAGGTTGTGGATAAAACCATCCACGCCATGCAGCAGCTGTCGGCAAAAATCAGCGACTCCTGCGGCAACATCGAAACACTGAACAGCAACACGGTGAACATCGGGCAGATTCTGGAAGTGATCACCAGCATCTCGCAGCAGACCAACCTGCTGGCGCTAAACGCTGCCATCGAAGCGGCCCGCGCCGGTGAGGCTGGCCGTGGTTTCGCCGTGGTCGCTGACGAGGTGCGCAACCTCGCCCACCGCACCCAGGATTCGGCGCAGCAAGTGCAGAAGATGATCGAAGAACTGCAAGTCGGTGCACGCCAGGCAGTCAGCATCATGACCGAGAGCCAGCGCGAGAGCGAAAGCAGCGTTGGCATCGCCAACCAGGCCGGCGAACGCCTGGGCAGCGTGACCCAGCGCATCGGCGAGATCGACGGCATGAACCAGTCAGTGGCTACCGCGACTGAGGAGCAGACGGCTGTGGTCGAATCGATCAACGTCGACATCAACGAGATCAATACGCTGAACCAGGAAGGTGTCGAGAACCTGCAGGCGACCTTGCGCGCTTGCTCGGATCTGGAGCAACAGGCGGCGCGCTTGAAGCAGTTGGTAGGCAGCTTCAGGATCTAAGGCGCGGCCACTGGCCTCTTCGCGAGCAAGCCCGCTCCCACAGGGATCTTCGGTGTTAACACAATGTGTGTTCCACCATGAGGCACTGTGGGAGCGGGCTTGCTCGCGAAGACGGCAGCAGCCTTAACGCAAGTTTAGAATCGGGAACCTGGCCCGGCGAGAAACTCAAGTTCTTCCGCCGTCGACTCCCGCCCCAACACCGCATTGCGATGCGGAAACCGTCCAAACCGCGCAATCACTTTCTGATGCCGCTCGGCATAGTCCAGATTGTCGGCAAACACCGCCCGCTCGGCTTCCGGCTGTTCAGCCAGCAGATCGATAAAGCGCGAAACGGCTTCGTTCTGCACCGCGAGGTTTTCGCAGTGTTCGAACACCAGATAAATGAATACCCGCTGAATCGGCTTCAGTTGCCGGTCGAAGTCCGCCGCAATGCCTTGGGCGACGAGTTTCTGCGCGCGCAGATCACCGGAAAACGCTTTGGGAGTGTCGCGAAAGATCATTCGCGGCAATTGATCGAGCAGCAACACCACCGCCAACCAACCTTCCGGACGTTGCGTCCACTCGGTCAATTCGCCGGCGAGGGCCTGATCGACAAAGACCCCGAAACGCTCACGCGCTTCGAGGTCCTGGCTGTCTTTCTTGCCGAACCACAACTTGCCCTTGTCAGCCGCAATCTCGTCCGGTGATTCGGCATGTCCGAACCACCAATCGAGCAACGGCTGCCAGGGCGCAGTCATGGTTTATTCCTTGTGGTAAGCCGTGGCGCGGGCGACTTCTTCTTTCGAGCCGAGGAACACCGCTACGCGCTGGTGCAGGCCTTCCGGCTGGATGTCGAGGATACGCTGGTGACCGTCGGTGGACGCGCCGCCGGCCTGTTCCACCAGGAACGACATCGGGTTGGCTTCGTACATCAGACGCAGTTTGCCCGGCTTGGACGGCTCACGGCTGTCGCGTGGGTACATGAACAGACCGCCACGGGTCAGGATGCGGTGCACGTCGGCCACCATCGCCGCGACCCAGCGCATGTTGTAGTTTTTCTTCAGCGGGCCTTCTTCGCCGGCCAGCAGTTCGCTGACGTAGCGTTGTACCGGGGCCTCCCAGTGGCGCTGGTTGGACATGTTGATCGCGAATTCCTGGGTGGTTTCAGGAATGGTGATGTCTTCGTGGGTCAGCACGAAGCTGCCCATTTCGCGGTCCAGGGTGAAGCCTTTGACGCCGTCGCCCAGAGTCAGCACCAGCATGGTCTGCGGGCCGTAGATCGCGTAACCGGCGGCAACCTGCTGGGTGCCTGGCTGCAGGAAGGCTTTTTCGTTCAGCGGCTCGTTCTGGCTCAGGTATTCGTTCGGGCAACGCAGTACCGAGAAGATGGTGCCGACCGGAGCGTTGATGTCGATGTTCGACGAGCCGTCCAGTGGGTCGAACACCAGCAGGTAGGCGCCTTTCGGGTATTTGCCCGGGATCTGGTAGGCATTGTCCATTTCTTCGGACGCCATGCCGGCCAGGTGACCGCCCCATTCGTTGGCTTCGAGCAGGATCTCGTTCGACAGCACGTCGAGCTTCTTCTGCACTTCGCCTTGGACGTTTTCAGTGCCCATGCTGCCCAGAACACCACCCAGGGCGCCTTTGGACACGGCGTGGCTGATCTCTTTGCAGGCACGCGCCACCACTTCGATCAGGAAGCGCAGATCGGCAGGAGTGTTATTGCTGCGGGTCTGCTCAATCAAATAGCGACTCAGGGTAACGCGGGACATGGACGGCTCCGGTGGAATGGGGGGCTAAAAACCCGCGCAGTTTACAGGGAGTCTGAAAACGTAGCGAGCGATGACGCCCGGTAACGTGCATTGGGGCGCAATTGCCTCTATCAGACGTGATCGGGTCGAGAGAGTTCAGGTACCGGATTGAGCGTAGTTCGAAACGGGACGGGTGGTGCGTGCGCAACCGCGACCGATCTGAAATTCTCGTTGGCCGATCAGCCGCCTTCGCGAGCAAGCCCGCTCCCACATTGATCGCGTCCATCGAGGCTACTCGGTCAACTGTGGGAGCGGGCTTGCTCGCGAATGGCGCGCAGCGCCAGCCATTCTCAGGAATTGGTCGGCGGCTTGCGCAACAGGCTCGCCGCCATCGCCCCGAGGAACACCACACTCACCAGCAACACCGCCCACAGGCCGATTTTCTTCCAGTTGGTCTCGGCTACTGCCGCCGTAGTCGCCGGCGCAGCCTGAGTGGCAACCACCTCACCCTGCACCGTCGCCTTGCCCAGCGTCGCGAGCTTCTGCGGTTTGAAATCCGGAATCAGCGTGCTCAGCGGCAAGTTCGCGGTTTTCACCGTCGGATTGCCCAGCGCCAGGCTGTAAGGCCCGTCACCCCGTGCGAGGAAAATCACCTGGGTCGCCCGCACCGCGTACTTCAGGCTCGGTGCCTGCTCACCCAGACCGCCGCCGCGCTCGTCCACGCTCAGTTTCAACTGCTGCACAGTTTGCCCGTACAACTGCAATTCGTTTTGCACCACGTCCTGACCGTTCTGGGTCAGGCGATACAGCAAACCGTTGCTCAACGTCTGCCACGGCAGGCTGCTTTCGCGGCGGCCCGCGAGTGTGACCGGAGCCAGACTGTTCGGTTGTTTCAGCTCGACTTGCACCCGCTCGACATTCAGGCCCATCGGCAACTGCCAGGTGTACTCACCGGACTTGGTGCTGCTACCCGCCAGCGCTTGCGACCAGACCAACGGCAGCGGCACGTTGCGTGGATCGCTGCTTTTCAGTTGCGCCGACGTGAGGATGGGCGCCGAGGTTGGCGCATCCCACAGCAGACGCAGATAGCGTGCGGATTGCCCCGGCAGCGTCACTTCGTGCTGTTCGATGCGTTCGTCGGAAAAGGTCAGCCGCGCGACCTGCCCCTCGCCCCACGCCTGCCAATGCTGCAAGTCATCACTGGCCTCGATGCTGAAGCGCTGGAAGCCGTCACGCTCGCTGGTCCAGTCGAGAATGAGCTGCTGCAGCGGCGCCTTGATCGCACTGGCATCGAGCAGCCAGCCACGCAACACTTCTTCGCCGGCCTCCAGTTGAGTCGACGGCTGCACTTCCACCAGTGTGCCGGTGGTGGTCGATTGCACGCGTACGTTCGGCGCTCGCTCGCTGGCGTCGGCGGCGTTGTACAAGGGGAACCACTTCACTTCATGCAACTGCCCGTCGTCGCGGGTCTGCGCCGATTCCCGAGCCAGGGCATAGGCCTGCGGTTCGCCGGCGGCGTTGAATACGCGCAGGTCGCTGAGATCGGTCTGGCGGGCCTGCAATTGCGCGCTCAGCGGCAGATCGAGGCGATACCACGGGCCGTTGCCACTCACCGTCAGCGGCACCTGCGTGGCGAAGTCCGCCGGTTTTTCCTGGGCGCCGGCAGCCATCACCACGCCCAGCGCCAACCACCCCAGATTCAGCATGCGACTCAAGATGAAACTCCTTCGGTATCCGGCACGGGTTTGTCCGCCACCGGTTCGGCTTCGACACGTTTCGGTGGCAGCGGTGCGAAATAGCCCACCACCAGCAGCAACACGCCGACGCCGATAAACGAGACGATCCGGGCCAGTCCGCCACGGTTGCTCAATTCGACAAAAATCAGTTTGGCCACCACCAGCGCAATCAACGCCGCGCCGATCAGCCACACTTCGCGCCGGTGACGCAGGTGTCCGCCGATCATCAGCCCCAACGCCATCAAGGTCCAGACGATGGACAACCCGGCCTGCACCAGCATCGATTCGAGCAGCAGATCCAGCTCGAACGGAATGCCCGCCCAATGGTGCGCAGCGCGGGTCACCAGCGCGGTGCAGAAAGCGAACAGCGAAACCCCGGCGACCAGTTGTGTGGCGTACTCGGCGTAATCCTTGCGCAGGGCAAACTGCGTCACCGCATGACGCGACCACACGTACACCCCGAACAAGGCGAACAGCAGGCCCAATTCCAACGGGTTGATCAGCGGCACGTACGGCAGCGGTTCGGCGTTACCGTCGCTGACACCGTTGGCCAGCCAGAACCACGCCAGCATCAGCACTGCCAGCGGCGCGGCAGCGTACAAACGATATTCCCGCGGGAATGCCGCCACAGGCCATGGCCAGTTGCGCGGAGCCGCCGCCAGCAACAGATACAGGCTCGGCAGGATCGCCCAGCCCAGCCAGCGCCACGCGTTGTATTGCTCGGACAACAGCAGCAAGCCGTAGCGCAACTCCAGCGCCAGCACGCCGATCAGCAGCCAGCAACCCAGCACGTGCGCCGCGCTCAAGGCCCGTGCCGGCAGCATCGGTGCCAGACGCCGCAGGCTGAAGAAATGCACGGCGAACACCAATACCCACGCCAGCCAACCAAAATTCGCCGCTGGGTGATAACGCGCATGCCACGCCGCCAGCAACACCAGCCCCGCCGCCGGAATCAGCAAGGTGCAGAGCAGGCCCAGCGCCGGCCATTTCAGGCGCAGCGCCAACAATGTCCACAGCGCCACACTCAGCGCGGCAATCAGCAGCAACAGCGTCGCCTGCAGATTCAGCGGCGCAAAACGCAGCACCTCACTGACCCACGCCAACGCCCACCAACCGGCGCCCCACACCAGCAGCACTTCGGACAGGCGTTGCAAACTCAGCGCATCGAACGCCGAGGCATGATTGCCCAGTTGCAGACGCCAGGCACCGACCAGCGCGGCCAGCCCCAGTACCAGCGGCGTCCAGAAGCCGCCATGGGCCAACGGCCGCAGACCTTCGCTGGACAGCGGCCCGAGCAACTCGGGGCCGGTCAACAAGAACGCCGCGCCACCGATCAACTGCAACAACAGGCCGAAAACAAAACTCACGCGCTGCTTGAGGTACAGGCTCAGCCAGATGATCAGCAGACCGCTCGCCGCCCACACCGCACTCGCGGTTTGCCACGGCAGCACGAACAGCACCGCCAGATTGATCAGCACCAACCCCGCCAGCAACACCACCGACAACCCGCGCAGCAGCCGCACATCGCCGCGCACCATCTCGTCGCGCGCCGCCAGCAGCATCCCGCCGATCAACGCCACACCGATCACCGATGCGCTGAGCAAACCGCTCCACCCGGCGCTGAACACGGCCGCCGAATCCTCACCTGCACCTTGCAGGCGCAACAGGAACAGCGCACCACCGAGCAACTGCACAGTGAACGCGGTGAACAGGAACGTGCGCGATTGCAGGCGCAGACCGACGAACAAGGTCACCAATCCGGCCAAGGCCCAACTGATCGCTGTCAGCTGAACAAAGAAAAACAACGGCGCCAGCAAATACAGGAACGTCAGGCCCAGTGCCGCCAGCACCGGCAAACCCTGGCGCTCCCACGGCGAAGCCTGTTCCGCCGAGGCTTTGCGCAATTGATAGAAACTGAACAGCAGCGCGATGCCGAGCATCAACGCCCCCAGCGGTGCACCGTCGAGCAGGCTGCTTTCGCCAACCCGCAACTGACTGAGAAAGGCCAGCGCCGACCCCAGTTGCAGCAGCAGGGCAAACGCTCGGGCGAACGGCCGATGCTGACGCAGGCCGAGCCAGAAAATCCCCGCGCCCTCCACTGCCCACGCCGCCGAAGTCCAGCGCGCATCGAGGCCCAGCGGGATCGCCAGACTGGCGAAAATCACCCCCAGCGCCAGACAGGTTTCACCCAGCAACAAGGCGCGGCCGCCCATCAACACCCGGGCCAGGCCCATGTAGATCACGCCCAGTGCGAGTGCGCTGAACGCAGCGGCGAACTCCAGGTGCTGCACCAGCGCAAACTGCAGACCGAAGCCCACGATCGGCGGGCCGAACAGCATCGTGCCGTCGACGTAGTCGCCCTTGCGCGCCGACCAGTGCAGCAGCGCCTCGCGATCGCCGTCTGCTGGCGCATCGGGCATGTCGAGCAACTTGCGCCGGGCGAACAACAGGCCGATGCCCAGGTACATCAGGAAGAACAGAATCAGGAACGGCTCGGTGCTCCACAGCAACTCGGGCGCATAGGAGCGCAGGCCCCAGGCGAAGCCGATACCGAACGTGCCGACGAACCCGATCAGGTTAAGCAGGCGCCAGGCCTTGAACCAGGCAATGGCGAGAATGCCGGCATTGAGCAACGCGAAATAGCTGAACAGCGCGACATGGTTGCCCTCCCCGGTCGAGGTCAGGATCGGCGCGGCGAAACCGCCCAATGCTGCAGCCGCCGCCAGCCCCAGCGCATCCTGAGTGATGGCGAGAATCGCCGAGAACACCGTGACCGCCACCAGCAACCCCAGCGCGGCGGACGGATCGAGCAACGGATGCAGACGCATCGCCGCAAACACCGTCAGGTACAGCACCGCGATCCCGGTGCCCTGCAGCATCAGCGCATAACTGCTGTTGCGCGTACGCAGCCACCAGCCCAGTGCCAGCAGGGCCAACGCCGCCGCCGCGACGCCGGCATAACGCAGTTCGATCGGCACCACCATGCCCTCGGTGGCGTAGCGCAGCAGGAACGCCAGACCGAAAAACAGCAGCACCACACCAACCCGCAGCACGGTGTTGCCACCGAACAGCCAGTCACGCGCAGCGCTGATGCCACGCTCGATCAGGTTCGGGCCACGAGGTTCGGCAGGCTGTGCCGGCGCTGCTGGCTCGTCGGTAACAGCATCCAGACGCCAGACATCCGCCGGCAGCGGCTGGCTGGTTTCGCTGGCAACGGCAGAGATCGGTTCTAGTTCGGGCGGCAGTTCCCAGACCAGATCCGGCGTGGGGGAGGATGATTGTTCGGCGACGATGATCGGCTCAACGATGGCGTCCGGCATCGGCGCCACGCTCGGCGGTGTGGTGCGCACGCTGGCACCTTCAAGCAGAAACAGACGCTGCTCGACGGCTTGCAGGGCGACCTTGGCCTGTTCCAGTTGACGCTGTTGGTCGGTGGCCTGCGAGCCAAGCCGGGCAAGGCGCAGCGTTTGCCCGATCGCCAGCCCGAGCAGTGCACCCAGCAGCGCGGCACTGAACGACTCATCGAGCAGCCAGCCGAGCAGCAGCCCGATCAACATGAACATCCATTGCATGGTCGATATCCCTAAGCGGCCCCAAGGCGGGGCAATCCCGACAGTTGCTTCAGTCTAGGCACAAACCCTTGTAGGAGTGAGCCTGCTCGCGATAGCGATTTGTCAGTCAACGAAGCTGTTGAATGTGACGGCGCTATCGCGAGCGGGCTCACTCCTACACTGGATCAGTGGTGACTGAACAGCCCGGTAACCGGCGCTCAGTATATCGATCCGGCCCAACAATCGTTGGGCCTTACGCACATTTGTTGCAGAAAATCACTCCAGTGCCTTCCAGATATCCGTGGCGTACTCGCGAATCGTCCGGTCGGACGAGAACCAGCCCATCCGCGCCGTGTTGAGCACTGCCGAGCGCCACCAGTTGTTGGAATCGTGCCAGTGCGCATCGACGCGTTTTTGCGCTTCCCAATAGGAATCGAAGTCGGCGCAGACCAGGAAGCGATCGTAGTCCACCAGCGAATCGATCAGCCCGGTGTAGCGCGACGTGTCATCCGGCGAGAACACACCACTGCGGATCGCTTGCAGCACGTCGCTCAAACGATGCGACGCGGCGATGTCCGGTGCAGCGCTGAACTCGTGGTTCTGTTTGCGCGCCTCGACCTGCTGTGCGCTGAGGCCGAAGATGAACATGTGCTCGGCGCCGATGCGCTCGCACATTTCCACGTTGGCGCCGTCGAGGGTGCCGATGGTCAGCGCACCGTTGAGGCCGAACTTCATGTTACTGGTGCCCGAGGCTTCGAACCCGGCCGTGGAAATCTGCTCGGACAAGTCCGCCGCCGGAATGATGCTCTCGGCCAGGCTGACGTTGTAGTTGGGCAGGAACACCACTTTCAGCAAACCGCGCACTGTCGGGTCGTTGTTCACTACCCGGGCGATGTCGTTGGTCAGTTTGATGATCAATTTGGCCTGGTGATAACTGGCCGCCGCTTTACCGGCGAAGATTTTCACCCGAGGTACCCAGTCGACTTCAGGCTCGGCGCGAATCGCCTGATACAGCGCCACGGTGTGCATCAGGTTGAGCAACTGGCGCTTGTATTCGTGGATCCGTTTGACCTGCACGTCGAACATCGCCGCCGGATTGACCGCGATCCCCAGCCGCTCGTGAATCAGATAGGCCAAGGCCTTTTTGCTGTGCAGGCGCTGTTCGGCGAAGGCTTTGCGGAAGGCGGGTTTCTCGGCGAACGGTTCGAGGTCGAGCAGGCGTTCTTCCGGGTTATCCAGCACTTCCGGACCGAGGGAGTCGACCAGCATCGAGGTCAGCTCGGAGTTGGCCTGGAACAGCCAGCGGCGAAAGGTGATGCCGTTGGTTTTGTTGTTGATCCGCTCCGGGTAGAGCTTGTGCAGTTCAGCGAACACAGTCTTGCGCATCAACTGCGTGTGCAGCCCGGACACGCCGTTGACGCTGTGCGAACCGAGGAACGCGAGGTTGCCCATGCGCACCCGGCGACCGTTGTCCTCTTCGATCAGCGACACCGCGCGCAGCACGTCGAAATCGTGAATGCCTTTGGCGCGCAGCGAGTCGATGTGCTGGGCGTTGATCAGATAAATGATCTGCATGTGCCGAGGCAGCATGCGTTCCATCAGGCCGACCGGCCAGGTTTCCAGCGCTTCGGGCAACAGCGTGTGGTTGGTGTACGACAAGGTATCGACGGTGACTTGCCACGCCGCATCCCAGGCCACGTCGTAGACGTCGACCAGTTGCCGCATCAATTCAGCAACGGCAATCGAAGGGTGAGTGTCGTTGAGCTGGATCGCCGCGTGATCGCCCAGGGTCAGCACCGAGGTGTGCATGTTGCGATGACGACGCAGCAAATCCTGCAAGGAAGCGGCGACGAAGAAGTATTCCTGGCGCAGGCGCAGTTCCTGCCCGGCCTCAGTGCTGTCTGCCGGGTAAAGCACGCGGGAAATACTTTCAGCGCGGGCGACTTCGGCGACGGCACCCAGGTGGTCACCGGCGTTGAAGCGCTCCAGGTGCAGATCTTCCATGGCGCGTGCACGCCACAGGCGCAGGGTGTTGACGCTCGCCCCGCGCCAGCCGACCACCGGGGTGTCGTAGGCAATCGCGCGCACGGTTTCCGCAGGCGACCAGACCTGTTTGGTCTTGCCGCTGGCATCGGTGACGGTTTCGACGCTGCCGCCGAAGCCGATCGAGTACACCACTTCCGGACGTTCGAACTCCCACGGGTTGCCGAAATCCAGCCAGTGCTCGGTCTGTTCCTGCTGCCAGCCATCGACGATGGCCTGCCGGAACAGCCCATGCTCGTAGCGAATGCCGTAGCCGTGCCCGGCGATGCCGAGGGTCGACATGCTTTCCATGAAGCACGCCGCCAGACGTCCGAGGCCGCCGTTGCCGAGTGCCGCGTCAGGTTCCAGCAGACGGATGCGTTCGAGATCGACGCCCAGTTCGGTCAGCGCTTCACGCGCGACGTCGAGCAGGCCGAGATTGCTCAGGCTGTCGTAGAGCAAACGACCGATGAGAAATTCCAGCGAGAGGTAATACACCCGTTTCTGGCCTTTGCGGTAGATCTGCCGGGTGTGGTCCATCCAGTGTTCGACCATGTGGTCGCGCGCCGCCAGGGCAATGGCTTCGAACCAGTCATGGTCGAAAGCGTGATCCGGGTCTTTACCCACTGCATAGGTGAGCTTGGTCAGGACGGCATCGCGGAATGCGGCCACCTCTGCTTCGCGAACTAGTGGTTCTTGAGTCATCGATAGGACCTCGAGCGAGCGGGGAATTGTCTGAGCCTAGACGGTCTGACCGACGGTAGAGGCGCAGGTTCTGCAGTTTTTCCGAAGACGGTGAGATAGCCCGGCATTACCTTGGCGAGTGGGCTAATGAATGCAGGGGCCGTGCCGGACTGAATGACATTTGCGCGGCATTTGCAAAAATCTGGCGAAAGGTTGTTCAAAAATCCACCAGTCCCGGTATGATCGCGCGCCCTGATGCACACGCCTGGTAATTCCCGATGATGAAGCCCAACCTGATTGCCGCCGCCGAGATCGATCGTCTCGATACGTGGGCCAAATATTCGGCCCCGATGTGCGGCTCTTGTGTCTCCAGCTGCTGCACCCTGCCGGTCGAGGTCAAGATCAAGGACTTGGTACGCATCGGCGTGGTTGACGAGTTCGAACTGGGTGATCCGCCGAAGAACATCGCCAAGCGCCTGCAAAAGGAAGGGCTGGTCGAGCGCTTCAACCAGAAGTCGGGGATCTTCACCCTGCAGCGCATGAGCAACAACGATTGCTACTACCTGGATCGTAAGAGCCGCCTGTGCACCATTTATGACAAGCGCCCGGACACTTGCCGCAACCACCCGAAAATCGGCCCGCGGCCGGGGTATTGCGCGTATAAGCCGAAAGAAGTCGAGCGGGTGCAAAATTCGCGGTCGATCGAGAAGTTCTGACCTTTCCTGAAATGTGCGGCGGCTGATCCGCCGCCTTCGCGAGCAGGCTCGCTCCCACATTGGAATGCGTTCCCCTGTGGGAGCTGGCTTGCCAGCGATGAGGCCAGCACAAACAACGCGTAAACCCCAGACAAACAAAAACGCCCCCGGTCTCGCGACCGGGGGCGTTTTTTTCAGCCTGGGCTAAATCTTATGCCTTGGCTTTCTTGGCAGCGCGGGTACGCTCGCTTTCGTCCAGGATCTTCTTGCGAAGACGGATGGACTTAGGCGTGACTTCGCACAGCTCGTCTTCCTGGATGTATTCCAGAGCCTGTTCCAGAGTGAAGCGAACAGGTGGTACCAGAGCGATGGTTTCGTCTTTACCCGAAGCACGCATGTTGTCGAGCTTCTTGCCTTTGGTAGGGTTCACACCCAGGTCGTTGTCGCGGCTGTTCTGACCAACGATCTGACCGTTGTAGATCTCCTGGCCGTGTTCTACGAACAGCTTGCCACGAGCCTGCAGGGTTTCCAGCGAGTAGGTCAGTGCCTTGCCGGTTTCAACCGAAACCAGAACGCCGTTCTGACGGCCGGACATGTGGCCCGACTTCACTGGAGCGTAACGATCGAAGATCGAGGTCAGGATGCCAGCACCGTTGGTCAGGGTCAGGAACTGGTTACGGAAACCGATCAGACCGCGAGCAGGGATGTTGTATTCCAGACGAACACGGCCCTTGCCATCCGGCACCATGTTGCTCAGGTCGCCCTTACGCAGACCCATCTCTTCCATGACCTTGCCCTGCGATTCTTCAGGGATGTCGATGGTGACGTTTTCGAACGGTTCCTGCTTCACGCCGTCAACTTCACGGATGATCACTTCAGGACGGCCCAGGGCCAGCTCGAAGCCTTCGCGACGCATGGTTTCGATCAGTACCGAGAGGTGCAGCTCACCACGGCCGGAAACCTTGAACTTGTCAGCCGAGTCGCCTTCTTCAACGCGCAGTGCAACGTTGTACAGCAGCTCTTTGTCCAGACGATCCTTGATGTTACGGGAGGTCACGAACTTGCCTTCTTTACCGCAGAATGGCGAATCGTTTACCTGGAAGGTCATGGAAACGGTTGGCTCGTCAACGGTCAGCGGCTTCATCGCCTCGACGGTGTTGATGTCGCACAGGGTGTCGGAGATGAACAGCTCGTCGAAGCCGCTGATGCAGACGATGTCGCCGGCTGCTGCTTCTTCAACGTCAATGCGGTGCAGACCGTGGTGACCCATCAGCTTCAGGATACGACCGTTGCGGCGCTTGCCGTCGGCGCTGATCGCGACAACCGGGGTGTTCGGCTTGACGCGACCACGAGCGATACGGCCAACACCGATAACACCCAGGAAGCTGTTGTAGTCCAGAGCGGAGATCTGCATCTGGAACGGACCGTCACGGTCAACGGCCGGAGGCGGAACGTGGTCGACAACTGCCTGGTACAGCGCAGTCATGTCTTCGCCCATGGCGGTGTGATCCAGACCGGCGATACCGTTCAGGGCCGAGGCGTAAACAACCTGGAAGTCCAGTTGTTCTTCGGTAGCACCGAGGTTGTCGAACAGGTCGAAGATCTGGTCCAGAACCCAGTCCGGACGCGCGCCTGGACGGTCAACCTTGTTGATGACCACGATTGGACGCAGGCCGGCTTCGAACGCCTTCTTGGTCACGAAACGGGTTTGCGGCATAGGGCCGTCTTGAGCGTCAACCAGCAGCAGAACGGAGTCAACCATCGACATTACGCGTTCTACTTCGCCGCCGAAGTCGGCGTGGCCCGGGGTGTCCACGATGTTGATGTGGTAGCCGTTCCAGTTGATGGCGGTGTTTTTCGCCAGAATGGTAATACCGCGCTCTTTTTCCTGGTCGTTGGAGTCCATCACGCGCTCGTCGTTGAGCTCGTTGCGCTCCAGAGTGCCGGATTGACGCAGGAGTTTGTCTACCAGAGTGGTCTTACCATGGTCAACGTGGGCAATGATGGCGATGTTACGTAGATTTTCGATCACTTGTGTATCTCGATCAGAGGATTCGGTTTGCTGACAAGTCTTGGCAGCGATTAACAGTAGTGTCCGGCATGGCCGTTACAGCTTGACGGCGGTGTCGGGGGGCCGGTGACGCAGGCCACAGGCAAACAGCCCCGGGCACTTAGCTCGGTCGATAAACGCGCACATTGGCATGCCCCTCACTGAGCAAATGGTGAGCATGCAGGCGACTCATCACGCCTTTGTCGCAATACAGCAGGTACTGGCGAGTCGGATCCAGCTCCTTGAAACGAGCGTTCACTGCGTAGAACGGCATCGTCTGTACTTCTATGCCGGCAAGTTCCAGCGGGTCATCCTCGGCCGCATCCGGGTGACGGATGTCGATGACGATCTGACCGGCCAGCGCTTCGCCGACTTCTTCGATCTGCAAGTCCTGGCCCAATTCGTCGATCACTCGATCGATCGGCACCAGTTTGGCGTTTTCGAGCGCACGCTCGAGAACCGCCATGTCGAATTCTTTCTCTTCGTGCTCAACACGGTGGCGCTTGGCGGCAGTCTTCGGATTGACCGAGATGACCCCGCAGTACTCCGGCATGTGCCGGGCGAAATCGGCGGTGCCAATCTCGTTGGCCGTGTCGATGATGTCCTGCTTGTGCGCAACGATCAGTGGGCGCAGGACCAGTTTGTCGGTCACGCAGTCGATCACCGACAGGTTCGGCAGCGTCTGGCTCGATACCTGGGAGATCGCTTCGCCGGTGACCAGCGCATCGATGTGCAGCCGGTCGGCGATGGCCGACGATGCGCGCAACATCATACGCTTCAATACGACGCCCATATGACTGTTATCGACTTTGCCGAGAATTTCGCCCAATACTTCTTCGAACGGAACACTGACAAATAGCACGCGTTGCGAGCTGCCGTACTTCTTCCAGATGAAATGCGCGACTTCCATCACGCCCAATTCGTGGGCACGACCGCCCAGATTGAAGAAGCAGAAATGCGCCATCAGGCCGCGACGCATGATCTGGTACGCGGCAACCGTCGAGTCAAAGCCGCCGGACATCAATACCAGCGTCTGCTCCAGGGCGCCGAGCGGGTAACCGCCGATGCCGTTGTGCTGGCTGTGGATGACAAACAACCGTTGGTCGCGAACTTCGATGCGAACTTCGATTTCCGGGGCTTTGAGGTCGATTCCAGCCGCACCGCACTCACGACGCAGCTTGCTGCCGACGTATTTTTCGACGTCCATCGAGCTGAACGGGTGCTTGCCTGCACGCTTGCAGCGCACCGAGAAAATCTTCCCGGCCAGCACATCGCCATAGTGCTGTTTGCACTTCTCGGTGATGTCGTCGAAGTCGCCCAGCGGGTACTCGTCGATCTGCAGAAAGTGCGCGACACCCGGGGTGCAGACCAGGCGCTCACCCATCTCTTTCAAGGCTTTGGGGTCGGTAACGCGGGTTTCCAGCTCAAGATTGTCCCACACACCGTTCACCACCACGGCCGGGTCCAGATCGCGGAGCACGGCGCGGATGTTCTTGGCCAGCTGGCGGATGAAACGCATCCGGACAGGGCGGCTTTTGATGGTGATCTCGGGGAAGACTTTTACGATTAGTTTCATGAAAACAGCGCGCGCAGGGCCAGCCGAAAAAGGGGGGCGCGGATTATAGCGGAAATTGCTCAAGGTTTAACCAGTTAATATGCAGAAGGTTTCACTTGCACCAAAACGGGTCATTTCTGATTTGAAGCGCTACATTAAGGGGCGAGATTTTCACCCTTATGGCACTTTGCGGTGCTTAAAGCGTGAAATTGGGGCAAAAAACCCATGCTGGGGCACTGGCATGCAATTTGCTCCCTTGTGAGGCAGGTTGCCTTGGCAGAGTATCTGCGCCGGCATCACCCCTATTAAGGGCATCCACTACCAAGCCCTAAGCCACCCGGAGGACACTATGTCGAAGTCGGTTCAACTCATCAAAGATCATGACGTCAAGTGGATTGATCTGCGCTTCACGGACACCAAAGGCACTCAGCACCACGTGACCATGCCGGCTCGCGATGCGCTGGAAGACGACTTCTTCGAAGTCGGCAAGATGTTCGACGGTTCCTCCATCGCTGGCTGGAAAGGCATCGAAGCCTCCGACATGATCCTGCTGCCGGACGACGACACTGCCGTTCTGGACCCGTTCACCGAAGACGCAACCCTGATCCTGGTTTGCGACATCATCGAACCGTCGACCATGCAAGGTTACGATCGCGACCCGCGCGCCATCGCTCACCGCGCCGAGGAATACCTGAAGACCACCGGTATCGGTGACACCGTCTTCGCTGGCCCAGAACCAGAATTCTTCATCTTCGACGAAGTGAAGTTCAAGTCGGACATCTCCGGCTCGATGTTCAAGATCTACTCCGAACAAGGCTCGTGGATGTCCGACCAGGACATCGAAGGCGGCAACAAAGGCCACCGTCCTGGCATCAAAGGCGGCTACTTCCCGGTTCCGCCGTTCGACCACGACCACGAAATCCGTACTGCCATGTGCAACGCACTGGAAGAGATGGGCCAGACCGTTGAAGTTCACCACCACGAAGTGGCGACTGCCGGTCAGAACGAAATCGGTGTCAAGTTCAACACCCTGGTGAAGAAAGCTGACGAAGTTCAGACTCTGAAATACGTTGTCCACAACGTAGCCGACGCTTACGGCCGCACCGCGACCTTCATGCCGAAGCCACTGTACGGCGACAACGGCTCGGGCATGCACGTGCACATGTCCATCGCCAAAGACGGCAAGAACACCTTCGCTGGCGAAGGCTATGCCGGCCTGTCCGAAACCGCCCTGTACTTCATCGGCGGTATCATCAAACACGGTAAGGCCCTGAACGGCTTCACCAACCCGGCCACCAACTCCTACAAGCGTCTGGTGCCAGGTTTTGAAGCGCCGGTGATGCTGGCCTACTCGGCTCGCAACCGTTCCGCCTCGATCCGTATTCCTTACGTCAACAGCCCGCGCGGCCGTCGTATCGAAGCCCGTTTCCCGGATCCGGCTGCCAACCCGTACCTGGCTTTCGCAGCACTGCTGATGGCCGGTCTGGACGGTATCCAGAACAAGATCCACCCAGGCGATGCCGCTGACAAAAACCTGTACGACCTGCCGCCTGAAGAGGCGAAAGAGATCCCACAAGTTTGCGGCAGCCTGAAAGAAGCCCTGGAAGAGCTGGACAAGGGCCGTGCGTTCCTGACCAAGGGCGGCGTGTTCTCCGACGACTTCATCGACGCTTACATCGCGCTGAAATCCGAAGAAGAAATCAAGGTCCGTACCTTCGTACACCCACTGGAATATGAGCTGTACTACAGCTGCTGATCCGGTAGCGCCGCGCTACGCGGCGTGACAAAAAGAGGCCTCCTTCGGGAGGCCTTTTTATTGCCCACGATTTATGAAACTACGCAAAACCCCTGTGGGAGCGGGCTTGCTCGCGAAGGCGGTGGGTCATTGACAGGGATGGCGACTGATACGCCGCCTTCGCGAGCAAGCCCACTCCCACAGGGATTTTTGGCGTCTGAATGATCTCCGGATATGTCCCGGGTTGGGCCAACCGCCGCACCTGGCCTATGCTGCACCCCATCGCTTTCTTTCCCGGTCGATTTCATGGGTCGCACCTTTCTCTACATCCTGCTGCTGATAGCCCTGCCCGCCGCCGCGCAGATCTACAAGTACACCGATGCCAATGGCAACACGGTTTACAGCGATCACTCGCCGGACGGTGTTCAGGCGCAGCCGGTCGAGTTGCCGCCACTCAACCGCGTCGAGCCACAGGCACCGAGCGCGCCAGCGCCCTCAAGCACCGACACACGCCCCGCGGCACGCAGTGCCTACGAGGTGCTGGAACTGACCGGCCTGCCCAGCGAAGAAGCGCTGCGCGCCAACAACGGCACCTTCACTGTCAATGTGCTGATCAAGCCGCGCCTGCAGGCGCCGCACCAATTAAGGCTGGTGCTGGACGACGCGCCTTACGGCCAGCCGAGCAACGTGCCGATCCTGCAACTGGTGAATGTCGATCGCGGCGAGCATCGTCTCGCGGTGCAGGTGTTCGACGGCGAAGCGATCATCCAGCAGAGTCCGGCGGTGGTGTTCACCGTACAGCGGGTGCACAAGCCGTGAGAATTTTCTGGCTGATCCTGTGCCTGTTCGCCCTGCCCGTTTCGGCAGAGGTCTTCACCTATGTCGACGCGCAGGGCAATCGCGTCTACACCGACCAGCCGCGCGGTAACGCCAAGCGCGTACCTATCGCGACCAGCAATCGCATGTCGGCCAACCCCACGACTGCAGCACCGCTCAGCGCTGCAAAAAAGGTCGCGGAACAACCACCGTTTCACTACGACATGCTGCGCATCCTGATCCCCGAGCCGGATGCGACCCTTCGCAGCAGCGCGGGCGAGGTGATCGTCAGTGTCACCAGCGAACCTGGCTTACAGCAGGGCCATCGCTATCGCCTGCTGCTGGACGGCCAGGCCACTGGCGAGCCGGGCCTGAGTCCGGTGTTTCCGTTGAGCAACATCGACCGGGGCAGTCACAATCTGTCGGTGGAAATCCTTGATGAGCAGGGTCGCACCGTCGAGCGTACCGCCAACCAGCCGTTCCACATGCTGCGCATCTCGCTGGCGCAGAAACGCCAGGTCAAACCCTGCGTCAGCGAGGACTACGGCGTGCGCCCGGAATGTCCGCTGAAAGACAAACCCGCCGAAGAAAAAAATCCCTTCCTGCGCTTCTTCTAACGCCATTCAGCTTTACGCACTATATTGGTGCAATAGGCTGCACCGTACCCAGATTCCAACCCATTTTGGTTCGAAACTTCCCGTTCGAGCTGGCATCCTGCCACGCAAACGAGCGTCAAACGCCTGTTTCACGGGTTGAACGCTTCTTTTCGGAGCCTTGGTTTGGTTTTTGCATTTTCCGTTTAACGACGCCTGCTTCTTGCGCACGCTCCGCCCCCAAAAGAGGCTCCGATGACTATTAGCGACGCAATCCACCGTTTGCTGCTCGACAACCTGACCACCGCCACCATCCTGCTCGACGCCGAACTGCGCCTCGAATACATGAACCCGGCGGCCGAGATGCTGCTGGCCATCAGCGGTCAGCGCAGCCATGGGCAGTTCATCAGCGAGTTGTTCACCGAGTCCACCGAGGCGCTCAACTCGCTGCGTCAGGCGGTCGAACAGGCACACCCTTTCACCAAGCGCGAAGCGATGCTCACCGCCCTCACCGGCCAGACTCTGACCGTGGACTACGCAGTGACACCGATCCTCAGCAACGGCGCGACCATGCTTCTGCTTGAGGTGCACCCACGTGATCGCCTGCTGCGGATCACCAAGGAAGAGGCGCAACTGTCCAAGCAGGAAACCAGCAAAATGCTGGTGCGTGGTCTCGCCCACGAGATCAAGAACCCGCTCGGCGGCATCCGGGGCGCCGCGCAGTTGCTGGCCCGCGAACTGCCGGAAGAAAGCCTGCGCGATTACACCAACGTGATCATTGAAGAGGCCGACCGCCTGCGCAATCTGGTCGACCGCATGCTCGGCTCGAACAAGCTGCCGTCGCTGGCGCTGTGCAACGTCCACGAAGTGCTGGAGCGCGTCTGCCAACTGGTCGAAGCGGAAAGCCAGGGCTGCATCACCTTGGTGCGCGACTACGACCCGAGCATTCCCGACGTATTGATCGACCGCGAACAAATGATTCAGGCCGTACTGAACATCGTGCGCAACGCGATGCAGGCGATCAGTAGCCAGAACGAGCTGCGCCTGGGCCGCATCAGCCTGCGTACCCGGACCATGCGCCAGTTCACCATTGGCCACGTCCGCCATCGCCTGGTGACCAAAATCGAGATCATCGACAACGGCCCGGGGATCCCTGCAGAACTTCAGGAAACCATCTTCTTTCCCATGGTCAGCGGCCGCCCGGACGGTACCGGGTTGGGCCTGGCCATTACCCAGAACATCATCAGCCAGCACCAGGGCCTGATCGAGTGTGACAGCCACCCCGGCCACACCACGTTCTCGATCTTTCTGCCACTGGAACAAGGAGCCACATCGACATGAGCCGTAGTGAAACCGTGTGGATCGTCGATGACGACCGTTCTATCCGTTGGGTTCTGGAAAAGGCCTTGCAGCAGGAAGGCATGACCACGCAGAGCTTCGACAGCGCCGATGGCGTGATGAGTCGTCTGGCCCGTCAGCAGCCTGATGTGATCATTTCCGACATCCGCATGCCGGGCGCCAGTGGCCTCGACCTGCTGGCACGTATCCGCGAACAGCACCCACGGTTGCCAGTGATCATCATGACCGCGCACTCCGACCTGGACAGCGCAGTGGCCTCCTATCAGGGCGGTGCTTTCGAATACTTGCCGAAGCCATTCGACGTTGACGAGGCGGTATCGCTGGTCAAGCGCGCCAATCAGCATGCGCAAGAGCAGCAAGGCCTGGAAGTAGTGCCGGCGCTGACCCGCACCCCGGAAATCATCGGCGAAGCGCCGGCGATGCAGGAGGTGTTTCGCGCTATCGGCCGCTTGAGCCACTCCAACATCACCGTGCTGATCAACGGCGAATCCGGTACCGGTAAAGAACTGGTGGCCCACGCCCTGCACCGCCACAGCCCGCGCGCGGCCTCGCCGTTCATCGCGCTGAACATGGCGGCGATCCCGAAAGACCTGATGGAATCCGAGCTGTTCGGCCACGAGAAAGGTGCGTTCACCGGCGCGGCCAACCTGCGTCGCGGGCGCTTTGAACAGGCGGACGGCGGCACGCTGTTCCTTGATGAAATCGGCGACATGCCGGCCGACACCCAGACCCGTTTGCTGCGGGTGCTGGCCGACGGCGAGTTCTATCGCGTCGGCGGCCATGTGCCGGTCAAGGTCGATGTGCGGATCATTGCCGCGACTCACCAGAATCTGGAAACCCTGGTGCACGCCGGGAAATTCCGTGAGGACTTGTTCCACCGCCTCAACGTGATCCGCATCCACATTCCGCGCCTGTCGGACCGTCGCGAAGACATCCCGACCCTGGCCAAGCACTTCCTCAGCCGCGCCGCGCAAGAACTGGCGGTGGAGCCGAAACTGCTGAAAAGCGAGACCGAGGAATACCTGAAGAACCTGCCATGGCCGGGCAACGTGCGGCAGCTGGAGAACACCTGCCGCTGGATCACCGTGATGGCCTCCGGGCGCGAAGTGCACATCAGTGACCTGCCACCGGAACTGCTGAGCCTGCCGCAGGACTCGGCGCCAGTGACCAACTGGGAGCAGGCGCTGCGCCAGTGGGCCGATCAGGCGTTGGCCCGTGGCCAGTCGAGCCTGCTCGACAGCGCGGTGCCGGCGTTCGAGCGGATCATGATCGAGACTGCGCTGAAGCACACCGCCGGTCGGCGGCGCGATGCGGCGGTATTGCTTGGCTGGGGGCGTAATACCCTGACGCGCAAGATCAAGGAATTGGGGATGAAAGTGGACGGTGGGGATGATGATGAGGGGGATGAGGGCTGATCAACCACGCCCTCTGTGAGAGTGGGCTTGCTCACGAAAGCGCTGTTCATGAAACGTATCAGTGAATGACGCGACGTCTTCGCCAGCAAGCCCGCTCCCACAGTGGCCCCGCCGTGCACCAACCTAATGCACTTTGACCCGTGATCGGGCATCGCAACCTGTGCAAAAACCATCCAGGCAAGACTGAAAAACCCAGCCAGTAAAAACACCAAAGCCCCGATTTACGGGGCTTTGGTGCATTTGAGGGATTTTTCTGTTTCCAAATACTAATACTGGCACGCCGCCTGCAATAACCCTCACAGGTGATTCGATTCACCACCCGTTTCGGGGACCTTGGTACAGGCAGGCCGGGGATTCCCCTCTTTACACCGGGTTCAAACCGCAACGCGGCGAACCCACCCTTTTGGGATCCTTGGTACAGGCAGGCCGGGGGTTCCCTCTTTACACCGGACCGACGCTCTCAGCGAAGTCCACCCCGTTTTGGGAACCCTGGTACAGGCAGGCCGGGGATTCCCGCTTTTATTGCTCCCGGAGATGGATCTCCAGCCGCCAGTGGTCATCGACCTTGCTCCCGGCCCACTCCCCTTGCAGCGGCCGCGCCGCCAGCACCGTCAGCAACAACCCACCGTCACTCACGCGCGTTCGCCAGTTCACGTCCTTGCCGTTGAGCTTGAGCTGACCCTTTTGCGCCTTGCCCTCTGCCTGAAACAACAGGGCCACGGTGCCATCGATGATTTCACCGTGCAGCTTCGGTTCGTTGTTGAACCACACCACCAGGCCGTCAGCGGTCACGTCGACCTGCTGCAGCACGCTGGGGTCCGGCGTGGTCAGGCGACCGATCATCAAACCGACCATCACGCCGACAATCGCCAGCGAACCGATCACCCGCGGGAATAGTTTCGAACGCGGGTCGGCTTGCGGCGTAGAATGCGCGTCATCTTTACCTTCGGAGCCGTGCATGTTTCACGTCATCCTTTTTCAACCAGAAATTCCGCCGAACACCGGCAACGTTATCAGGCTGTGCGCCAACAGCGGCTGCCACCTGCATTTGATCGAACCGCTGGGTTTCGAGATGGACGACAAGCGCTTGCGCCGGGCCGGTCTCGACTACCACGAATATGCCACGTTGCAGCGCCACGCCGACCTCGCCAGTTGCCTGGAAAGCCTCGGCAACCCACGGCTGTTCGCGTTCACCACCAAGGGCTCGCGGCCGTTTCACGACGCCGCGTTCGTCCCGGGCGATGCGTTCATCTTCGGCCCGGAAAGCCGTGGCCTGCCGGCGGAAGTGCTCGACGCCCTGCCCGCCGAACAGCGCCTGCGCCTGCCGATGCGTGAAGGCTGCCGCAGCCTGAACCTGTCCAACACCGTGGCGGTGGCCGTGTACGAAGCGTGGCGGCAGAACGACTTCAAATAACACCGAATAACAAATGTGGGAGCGGCTTGCTCGCGAAGGCGTCGGATCAGATGACATTGATGTCGCCTGACACTGCGCTTTCGCGAGCAAGCCCGCTCCCACATTGGACTTGCGTCGTCGCTCAGATACTTACTGAACGGTCGGCGTCTCGCCAGCTTCCTGCATGCGCTGCAGCTCTTGCGCGTACAGAGCGTCGAAGTTCACCGGCGCCAGCATCAGGGCCGGGAACGAACCACGGGTCACCAGGCTGTCCAGGGTTTCGCGAGCATACGGGAACAGGATGTTCGGGCAGAACGCACCCAGGGTGTGGCTCATCGAAGCCGCGTCCAGGTTCTTGATCAGGAAGATACCGGCCTGTTGCACTTCAGCGATGAAAGCCACTTCGTCGCCGTTTTTCACGGTCACGGACAGAGTCAGCACGACTTCGTAGAAATCGCCTTCCAGCTCTTTCTGACGAGTGTTCAGGTCCAGGCCGACGGTCGGGTCCCACTGCTGGCGGAAGATCGCCGGGCTTTTCGGGGCTTCGAAGGACAGATCGCGTACGTAGATGCGCTGCAAGGAGAATTGCGGTGCGGTTTCTTCTTCGCTGGCTGCAGTGTTCTGTTGGTCAGTCATCTCAGATCCTTTCTGATCTTGGGTCTTTTAGGGATTGCTGTACGTGGGTGCAGCCGTTCAGGCCTTGAGCAGCGCGTCGAGCTTGCCGGCGCGCTCCAGGGCATACAAATCATCACAACCGCCGATGTGCTTTTCGCCGATCCAGATCTGCGGCACCGACGTGCGTCCGGCCTTCTGGCTCATGGCAGCACGAATCTGCGGCTTGCCATCGACCTTGATCTCTTCGAAGGCCACACCTTTGTTCGCGAGCAATTGCTTGGCTCGCATGCAATAAGGGCAGTAGTCGCTGGAGTAGACGATGACTTCGCTCATATCACTTCACCAGCGGCAGGTTGTCGCCTTTCCAGCTGGAGATCCCGCCGGACAGCTTGGCGGCAGTAAAGCCGGATTTCATCAGCTCGCGAGCGTGGGTGCCAGCGGTCTGGCCCAGGGCGTCGACCAGAATGATGGTCTTGGCCTTGTGCTTTTCCAGCTCGCCGGTACGCGCAGCCAGCTTGTCTTGAGGAATGTTGATCGCGCCAACGATATGACCGGCGGCGTAATCTTTCGCCGGACGGATGTCCACCACCACGCCTGCGTCCTTGTTGACCAGTGCGGTCAGTTCGCCGGTGCTCAGGCTTTTACCGCCGCCCTGCATCGTGTGCGCCAGCAGCAAAGCCAGCAATACGACGAAGATACCGACAAGAATGTAGTGGTTAGTGGCAAATTCAATCAGGTGAGCAACCATCGAAGGAGGTTCCAGGGCGTTAAAATGTCGGCCAGTATACACAGCCACTATGGTGGGCCAAACCCCGTCCGGCGGTGACGTGGTCGGAACTAAGCATTAAACTCGCCACTCCCTTTTCCATCGCCCTCTTCTTTATTAGCCACGAGTGGATTCCATGACTACCACGCCTAAACCTTTGGTCCTGATGATTCTCGACGGCTTCGGTCACAGTGACAGCCACGAATCCAATGCCGTGTATGCGGCGAAGAAGCCTGTGCTCGATCGTCTGTGGGCCACGGTGCCGAACGGCCTGATCTCGGGCAGCGGCATGGACGTCGGCCTGCCGGACGGCCAAATGGGTAACTCCGAAGTCGGCCACATGAACCTCGGCGCCGGGCGCGTGGTGTATCAGGACTTCACGCGCGTGACCAAAGCGATCCGCGACGGTGAGTTTTTCGACAACCCGACCATCTGCGCTGCCGTGGATAAAGCCGTGGCCGCCGGCAAAGCCGTGCATTTCATGGGTCTGCTGTCCGATGGCGGCGTGCACAGCCACCAGGATCACTTGATCGCCATGGCCGAACTGGCCTTCAAGCGCGGCGCCGAGAAAATCTACCTGCACGCCTTCCTCGACGGTCGCGACACGCCACCGAAAAGCGCCGCTTCGTCGATCGAGCTGCTCGACGCGACCTTCCAGGCGCTCGGCAAGGGCCGCATCGCCAGCCTCATCGGTCGCTACTTCGCGATGGACCGTGACAACCGTTGGGACCGCGTATCTCAGGCCTACAACCTGATCGTCGACGGCAACGCCGAATTCAACGCCGCCACCGCTCAGGAAGGCCTCGACGCCGCCTACGCCCGTGGCGAGAGCGACGAATTCGTCAAAGCCACCACCATCGGCGAGCCGGTCAAGGTCGAAGACGGCGACGCCGTGGTGTTCATGAACTTCCGCGCCGACCGCGCCCGCGAGCTGAGCCGCGTATTTGTCGAAGACGATTTCAAGGAATTCGAGCGCGCGCGCCAGCCAAAAGTGCAGTACGTGGGCTTGACCCAATACGCCGCCAGCATTCCAGCCCCTGCGGCCTTTGCTCCGGGCAGCCTGGAAAACGTGCTTGGCGACTACCTGGCAAAAAACGGCAAGACTCAGCTGCGCATCGCCGAAACCGAAAAATACGCGCACGTGACCTTCTTCTTCTCCGGCGGCCGTGAAGAACCGTTCCCGGGTGAAGAGCGCATCCTCATCCCGTCGCCGAAAGTCGCCACCTACGACCTGCAACCGGAAATGAGCGCACCCGAGGTCACCGACCGCATCGTCGACGCCATCGAGCATCAGCGTTACGACGTGATCGTGGTCAACTACGCCAACGGCGACATGGTCGGCCACAGCGGCGTGTTCGACGCTGCGGTAAAAGCCGTGGAATGCCTGGACACCTGCGTCGGGCGCATCGTCGAGGCGCTGGAAAAGGTTGGCGGCGAAGCGTTGATCACCGCCGACCACGGCAACGTCGAAAAAATGGCCGATGAAGAAACCCATCAGGCGCACACCGCGCACACCACCGAGCCGGTGCCGTTCATTTATGTCGGCAAGCGTGACCTCAAGGTCCGTGAAGGCGGCGTATTGGCGGACGTCGCGCCGACCATGCTGATGCTGTTGGGCCTGGAGAAACCGGCGGAAATGACTGGTACCTCGATTCTGGTCTGACCGAATCCATCAAACGCCGCAAAACCCTGTAGGAGTGAGCCTGCTCGCGATAGCAATCTGACAGTCAACTACTCTGTTGAATGTGAGAACGCCATCGCGAGCAGGCTCACTCCTACATTGGTTTATGGTGGTTTCAAAGATTATTTGATGCTGTATCTCCAGCCAGTTATCACACAAGCCCAATTGGGCGTTTTTTTTGCAGCCTCGGGCGGGCATACTAGGCCGTCCATTACCCTGGTGCCGCCCGCCTCTATGCTCCGCGTCCTGATCGCCCTCGCTCTGACCTGCCTGCTCCAACCGGCCTTCGCTGACGAGCGCGCGCAAACCCAACAGCAGCTGGATGCCACGCGTCAGGACATTGCCGAGCTGAAAAAGCTGCTGGGCAAGCTGCAGGAAGAAAAATCCGGTGTGCAGAAAGAGCTCAAGGGCACTGAAACCGAGATGGGCAAGCTCGAGAAGCAGGTCGATGCCCTGCAGAAAGAGCTGAAGAAAAGCGAATCCGAGCTGCAGCGGCTCGATGCGGAGAAAAAAAAACTCCAGAGCGCGCGCACTGAACAGCAGCGACTGATCGCCATCCAGGCCCGCGCGGCCTACCAGAATGGCCGTCAGGAATACCTCAAGCTGCTGCTCAACCAGCAGAATCCCGAGAAATTCGCCCGCACCCTCACCTATTACGATTACCTGAGCCAGGCCCGCCTGGAGCAGTTGAAGAACTTCAACGAAACCCTGCGCCAACTGGCCAATGTCGAAAAAGACATCGCCATGCAGCAGGCGCAATTGCTGGTACAGAAAAGCAGCCTCGACACCCAGCGCGACGAGCTGGAAAAGGTCCGCAAGGAACGCCAGCAAGTCCTCGCCAAGCTCAACGATGACGTGAAAGCCCGCGACCAGAAACTGGCCGCCCGCGAGCAGGATCAGGCAGACCTGTCTAAAGTCCTTAAAACCATTGAAGAAACCCTGGCCCGTCAGGCCCGTGAGGCAGAAGAAGCGCGGCAGAAAGCGCTGATCGCCCAGCAGGAAGCGGAAAAAAAGCGTTTGCGTGAGGCGCAGGCTGAAAACAGCGACGCCCCACGAAAACCCGTCAAATCAACCCCCGGCGCACTGGTGTCCAGCAGCGGCGAGACCTTCGGTGGCCCTTTTGCTGCAACCCGGGGAAAACTTCCGTGGCCGGTTGATGGTCGATTGCTGGCACGCTTCGGCGAAAGCCGTGGCGACGATGCCCGTACCAAGTGGGATGGCGTGATGATCAGCGCCGCTGCCGGCAGCCAAGTGCATGCCGTGCATGGCGGGCGCGTGGTTTTCGCCGACTGGTTGCGTGGCGCCGGGCTGCTGGTGATCCTTGATCACGGCAATGGTTATCTGAGTCTTTACGGTCACAACCAGACACTGCTCAAGTCGGCCGGTGACGTGGTAAAAGCCGGTGAGTCGATCTCCACTGTGGGTAACAGTGGCGGTCAGGACACACCAGCGCTGTATTTCGCAATTCGTCAGCAGGGTCACCCGAGTGATCCGGCGCAATGGTGTCACGCGCAAGGATAAGCGCGTCGCCTAATTCAGGAGTTCGTTCGACATGCTGCATTTGTCCCGCCTTACCTCGCTGGCCCTGACGATCGCTCTGGTGATCGGCGCGCCTCTGGCGTTCGCCGCTCAACCGGCCCCGGCCGTCGCTCCGGCAGGCACTGCCGCGACCGCCAAGGCCCCGTTGCCGCTGGAAGAGTTGCGCACCTTTGCCGAGGTCATGGACCGGATCAAGGCGGCGTATGTCGAGCCGGTGGATGACAAGACCCTGCTGGAAAACGCGATCAAGGGCATGCTCAGCAACCTCGATCCGCACTCCGCGTATCTCGGCCCTGAAGACTTCACCGAACTGCAGGAAAGCACCAGCGGCGAATTCGGCGGCCTGGGCATCGAAGTCGGCTCCGAAGACGGTTTCATCAAGGTCGTCTCGCCGATCGACGACACCCCGGCGTCGAAGGCTGGCATCCAGGCCGGTGACTTCATCGTCAAGATCAACGGTGCGCCCACTCGCGGCCAGACCATGACCGAAGCCGTGGACAAGATGCGCGGCAAGATCGGTCAGAAAATCACCCTGACCCTGGTGCGCGACGGTGGCACGCCGTTCGACGTGACCCTGGCCCGCGCCGTGATTCAGGTGAAGAGCGTCAAGGCGCAGCTGCTGGAATCGGGCTACGGCTACATCCGCATCACCCAGTTCCAGGTCAAGACCGGCGAAGAGGTCTCCAAGGCCCTGGCCAAGCTGCGCAAGGACAACGGCAAAAAGCTCAACGGCATCATCCTCGACCTGCGCAACAACCCGGGCGGCGTGTTGCAGGCGGCAGTGGAAGTGGTCGACCACTTCATCAAGAAAGGCCTGATCGTCTATACCAAAGGCCGGATCGCCAACTCCGAACTGCGCTTCTCCGCCACCGGCAAGGACGAAAGCGAAGCGGTGCCGATGGTCGTGCTGATCAACGGTGGCAGCGCCTCGGCTTCGGAAATCGTCGCCGGCGCCCTGCAGGATCAGAAACGCGCGGTAGTCATGGGCACCACCAGTTTCGGCAAAGGCTCGGTGCAGACCGTGCTGCCGCTGAACAACGACCGCGCGCTGAAGATCACCACCGCGCTGTACTTCACGCCGAACGGCCGCTCGATCCAGGCCCAGGGCATCGTCCCGGACATCGAAGTGCGCAAGGCCAAGATCACCAACGAAGCGGACGGCGATTACTTCAAGGAAGCCGACCTGCAAGGCCACCTGGGCAACGGCAACGGCGGCGCGGACAAGCCGACCGGTTCCGGCACCAAGGCCAAGGCCATGCCGCAGGATGACGATTACCAGTTGGCCCAGGCCCTGAGCCTGCTCAAAGGCCTGAGCATCACGTCCGGCCGTTGAGGATGTCGTTGCGTTTGCTCTTCGTCCTGCTGTGCTGTCTGGCGGGTGCTGCTCACGCAGAACCCGCCAGGACCACCGCGCAAAAAGCCTACCTGACGCTGATCATCGACGACCTGGGGCAGAACCTGCCCCGGGATCGCCGCGTGCTGGCTCTGCCCGGCCCGGTGACCACGGCGATCATGCCCGACACCCCGCACGCCACCGAATTCGCCCGCGAAGCCCATCGCGCCGGCAAGATCGTGATCCTGCACATGCCGATGGATCCGGCCACCGGTCCGTACGCCTGGCACCCCGAACTGCCGCTCGAGGAACTGCAAAAGCGCCTCGACGCCGCGTTCAAAATGGTCCCCTACACGGCGGGCATCAACAACCACATGGGGAGTCGCATGACCGCCCAGCCAGTGGCGATGGCGTGGCTGATGGGCGAGTTGCAGCGTCGGCACAAGTTCTTCGTCGACAGCCGCACCAGCGCCCAGACCGTGGCCGCGCAGCAAGCACAGAAGATCGATCTGGCGAGTGTTTCGCGCGATGTGTTTCTCGATGACGAACGCACCGAAGCCGCCATTTTCAACCAGCTGCAGACGGCGATCAGCCTGGCGCGCAAGCAGGGTTCGGCGGTGATGATCGGCCACCCTTACCCGCAGACGCTGGCGGTGCTGGAACGTGAATTGCCGAAGCTCAAGGCGCAAGGCATCGAGTGGATCGATATCAAGCAGATGATCAGCGTGCGGAGTAACAAAGCGACAGCTGCACACGGGAAAAATGGAATTTATCGTTAAGCTATCAACTGATTAAATTCTCATAAGCCTCTACGTCCAAAATAAGCAGCAATAACTTATAGAACCGACTCAAACCTAACTGTCTTATTCTGCGCCAGTCTTGCACCCATATATTAGCCAAGGACTGGCCATGAACTTTAAATATATCCACCCAAGCTTTTTATTACTGACTGCCTTCTCACTTCCTGCCTGTTCCAGCCCTGTCGATTACGGCAAGGGCGCTGAAAACTTCTCACCGTCGCAACACCTGACTAACAAAGATGGCGAAAATAACCACTGGATGGGAATCGGCGAGTACAAAAGCCGCGAGTACGGTTCCTGCACCGCCTTCCTGATCGATACAAACAGCTCTCGACCATCCGATTCCGCCTATGCACTCACCAGTGCCCACTGCGTGGGCAAGGAAAACGGGGTCATGCGAATAGATGATCCTATCGAAGCCAGCATTACCTTCAACAACTTCATCGATACGACTGCTGCCTCCAGGACTGCGCCTGTGAGGAAAGTAGCCTGGAGCAGTATTCAGGGTGTCGACCAGGCTCTGTTGGAGCTTGGAGTGTCACAGGGCGAACTTCTGGCTCAGGGCATCACGCCCATGAAACTGGCCCGGCAGGCGCCGGCAGAAGATAGCGACATTCTGATTGTGCACAAACCCGTTGGCTCTCCATTACAAATGTCCGCCTGCACCCACATGCCCTCCCCGGCGATTTTCGAAAAGCCTTGGGTTTGGCGGCATACCGTCAGCAACCAATGCAAAGATATTGCTTCCGGAAGCTCGGGGAGTCCGGTCATCGTTCGAGCGACCAACGAGGTCTATGGCGTCCTTGGGACCTTGGCTCACCATCTGACGCCGCTGCCTGGATACGGTCAGATGCCGAGCGGCAGTTACGGCAGTCCCACCTCGGTTTTCAACAACTGCTTTATCGATGGCAAACTCAATACGGATCCGCAGGTGTGCGAATTATTTCCGGCAGCCTCTATCAGACTGCCTGCCCAACTGCCAACGCATGCAAAGATCAGCGTAAGCGCTCAGGGCAACTACGTTTATCCAGAATGGAACTTTGAAATAACCGCCAGCACCCGGTTTATCCGGACCAAACGCACGTCGGACCCGGTCGAATGCGAAGTTCCGCAAGACTACAGCCAGCCAATCACCACCGGCACTACGCCGACTCGATTAAATGTTCCGATGGGACCTGAAACCGGGCTTAACAACCTTTGCATCATCGCCACAAACAGTACTGAGGACATATTACCGGCAGGTACTTATCGCAATGCCGTCACTGTTCCCACTTATCTGGTTGAGGCGGGCCCGACGCCTGTTCCGACCATAGAGACTTCGTTTAACAAAGAGATAAACAGGGCGCTGATTCTGTGGCCGGAACGCAAGAACGAGGGTCTTGATCGATACGAGGTAAAAGGCGGCCTTGCTGAAAAAGTCAGTTGCGAAGACCCACAGGGTTATAGGCATGTGACCTCCAATTGGCTACGCCCGCAAAGCAACTTCCCCCTCAAACTCTGCGTTTACGCTGTCGACCCCAACAATCAGCGCTCAGAATTGAAGGAATACATCCTGGAATGGGAAGCGCTCGAAAACAGCGCCCCCTGAGCTGATCAGTGACGCCGGCCTTGTGCTTCTGCATCAATAGGCAAAACAGGAGCGCAAGGCTGCCCATGGCAAGGAACGGTTTTTTTGGAAATAACTGGTCACGACGTCATACATAGTTACCGCCAGAGACCGGTTGCGATTACCGATAGTGAGACCTGCAACGGGTCGCGACTCCCTTGAGTCGCCGTTCAACTATCAGGAGTGACCATGACCATTCATGACCAGGCCGCAGCGCCATCCAGGCAAATCGAGCCGATCCGCCACGACAATCTGCTGATCCATTTCACCACGGAATTTCACCGCATCTGGGACAGCACCGGCTCACGGGCTAAACCCGCGGCCTTCTGGCGCCCGACTCCGGCTCCGGATGTATTGCCGGGCTATTTCCCGCTCGGCGACGTGTTCGTCGCCGGGCACGACAACATTAACGGCAGCACCGTGGTAGCTGTGGTTTGCGAAGGCGATGCACCCAGTGCAGATCCGGCCAGGGGCCCGGCATTAAGGCGCCCGGAGGATTTCGAGCTGATCTGGAAAGATTCCGGCTCAGGCTCGAAGAAAGACGGGGCCGTATGGCGACCGATCGCCCCACAAGGTTATGTGGCCATGGGCGCGGTCTGCTCCAATGATCACGAAAAACCTTCACTCAACGCGGTTCGCTGTGTACGCGCCGATCTGGTGATCGCCTCGGACGTTGGCGAACTGATCTGGAATGACAGGGGTAGCGGCGCCAAGCAGAGCTTCAGTGCATGGAGTGTCATACCACCCAATGCACCGCCGGGAGAGATTCATTTCGCACCGGGAACATTTGTTGCGGCCAGCAGTTTCAACCGGCCAGAGGGCAATGTCGGTGCCTATTCACTAAGCATGCAGATCGCGCCGCTGATCCAGTCACCGCCACAGCTACCAACGCTCTCCGCAGCGCAAGCCCCAGAAACCAAAGGCGCGGCCACGCTCTCCCAAGTCATCAAGCTGCCATGGTTCGTGGTCAAGGATGACTTGTCGCCAATTGATCAATTACGCACCACGCCTTTTTATCGCCTGGAAAGAACCGACCAGTACTATTTGGTTGGGAGCGGACACAACACAGGCGAGGAGGCACGGGCTTTCAAGTGGACTGCGCAGCGGCTGCAGAATCCGAAGACGCTGCGTCTGTTCACTCAACTTACCGCGATCAGTTTTGTGAGCCCGTGGGCAACGAAGGCAGACGCTCATCCGTCACTCCCATTTTCGGCAAGACTGGACAGCCAGTTCACTCACAGCGAGACGTCAACCAGTGGTTGGCAGACTCCATTTGCTACCTATGTGATCGCCATGGCCGGCAAAGGCAAATTCGTCGCGGTTTATCAGCTGGAGAGTTTCTACGAGCTGCGTCGTGCTGACGGCTCGCAAGCGGGGATCAATCTGGCTTACACCCAGAACGATAACCTGAGTCTGCTGCAGTATCCGCCGCAAGAATGCACCCACCAGGCAACAGACAAGTCGTTGCCGACGGCTACAGATAGCGCCCCATGATCTCGTCGACAACCCCGTCCTTGCGCATCTGATCCAGCGCCGCCTGCAGCCTGGCGACCGTTGCGTCCGACACATCCTTGTTCAGCGCCAGATATAACTCGGCGCTGTTGAAGCGCAACACGGTCTTGAGTCCAGTGACCCCGTCCTGCCGCGCCAGATAACGCCCGGCAGGATCACCCGTGGCCCACAGGTCGATCTGACCGTTGACCAGTTTTTTTGCGTTGTCCTGATCGCGCAGCACGACCGTGGGTTTCAAGCCCTGCTTGGTCAGCGTCTCGGCAATCGCGTCGCCCTTGTAGGCGCCGATCTTGTATTTGCGTGCATCGTTGAGGGTGTCGAGGGTGATCTTGCTGTCGGCCCTGGCCAACATGATCCAGTCGTCCGGACCGATCGGGCCGACCCATTTGAAGAGTTTTTCGCGATCCGGCAGGCGGGCCATCACGAAGGCGCCGTAACCGGGGTTTTCCAGCGCCAGCTTGTAGACGCGCTCCCATGGGAAGCGCAGCGTCAGGCTGTAGGTGAGCCCGGCGCGCTTGAACATTTCGCGCACGATGTCGGCGGCAATGCCGTTGATGTTCTCGCCCTTGGCGAAGTTCTTGCCGTCTTTCGCCATGTTGTAGGGCGGAAAGTTTTCGGTGAGGAGCACCAGATCGGTGTCGGGACTGTTTTCGGCCCGCGCCGTGTTGAGCAGCAACACAGAGGCACTGGCGAGAACAAGAAGCAGGCGTTTGATCATGTCGGGCTACCGGAATCCATGGCGTGCCCAAGAGTGCCTTGGGTACGCCATGCTGTCCACTGGCCTGTACGGTTTAGCGCATCACGATGCCGCGTTTGGCCATGTACGCTTTCGCTTCCTGCACAGTGTATTCGCCGAAGTGGAAAATACTCGCCGCCAGTACCGCGCTGGCGTGGCCTTCAAGGATGCCGTCGGCCAGATGCTGCAGGTTGCCGACGCCGCCGGAAGCGATCACCGGAATGCCCAGCGCATCGCTGATCGCGCGAGTCACGCCGAGGTCGAAACCATTTTTCATGCCGTCCTGATCCATGCTGGTCAGCAGGATCTCGCCGGCACCCAGGCCTTCCATCTTCTTCGCCCACTCGACGGCGTCGAGACCGGTCGGCTTGCGCCCGCCGTGGGTGAAGATTTCCCAGCGCGGGGTTTCGCCCGGGCCGGAGACCTTCTTCGCGTCGATGGCGACGACGATGCACTGCGAGCCGAAATGCTGCGCCGCTTCGCCGACGAATTCCGGATTGAACACCGCTGCGGTGTTGATCGAGACCTTGTCCGCACCGGCGTTGAGCAGGTTGCGGATGTCCTGCACGGTGCGCACGCCACCGCCGACGGTCAGTGGAATGAACACCTGGCTGGCCATGCGCTCGACGGTGTGCAGCGTGGTGTCGCGGCCATCGACGCTGGCGGTGATGTCGAGAAAGGTAATCTCGTCGGCACCCTGCTCGTCATAACGACGGGCGATTTCCACCGGGTCGCCGGCATCGCGGATGTTCTCGAACTTCACACCTTTGACGACCCGGCCGTTGTCCACGTCCAGGCAAGGGATGATGCGTTTGGCCAGCGCCATGGTCAGTCCTCAGCCTTGGTACGCATCGCAGAAAGCTTGCGCTTCGGCGACGTCGAGGGTGCCTTCGTAGATCGCCCGGCCAGTGATTGCACCGATGATGCCCGGCGCCTTGGCGTCGAGCAGCGACTTGATGTCACCCAGATTGTGGATACCGCCGGACGCGATCACCGGGATCTTCGTCGCTGCCGCCAGTGCAGCGGTGAACGGTACGTTGCAGCCCTGCATCATGCCGTCTTTGGCGATGTCGGTATAAACAATCGACGAGACGCCGTCGGCTTCAAACTGCTTGGCCAGGTCGATGACCTGCACGGTGCTGATTTCAGCCCAGCCGTCGGTGGCGACGAACCCGTCTTTGGCATCCAGGCCAACAATGATCTTGCCCGGGAACGCGCGGCAGGCTTCAGCGACGAACGCCGGATCCTTCACCGCTTTGGTGCCGATGATCACGTAGCTCACGCCCGCCTTGACGTAGTGCTCGATGGTTTCCAGCGAGCGAATGCCGCCGCCGATCTGGATCGGCAGGTTCGGGTAGCGCTTGGCGATCGCGGTAACCACTTCACCGTTGACCGGCTGACCTTCGAATGCGCCGTTCAGATCGACCAGATGCAGACGACGGCAACCGCCCTCCACCCACTTGGCAGCCATGCTCACCGGGTCATCGGAGAACACTGTGGAATCTTCCATGCGGCCCTGGCGCAGACGTACGCAGGCACCGTCTTTAAGATCGATAGCGGGAATAATCAGCATCTGGCAAACCTTCAAATTTGAATGTTCAGCTTGGCTCGGAAATCAGTTTTTCTCGAGCGCCCACAGGTCGCTTTCGATGCTTTCAAACCGCTCTTTGAGGTGGGTCTGCACATCGAAAATCGCCCTGTTGTAATAGTGCGGAGCAATTTCACGGGTAAACAGCTCAAGAATTTCCGCCGCTTCGAACGAACCTAGGTCAAGTTCGAACCGATCCTCCATGAACCGCTGGATCCTGCGGTTGGCCTCGTTCTCCTGTTCGGGAGTGAGGGTCAGGATCGGCGGTTTGGACTTCTTGGCAGCCATTTACCAGCGACCGTCCCACGCGGCGAAGTTCTGCAGCAATTGCAGGCCATGGGTATGGCTCTTCTCCGGGTGGAATTGCACGGCGAAACGCGAGCCTTCGGCCAGCGCGGCAGCGAAATCGACTCCGTAATGACCGCTACCGACTACCTGCCGCGCATTGGCGGCAGCGATGTAGTAGCTGTGCACGAAGTAGAAGCGCGCCATGTCCGGAATGTCGTGCCACAGCGGGTGACTGACCTTCTGCTGCACTTCGTTCCAGCCCATGTGCGGGACTTTCAGGTGCTCGCCGTCTTCATGCAGGTCTTTGCCGAAGAACTTCACGGCGCCCGGGAACAGGCCGATGCAGTCGACGCCGTCGTTCTCTTCGCTGCTGTCGAGCAAGGCTTGCATGCCGACACAGATGCCGAGGAACGGACGATCCTGACTGACTTCACGCACCAGCGCGTCGAAACCGAGACGACGGATCTCCGCCATGCAATCGCGAATCGCACCAACGCCGGGGAACACCACGCGGTCGGCTTCGCGGATCACGTCGGCATCGCTGGTGATCAGCACCTTGCCGGCGCCGACGTGCTCGAGGGCCTTGGCCACCGAGTGCAGGTTGCCCATGCCGTAGTCGATAACTGCAACCGTCTGCATTACAGAACGCCTTTGGTCGATGGCATTTGCCCGGCCATGCGCTCATCCAGCTCGACGGCCATGCGCAGCGCGCGGCCGAAAGCCTTGAACACGGTTTCGATCTGGTGGTGGGTGTTGGTGCCACGCAGGTTGTCGATGTGCAGGCTGACCAGCGCGTGATTGACGAAGCCCTGGAAGAATTCCTGGAACAGGTCGACGTCGAAGCCGCCCACGGTGGCGCGGGTGTACGGCACGTGCATCTGTAGGCCTGGACGGCCGGAGAAGTCGATCACCACACGCGACAGCGCTTCATCGAGCGGCACGTAAGCATGACCGTAGCGACGGATGCCTTTCTTGTCGCCAATGGCTTTGGCGAACGCCTGGCCGAGGGTGATACCGACGTCTTCCACGGTATGGTGGTCGTCGATATGCAGATCGCCCTTGCATTCAATATCCAGGTCGATCAACCCGTGACGGGCGATCTGATCCAGCATGTGCTCAAGAAATGGAACGCCGATATCGAATCGGGCCTTTCCGGTGCCATCAAGGTTGATCGAGGCTTTGATCTGGGTTTCCAGAGTGTCGCGCTCGACAGACGCCTTACGTTCGGCCATCACCAGCTCCGCAAAATCATTGGGCGAAAAAGGCAGCCATTATAGGCACGCGGGGCCGAAACAGAAACACGCGACGTGATATGCCTGACGGATAGAACGCCCGGCTGTCGCGGGTAGACATGTCCATACAAGCCATTACAGACACCCCGAAAACAAATGTAGGAGTGAGCCTGCTCGCGATGAGGGCGTGACAGCCAACATTTCCGTGACTGTCAGACCGCTATCGCGAGCAGGGCTCACTCCTACAGGGGTACTACGTTTTGCTTAGTGAAACAGTACCGCCGTTTTCTGCAGGGTCACCCACACGCCCCAGGCCAACGGAATGCCCACCGCCAGCCATGCAGCAATGGCCAGCGGCTTGCTGCCCGGTGCGGCTTTCCACTCCAGCACGGTGCTCGCATCAGCACCTTTGTCGTGGCCCAGCGCCTGTTCGGCGGCCAGTTCAGCGTCGGTCATGAAGTACTTGTCGGCCACCGGACGCACCATCAGGTTGCACAGGAAACCCAGCACCAGCAGGCCGGCGAGAATGTACAGGGTGATGTCGTAAGCGGCCGCGCGTTCAACGCCGATGCTCAGCTGATACTCACGCAGGTAGTTCACCAGCACCGGGCCGAGCACGCCGGCGGCGGCCCAGGCAGTCAGCAGACGACCGTGGATCGCACCGACCATTTGCGTGCCGAACAGGTCGGCCAGATACGCTGGAACGGTCGCAAAACCACCGCCGTACATCGACAGGATGATGCAGAACGCCGCCACGAACAGCGCAACGTTGCCCAGATGGCCCATGTTCGGGATCAGCGCGTACAGGGCAAAACCGAGGGCGAAGAACACGAAGTAAGTGTTTTTGCGACCCAGGTAGTCCGAGAACGAAGCCCAGAAGAAGCGGCCACCGATGTTGAACAGGCTCAGCAGACCGGTGAAGCCGGCAGCGATCGCAGCGATCGAAGCCAGTTGCCCGGCGTCCAGTTGACCGAACGGCACGTCGACGCCCAGCAGCTTGCCGCCGAACACTTCCTGCAGCAGTGGCGAAGCCATGCCGAGAATGCCGATACCGGCCGACACGTTCAGGCACAGCACCAGCCACACCAGACGGAACTGCGGGGTTTTCCACGCCACATTCACGTGCACGTGACGGTGGGTGATCATCGCGTTCGAGGCTTTTTTCGCCGGAGCAGTCCAGCCTTCAGGCTTCCAGCCGGTTGGCGGCACACGGTAAGCCAGGGCGCCCCCGATCATGAACACGAAGTAGATCGCCGCCATGGCCACGAAGCTCTGCCACACGCCGACACCGGCAGGCGAAGCGAAGTGGCTCATCAGCGCAGTGGCCAACGGTGCACCGACCATCGCGCCGCCACCGAAGCCCATGATCGCCATGCCGGTCGCCATGCCGCGCTTGTCCGGGAACCACTTGATCAGGGTCGAGACCGGCGAAATGTAGCCCAGGCCCAGACCGATACCACCGATCACGCCAGAGCCGATCCACATCAGCCAGATCTGGTGGGTATAAATCCCCAGTGCCGAGATCAGCAGACCGCCGCACCAGCACAGTGCCGATACCACACCGGCCTTGCGTGGCCCGGCGTGTTCCAGCCAGCCACCCCAGATCGCTGCCGAGCAGCCGAGGAAGATGAAGAACAGGGTGTAGATCCAGCCGAGCATGGAGATCGGCCAGTCGCATTGCGAAGAGAAGACCTGAGCGATGAAGCTCATGTCCGGTGCGCAAGCCACCGGAGCCGTGACGCCCAATGCCTTGGACAGCGGCAGCCAGAACACCGAGAAACCGTAGGCCATGCCGATGCACAGGTGGATGGCCAGAGCGGCCGGTGGAACCAGCCAGCGGTTGAAACCGGGCTTGGCGATGATGCGTTCCTTGGACAGGAACGCAGGCTGGTCGGCGCGAAGGCCGTCCGCCGTGATGCTCGTGCTCATTGTGTATCCCCCAATTATTAGTATGGTTCGCCAGCCACTGCTCACCCTCGGCCTTTATGCACGCAGGCATGACCGTTTTTTCGGGTGAAGCTCCTTGAAGGCGCGACGTTAAGTCGCAGAAGGACGGACGAACCGGCGAAGGTTACCATTTGCACGTGACAGAAAAACCAAACTGATATCACCTTTTTCATGTCATCTGATCTCGTCCCCACAGGAAAAAGCCATGCCGATCGCTGTCCAAGCGCTGAACGATGCCAGTTACCAGGATCAACAGGACCTGCAAAAAATCTATCGTGACGCTCCGCAATGGCTGTTCGCACCGTATTCCGGGGACGCTCAACTGATCGAAAACAGCCTGGCTGACGGCTCTTTGATTGCAGGACGTTTCAACGATCGCCTGCTCGGTGCAGCACGCCTGACAAGGCACGACAGGATTTGGTACTTGTCACATTTGTGTGTACGAAAAGTCACCCGGCGCCGTGGGGTAGCCGAGAGACTGGTGAACCAAGCACAGAAAATGGCGTCGCAAGCGGGTGCCCAACTGCGCCTGCTGGCACCGGCCGGACACCTTGAAATCCAGGCGCTGGCCGCCAGATTGCAATTGCCGCTGGACGTGATCGCGACATGACAGCGCCCCGAACCGGGCGGATGCAGCGCTATACTCCCCGGCTAAATTACGAATTCGACTAACTACAAGGACTCGCCCATGAAAGCGTTCGGCAAAATCCTGGGTCTGGTACTTCTCGGGCTGTTGCTGATCATTGTGGCGGCGGGCTTCGCCCTGACCCACCTGTTTGATCCCAACGACTACAAAGACGAGATCCGCCAGATAGCCCGCGACAAGGCCCACATCGAGCTGACGCTCAATGGCGATATCGGCTGGAGCCTGTTCCCGTGGCTCGGCCTGGAACTGCATGAGGCCAGCATCGCCACCCTGATCAACCCGACCGAACCGTATGCCGACCTGCAGATGCTCGGCCTGTCCGTGCGCGTGCTGCCACTGTTGCGCCGCGAAGTGCAGATGAGCGATGTGCGCGTCGAAGGCCTGAACCTGCGCCTCAAACGCGACAAGAACGGCCACGGCAACTGGGAAGACATCGGCAAGCTGCCACCTCCCGCCACGCCTGCCGGCAGCCCGACGCCTGCCAGCCCGCCTGTTGCAGAGGCCGCCCAGCCGGAAAAACCGCCGCAGCCCATCCGCCTCGACATCGACAGCCTGACCGTCAACAACGCCCGTGTTGAATACACCGACGAGCAGACCGGCAAGCAGTACAGCGCCGAAAGCATCCAGCTGAGCACCGGTGCAGTACACGACTCAACCAACATTCCGCTGAAAGCCACGGCGTTTCTCAGCACCAATCAGCCTGTGCTGCGGGTGCGCACCGAGCTCAACGGCGAACTGCGCATCGAACGCGCCCTGCAACGTTACAAGTTCGAAGACATGAAACTGTCCGGCGAACTGACTGGCGATCCGCTGCAGGGCAAGGCCATGACCTTCTCCGCCCAAGGCCAGATTTCCCTGGACAAGGCGGCGAACGTCGCCGAATGGACCGGGATCAAGATCTCCGCCAACCAGTTGCGTGCCCTCGGTGAGCTGAAAGCCAACGACCTCGACAAGACCCCGCAGATCACTGGCGGAATCTCGATCGCCCAGTTCGATCTGGCAAAATTTGTCGACAGCATCGGCCAAACGCTGCCAGCCATGGCGCCCGGCAGCCTGAGCAAGGTCGAACTGGTCAGCCGCGTGGCCGCCACGCCAACCAGCGTGGCCTTCGACAACATCAACCTGAAACTAGACGACAGCAGCTTCAGCGGGCGCATTGCCGTGGAAGATTTCGCCAAGCAGTCGCTGCGGGCGATCCTCAAGGCTGACACGTTCGACGTCGACCGCTACCTGCCGCCGAAATCGGAAAAAGCCAAAAACGCCACGCAAGTGCGTCAGGCCGAAGTCGCCAGCACCGAAGCCGATGCCATGGCCGGCGCTGGCAGCACACCGTTGCCGGACAAACCAAGCAAAAGCGCCTGGAGCACCGAGCGTCTGCTGCCGGTCGAGCGTCTGGCCAAACTCGACGTTGATGCCGATCTGAGCTTCGGCCAACTGACCCTCGACAAACTGCCAATCCAGAACGCCGCGCTCAAAGCCACCGGCCAGGGCGGCCTGCTGACGTTGGAAAATCTGCGTGGCGGCCTGTACAACGGCGACTTCGAAGCCAAGGGCACCCTCGACGTACGCCCAAGTGCGCCGGTGCTGAACCTGCAAACCAGGATCAACCGCGTGCCGGCCGAGAAAATCCTCGAAAGCCAGGGCAAGAATCCGCCGGTCAAAGGCCTGGTCACACTGACCAGCAGCCTCACCGGCAGCGGCAACAGCCAGCAGGCGCTGATCGAAACCCTCAACGGCAACGCCAGTTTCGTGATCAACAACGGTGTGCTGCTCAACGCCAACCTTGAACAGCAACTGTGCAAAGGCATCGCCACCCTCAACCGCAAAACCCTCAGCGGCGAGCCACGGGGCAAGGACACGCCGTTCCAGGAACTCAAGGGCAACCTGACCTTCCGCAACGGCATCGCCAGCAACCCGGACCTGAAAGTGCGCATCCCCGGCATGACCGTCAACGGCGATGGCGACATCGACCTGCGGGTGCTGGGCATGGATTACCGCGTCGGCATCATCGTCGAAGGCGACACCAGCGCGATGCCGGATCCGGCCTGTCAGGTCGGCGAGAAATTCGTCGGCATCGAGTGGCCGCTGCGCTGCCGCGGCCCATTGGAACTGGGCGCCAAGGCCTGCCGTGTGGACAACGAACGCCTCGGCCAGGTCGCGACCAAAATGGCCGGTGACAAACTCAGCGAGAAGATCGATGAAAAACTCGGCGACAAGGTCAGCCCGGAATTGAAAAACGCATTGAAGGGGCTGTTCAAGCGATGACAGCGGAGCAGTTTTCCACGGCGGTGCTGGAATGGTTCGACCGCCACGGCCGCCACGATTTGCCTTGGCAGCAAGACATCAACCCGTATCGGGTGTGGGTGTCGGAGATCATGTTGCAGCAGACCCAGGTCAGCACCGTGCTCAATTACTTCGACCGCTTCATGGCCGCGCTGCCAACGGTGCAAGCGCTGGCCGAAGCGCCGGAGGACGAAGTGCTGCACCTGTGGACCGGGCTCGGTTACTACACCCGCGCGCGCAATTTGCAGAAGACCGCGAAGATCGTCGTCAGCCAGTACGGCGGTGAATTTCCGCGAGACGTCGAAAAGCTGACGGATCTGCCGGGGATCGGCCTGTCCACCGCCGGCGCCATCGCCAGCATCAGCATGGGCCTGCGCGCGCCGATCCTCGATGGCAACGTCAAACGCGTTCTCGCGCGTTTCACTGCGCAAGAGGGTTACCCGGGTGAACCGAAGGTCGCCAAACAGCTGTGGGCCAACGCAGAGCGTTTCACGCCGCACGATCGGGTCAATGCCTACACCCAGGCGATGATGGATCTCGGCGCCACGCTGTGTACGCGCAGCAAACCGAGCTGTCTGCTGTGCCCGCTGGAAAAGGGCTGCGAGGCGCACATGCTCGGGCTGGAGACGCGCTACCCGATCCCCAAACCGCGCAAGGCCATCCCGCAGAAACGCACGCTGATGCCGCTGCTGGCCAACGGCGAAGGCGCAATTCTGCTTTATCGCCGCCCGTCCACGGGGCTTTGGGGCGGCTTATGGAGCCTGCCGGAACTCGACGATCTCGACGACCTGCAACATCTGGCCGACCAGCACTCGCTGACCATGGGCGAGCAGCAGGCGCTGCCAAGCCTCATCCACACCTTCAGCCATTTCCAGCTGTCCATCGAACCCTGGCTGGTTCAGGTGCAGGAGGCCGGTCAGCACGTGGCCGAGGCCGACTGGCTCTGGTATAACCTCGCCACCCCGCCGCGCCTGGGCCTTGCCGCCCCGGTCAAAACCTTGCTCGAGCGCGCGGCCGCCGTATTGAACGCAGGAGAGTCGTCATGACCCGCACCATCATGTGCCGCAAGTACAAAGAAGAACTGCCCGCGCTGGAACGCGCTCCTTTCCCGGGCGCCAAAGGTCAGGATATTTTTGACCACGTCTCGGCCAAGGCTTGGGCTGACTGGCAGAAACACCAGACCCTGCTGATCAACGAAAAGCGTTTGAACATGATGAACGCCGAAGACCGCAAATATCTGCAGGGCGAAATGGACAAGTACTTCTCCGGCGAGGAATACGCCAAGGCGGAAGGCTACGTTCCGCCTGCGGAGTAAACCCGCAAAATCGGGGGGCGGATCGTAAGCGACGGAATTAATTTAAGAAATTTTAAAAAAGTCGTTGACGTAAATCCGAAAAACCCTTTTAATGCGCCCCGTTGCCCAGATAGCTCAGTCGGTAGAGCAGGGGATTGAAAATCCCCGTGTCGGCGGTTCGATTCCGTCTCTGGGCACCAAATACCGAAAACCCTGAATCGCAAGATTCAGGGTTTTTTTATGCCTGCGATTTGATGGCGGCTCAATCCAGTCTTTTTTCTGGGCTGCGCAAATGCGCGACGGGTTTCGAACAAAGGCGATCCGCGCTACTTTGGCCGCACCTTAAGGAAGAGGGTCATCCGCTCGATGAACCAGAAAAGAACCCGCATCCCCCTGCCCCATCCGCCACCCTATCGCCAGAGCCGGATTACATTCTGGCTGACGGTGCTGGTCGGCGTATTGATCGCCTTCCTCATCGGCGCGTCGATTTATCTGATCATCCACAGCTTGATCAGCGGATCCATCACTACCTGGAACCGAACCGGCCCGCGCCATACCTACACCCTCGCGCAGCAACCCCGAATGTTCTGGTTCGAGATCGTGTCGCAATGCATCGGCACCGTATTCCTGATAGCCGTCGGCTGGATCGGACTATGGATTCACCGAATGGCGCGCGAGCCCAGTGACAAGCAGCAGGCCAAGCGTACGCGGGGATAAAGGAAGGCGCGGGATACCCGCGCCTCGATTCCTCAATGCACCCGAGGTTATCCAGCGTCATTCCAATGGAACACCAGATTGCGTGCAGTGCCGCTGCCAACGTCTGTCACGTCACGCCGTGTTTCGCCATTGCGCGTGGCGACCACGGTGTACTTACCGGGTGGCAGTTGCACGTACACCAGCGGCCCCGTTTGGGTGAGAGTCAGCACGGTTTGCCCCGGCGACTTTTGAATCACCACATCGACATCAGCGGTGTACTGGTCTTGCGCGCCCACCGCGAACGTCATGTGCAGGTTGTAGCCGGGGGTTTGCTGAATGGCTTTTGACTCGTCCAGGCCAATCCCGCCGGACAGGTAGTTGATGCCGTTTTGCTGTTGTTGCTGGACTTGCACGCCGGCACTGTCGACCGGGTCCAGGTTGGCTGCCTGCAACATCGCCGGAAAGGCCAATGCCGCCACCGCCGCGATGGGCAGCAGGAATGAAAGAACGCGTTTCATGATGACAACTCCCGGGCTCTTGTAGAGCCCAACCGTTACTCCTTATTTGATCCGGCCAGGGAAGCACGTGTTTTAGAATGATTGGAACTTGGCCAGGGTGCGAAAGGGACTAATTCGAGACGCACTGCGGCTCGAATTCACAGAGTCGCCAACCTTCAATCCGGAATGCACTGCGTTTCAAGTGATTGCGCAGCCGGGCGTTGAAGCTCATTCTCGATCCGTCTTCGCCAAGGCCAAGTCCATATGAATTCACGCAGTCCCGCGTTTACGCCCGACACCGCAACCGTGAACGAACCTTTCAAAGAAGCTGCCGCAGATGGCTTTATGGTCGGCGGCTTCACCTGGCGTCACGCCCTGCCCGATGCGCAACGCCCGGTAGTCATCATCAATGCCGCCACCTCGGTACGCTGCCGACACTATTCATGCTTCGCCGATTACCTGTTCGCCAACGGCTTCGACGTGATCACCTACGACTACCGCGGCATCGGCGAATCGCGTCCGGCAACCCTGAAAGACCTTGAGGCTACATGGACCGATTGGGGCGCGCTGGATTTCGAAGCGATGCTCAAGCGCGCTCAACGGGAATTCCCCGGCCAGCCAATCGATGTGGTCGGCCACAGTTTCGGCGGTTGCGCGGCTGGGCTCGGCGAGTCCGGGCAGGTCATTCGTCGACTGGTGACAGTCGGCGCGCAGTTCGCTTACTGGCGCGACTATGCGCCGGCACAGCGCTGGCGCATGTTTGGTAAATGGCATTTGCTGATGCCGCTGCTGACGCGGCTCTGTGGCTATTTCCCGGGCAAACGCCTCGGCTGGCTCGAGGACACGCCAGCAGGCGTCGTACGCGACTGGAGCACGCCTGCCGCGCGCTACGAGCAGCGTCCGAGCGGCCGCCGACTGCTGAAAGCAAGCGGTCGCCTGCCCTTCGCCAATGTCCGCGCAAAGACCTTGGCGATCAGCATCAGCGACGACCCTTACGGCACGATCCCGGCCATCGAACGCCTGCTCGGCTACTTCAGTCATGCGCACAAAACCCACTTGCGCATCGAGCCGCAGGACATCGGCGAACAACAAGTCGGACATTTCGCCTTTTTTCGCAGCGCATACCAAGCCACACTATGGCCCATTGCTCTGACCTGGCTGCAAACCGGCGAGTTGGCCCCCGACACACTCGGGCGGCCAGTGCCACGCAGCTGAGCCCTTTCAACGCACGACGGAACACACCATGGCCTCCGCCAACAAGCAGCAAAAACGCGCCGCCCGGGCCAAGACCAAGGCCAAGCAGAACCGCAGCAAACGCGCCGAGGCGCCGGTCGAACTGGACCCGAACGATGACCGTATCGACTTCGAGTCGGTGGACCTGACCGAGCTGTTCAAGAAAATGATCGACGCCGAGAAGATCAGCCAGCAAGCCATGTGCACCGCGTTCCTCGAAGACCCGCTGCTGGAACTGGTCTACGAGCAGGAAGGCGAAGAAGGCGCGATGGATTTCATCCTCGCCGCGCTGATCGAGTATCGCCAGTGGTCCCAGGAAACCGACGAAGCCGGCGCCCTGGCGTGGATCGAATCCCCGGCCTTCCAGGCCGACTATGTGGCGGCGTCCGACGCGATCGCCGCACAAACCCAACAGAAGAACTGAGTTCCCATGGCATCTCTGAACAAGCAACAGAAACGCGCCAAACGCGCCAAGGCCAAAGCCAAACACATCCGCATGGTCGGCCGTAAGCCGCTGGACCAGAACGACAGCCTCGGGTATCTGGACGAGCCGATCCCGGAATACACCCTGGCGATGTTCAGCAAAATGCGCGAAGCCGAAGCCGTCAGCCGCAACGAAATGCTGCTGACCCTGCTGCGCGAACTGGCGTTCATCATCGTTGACCATCCAGAGCTGCTGGACATGGAAAACGCCGAGAACGAAGGCATGGCCGCCACTCACCTGGCCGCCGACATGCTGATCGACTACCGTATGTGGGCCGACGGCATGGACATCGAAACCGCCCAGGCCTGGCTGACCGAGCCACAGTTCATCACCGATTTCGGGGTTGCGCTGGATACTTATGGCAAGTCGGTTGAAGCGCAGGAAGACAAGAGCGAATAAATTACGCTCACAAACAAAAACGGCCGCTCGTCATCACTGACAGCGGCCGTTTTGCATTACGCGTTGCGGATCAGTTCAACACCACCGCACCACGGTTTTCCAGCTTGCGGCGGCGCGCCACCAGCAGGCCTGCGGCAACGACCATGAGGCTCAGCAGGCCGGTTGCGAGGATTTCCACGCGATGGGCTTCCTGGAACAGCATGATGGTCAGGGCGGCGACGATGAAGATGATCACCGCGTAGGTCAGGCCCGGGAACAGCCACATGCTGAAGACGATTTTCTCGCCGCGGGCCATGCGTTGTTTACGCATGCGCAGTTGCGAGAACGCGATTACCAGGTACACCAGCAGCGCGATGGCGCCGGAGCTGGCCAGCAGGAATTCGAACACGGCAGCCGGGGCCACATAGTTGGCGAAGGTGCAGAGGAACGCCGCGCCGGTCGAAAGCATGACGGCCCAGTAAGGCGTACCGCTTTTGTTGACCCGAGTCGACATCGCCGGTGCATCACCGCGCTTGCCGAGGGAGAACAGCATGCGCGACGAGGTGTACAGCGCCGAGTTCAGGCAACTGGTGACCGCGACCAGCACCACGATGTCGACGATCATTTTCGCGTTCGGAATGCCCATGCGCTCAAGCACGGTCTGGTAGGAACCGAGGTTGGCCAACGTAGGATCGTTCCACGGTACCAGGGCCACAACGATGAAGATCGATACGAGGTAGAACAGGCCGATCCGCCAGATCACCGAGTTGGTGGCCTTGGAAATCTGCTTGCCCGGGTTCTTCGATTCCGCAGCCGCGATGGTCACGATTTCGGTACCCATGAACGAGAACATGGTGGTCAGGATTGCACCCAGCACCGCGCCCATGCCGTTTGGCAGGAAGCCGCCGGAATCAAACAGGTGCGAAACACCGCTGACCTGGCTGTTCGGCAGGAAGCCGAAAACGGCCGCAAGACCCAGCGCGATGAAGCCTATGATCGCCAGGACTTTGATCAAGGCAAACCAGAATTCGAATTCACCGTAGTTTTTCACGCTGAACAGGTTGGTGACCGTCAGCAGCATGGTGATGATCAGTGCAAACGCCCAGATCTCGATCCCCGGGAACCAGGCATGGAGAATGGTCGCGGCGGCGTTGGCTTCCAGTGGAATCACCAATACCCAGAACCACCAGTACAACCAGCCGATGGTGAAACCGGCCCAGTGCCCGATGGCGCGGTCGGCGTATGTCGAGAACGAGCCGGTGTCGGGCGAGGCGACAGCCATCTCACCGAGCATGCGCATCACCAGCACCACCAGGGTACCGGCGGCGGCGTAGGCCAGCAGCACGGCGGGGCCGGCGGCAGCGATCGCGTGGCCGGAGCCAACGAACAGACCGGCGCCGATAACACCGGCGATCGACAACATGGTCACATGACGCGGTTTGAGCCCCTGTTCGAGGCCATTGGAGCTTGGGGTACTGCTCATCGGAACTACCTTTGCGAGGAAAGCGATTGCGTCCGTCCTGTCTGGTTTTCCTTCTCGTAAAAAGAAACCAACAGGGCGTTCCAGATTCTGCACGCAATAAATGCGCCAAAATGTTTCAAACTCTTCTGGGCCGCGGTTTTCAGCGAGACCGGACAGTCATCGCAAGTCATTGGAATGAATGGCAATTCGCCAGAGCGTTACCCTGCGACTCACTTTTCAGACGATTCAGCGCACCAGAAACACACTGAAAAAGTGTGGGATGCACAATTAGAGGGCGAATCGTGTACGTTCAGCCGGATAGCGCTTCCAACACCCCGCCAAAGCTGGCAACATCGCGCCTTTTTTTACGCAACACCCACGGGTTTGCACGTTCAAACACCCGTTCGGTTGTTGATGTGGCGACAGTCTGCTGTGCCGATGCGACAACCTGCCACACGCCATCCGCTTACCGCTCGTAGCGCTGTTGGCTGCCATTGAAACGCTATGCTAGCTTGGCCGCCTCGCCAGGAAGGCCCGCCAACAGCAGGAGCGCAACATATATGAGGAACGCACATGGCTGAGGCCACGCCCGCGCTTGAAATCCGCAACTTGCACAAACGCTACGGACAGCTTGAGGTGCTCAAAGGTATCTCGCTGACCGCCCGCGACGGCGATGTGATCTCGATCCTCGGTTCCTCCGGTTCCGGCAAGTCCACGTTCCTGCGTTGCATCAACCTGTTGGAAAACCCGCACCAGGGTCAGATTCTGGTGGCCGGGGAAGAACTCAAGCTCAAGCCCGCCAAGAATGGCGAACTGGTTGCCGCTGATGGCAAACAGATCAATCGCCTGCGTTCCGAGATAGGTTTTGTATTTCAAAACTTTAATCTGTGGCCGCACATGAGTGTGCTCGACAACATCATCGAGGCCCCGCGCCGCGTGCTCGGCCAGAGCAAGGCCGAGGCGATCGAAGTCGCCGAAGCGCTGCTGGCCAAGGTCGGTATCGCCGACAAGCGCCACGCCTACCCGGCGCAACTGTCCGGCGGTCAACAACAACGCGCGGCGATTGCCCGCACGCTGGCGATGCAGCCGAAGGTGATTCTGTTCGACGAGCCCACCTCCGCCCTTGACCCGGAAATGGTTCAGGAAGTACTTAGTGTCATCCGCGCACTGGCCGAAGAAGGCCGCACCATGTTGTTGGTGACCCACGAAATGGGCTTTGCCCGTCAGGTCTCCAGCGAAGTGGTGTTCCTCCACCAGGGGCTGGTGGAAGAGCAAGGATCGCCTCAGCAGGTGTTCGAAAACCCGCTTTCGGCGCGCTGCAAACAATTCATGTCCAGCAACCGCTAACGGAGCAACATGCATGCAGAATTTTAAAAAGGTCTTCCTGGCCGCCGCCGTCACCCTCGCGTTCAGCGCCGGAGCCATGGCCGAGACCCTGAAGATGGGCATCGAAGCGGCGTACCCGCCGTTCAACAACAAAGACGCCAGCGGCAACGTGGTCGGCTTCGACAAGGACATCGGCGACGCCCTGTGCGCCAAGATGAAAGTCGAGTGCAGCGTGGTTACCTCCGACTGGGACGGCATCATCCCTGCGCTGAACGCCAAGAAGTTCGACTTCCTGGTCTCCTCGCTGTCGATCACCGAAGAACGCAAGGGCGCGGTGGATTTTACTGACCCGTACTACTCGAACAAGCTGCAGTTCATCGCACCAAAAGATAAAGAGTTCAAAACTGACAAGGATTCGCTCAAAGGCAAGATCATCGGCACCCAGCGCGCAACGCTCGCCGGTACCTGGCTGGAGGACACCTACGGTAGCGATATCGAAGTCAAACTCTACGACACCCAGGAAAACGCCTACCTGGACCTGACCTCCGGTCGTGTCGACGCCATCCTGGCCGACAAGTACGCCAACTACGATTGGCTGAAAAGCGACGCCGGCAAGAACTATGAGTTCAAGGGCGACGCGGTCGTGGAAAGCGACAAAATCGGCATCGCCGTGCGCAAAGGTGATCCACTGCGTGAGAAGCTGAACGCCGCGCTGAAGGAAATCGTCGCTGACGGTACCTACAAGAAGATCAACGACAAGTACTTCCCGTTCAGCATCTATTGATCTGACCTGCGGGACCGGCACCGTGATCCGACGGCGCCGGCTCCCGGCCTTGCCTGCCGCGATTTGAAAAGAAATCCATGATTATCGACCTCTACGGATTCGGCCCGGCCCTCGCCGCCGGTGCGCTGATGACCGTCAAACTGGCGCTGACGGCCCTGTGCCTGGGACTGGTGCTCGGTCTGCTCGGCGCCTTGGCCAAGACTTCCCCGTACAAGCCGCTGCAATGGCTTGGCGGCACTTATTCGACGCTGGTGCGTGGCGTCCCGGAATTGCTCTGGGTGCTGTTGATCTACTTCGGTACGGTCAACCTGATGCGCAGCCTCGGTGAGTTTTTCGGCAATCCCGACCTGCAACTCAGCGCCTTCGCCGCCGGCGTGATTGCGCTGGGCCTGTGCTTCGGCGCCTACGCCACGGAAGTGTTCCGCGGCGCGATCCTTGCCATTCCCAAAGGCCATCGCGAAGCGGGTGTGGCGCTGGGCCTGTCGAAATGGCGGATCTTCACCAAGCTGATCATGCCGCAGATGTGGCGCATCGCCCTGCCCGGCTTGGGCAACCTGTTCATGATCCTGATGAAAGACACCGCGCTGGTGTCGGTGATCGGCCTGGAAGAGATCATGCGTCACGCACAGATCGGCGTGACCGTGTCGAAACAACCGTTCACCTTCTATCTGGTGGCGGCGGTCATGTACCTGGGCCTCACCGTGCTGGCGATGACCGGCATGCACTTCCTGGAAAAACGCGCCGCTCGCGGCTTTGCGAGGAGCGCTTCATGAACTGGGAAGTGATCATCAAGTGGCTGCCGAAACTGACGCAGGGCGCGACCCTGACCCTGGAACTGGTGGCGATTGCCGTGATTGCCGGCCTGTTGCTGGCCATTCCGCTGGGCATCGCCCGCTCCTCAAAGCTGTGGTATGTGCGCGCCTTGCCCTACGCCTACATCTTCTTTTTCCGTGGCACGCCGTTGCTGGTGCAACTGTTCCTCGTCTACTACGGCCTGGCGCAATTCGATGCAGTACGTAACAGCGCGTTGTGGCCGTACCTGCGCGATCCGTTCTGGTGTACCACCGCGACCATGACCCTGCACACGGCGGCGTACATCGCGGAGATCCTGCGCGGCGCGATTCAGGCGATTCCACCCGGCGAGATCGAAGCGGCGCGAGCGCTGGGCATGTCCAAACCCAAGGCGATGTTCTACATCATGCTGCCGCGAGCGGCGCGCATCGGCCTGCCGGCCTACAGCAATGAAGTGATCCTGATGCTCAAGGCCAGCGCGCTGGCGAGCACCGTGACCCTGCTGGAACTGACCGGCATGGCCCGCACGATCATTGCCCGCACCTACCTGCCGGTGGAAATCTTCTTCGCCGCCGGCGTGTTCTATCTGCTGATGTCCTACGTGCTGGTGCGCGGCTTCAAGCTGCTGGAGCGCTGGCTGCGCGTCGATGCCTGCCAAGGGCGTTGAAATTTCCCACGTGCTGACGGGCGAGGCCCTACTCGCCCGCTTCACCGCGCTGGATGCTTTTTTGCTTGAGCATCAGGCGCTGTGGAAACCTCGTCCGTTCACTCATCTTTCGCTCCCATGGGAAACCGCCTACCCCGAGCTGGCTTCGTGGCTACGCGGACGATCGCTGGAAGATGCAGAGCTTGTGCATAACCACCCTGCCGATCTCATCGATGCGCCGGAGCCGTTCGCTTCATTGGCGGCGTTGTCGGCTGAGCTGAGCGCAGTCGGAGAGTTGCCGGAACATGCGCTGGAAACCTCAGGCCATCGATTGAATGTCGATGTGCCGGGGCGCAAGTGGCGGCAGATCGAAGCCTTCGCCAGTCGCTTGTCTTTCACCTCGCAGCCGACGCACTGGCTGGACTGGTGCTCCGGCAAGGGACATCTGGGCCGACGCCTGTTGGGTACGGGGCAACAACTGACTTGTGTCGAATACGATCCGGCGTTGGTCGCCAGTGGTCAGGCATTAAGTCAGCGCCATCATTTGCACGCCCTGCATGTCGAGCAGGATGTACTGGCGGCAGACGCAGCGAGCGTTATAAGCGCTCAGCACACCCCGGTCGCCCTGCATGCCTGCGGCGACCTGCATGTGCGCCTGATGCAACTGGCAAGCGCTGCCGGATGTCAGCAGATGGCCATCGCCCCGTGCTGCTACAACCGGATCGATCGCAGCGAGTATCAGGCCTTGTCCTGCGCCGGCATGCGATCCGCCCTACAACTCTCGCTCGAAGATCTTTCGCTGCCCATGAGCGAAACCGTCACCGCCGGTGCAAGAGTCCGACGTCAGCGCGACACCTCCATGGCCCGACGTTTGGCCTTTGATCTGCTGCAACGACAAGTGCGCGGAATAGACGAATACCTGCCCACCCCGTCCCTGCCCAGCGCCTGGCTGGAAAAACCCTTCGCCGATTACTGCCGCGACCTGGCAGCGCTGAAAGAGTTATCCACAATCGGCACGCCAGACTGGCAGGCACTGGAAGCCGCCGGTTGGCAGCGGTTGGCCGAAGTTCGCAACCTGGAATTACTGCGCGGACTGTTCCGACGACCGCTGGAGCTTTGGCTGAATCTTGATCGAGCCATTTTCCTCACCGAACAGGGATACGTCGTACGCCTCGGCACCTTCTGCGACGCACCGCTGACTCCGCGTAATTTTCTGCTGCTGGCCGAGCGCGCTTGAAATCTATACAGCCTGTGGATAACTCTGTTGATGGTTTTCCCGTGGATCCAATATTCACGGCCGTTAGACCGCTTAAACAGCATTGGTCATTTTTTGTTCATATTGATAAAAAACCTGTAAAACAGGGATTTGCGCACAAAATGAGAACGTGTCCACAAAATCCCCTGCAATACTGCAGTTGCGTCGATCCGTTGTGCATAAGCTTCCAATCAAAACGACATAAACGGGTGAAATGGGTGCTTGAACGGTGCAGAAATCCTGCCCTAACGCTCATTCTGGCTTGATCGCGTAGCACCTCGGTTTTGCGGCTAAAAACTCGGCGACACCGCTCACGCCAAGCCTGATCCAGCGCCTGCGTAAAAATAGTCTGAATTCAGGGGTTTACAGAACCAACCCAATCGCTATAATCGTCGCCCACACGCCGGTATAGCTCAGTTGGTAGAGCAACTGACTTGTAATCAGTAGGTCCCGGGTTCGATTCCTGGTGCCGGCACCATATAGAACAACGACTTAGGCTCACCTTGCGGTGGGCCTTTTTCGTTTTAAGCCTCTGCAAGACAAAATTTTCCCCGTTTGTTCCCCGTTTCTCAAAAAGCCTAGGGCTCACAACTCGTCAGAATCCTCAACGACACCATCTGAAGTCGAGTTACGTTGAGCACGAGCACCACCCCGGATCGAGGTAGTGGTCGATCGTTGAGTGGATTCGTAGGTACCGTGATTACCGGTCAGAAGGCTGGAGCGGAAAAGTATTTAAGACTTCAATATTGCGGAGCGAGAACGGATCAACCGTATGCTCATGCTCTCCGAGATGAATGCTGTCCGCATTTGGACCTGCGAGTATTGAAGACTGATCTGCAATAACCGTGAGCAGGATTCCGCCATTGCCATGATATGCATTCAGGCCTCTTCCAAACATTTCGGCTTTATCAACGCGGGGCGTCCAACAGAAACCGACTTTGCCAGCTTCATAGCGTTCTGAGTTTTCTCCTCTGTAAAGCCGAATTTTCTCCCCTCGGTATTTGGGTAGCAGCGCACCCAGCATCATTGCAAGAGTCTTGTCGTCACCGACCTGATCCCGAATCCGCCGGCCTAGCTCAATCCACACTGAATGGAATTGATTTTTTGCTTCATCTGAAACCGCGACGCCATCCAAAAGCCTGGTCATGAAATAACTCCACTCCCCTTTTCTTTCGCCTATGTCGAAAATAAGCTTCCTGGTAGCTTCGTGATCCGAGCGAAGTATTGCTTCCACCAAGTCATGGGTATTTGTGCGACTAACCATCTGAGCAAGCCTTTTTGGGTTGTCGGGAGGATAGAGTTTGCCACCGCCAGCTTTTTGAATTTTCGACCTGACCTCCCAGTTCTGTAGGTCAGGTGCTGGAAAACTACCGGAATTCAGGTGATTCGAGCGGGAAGCCTAGAGACGCATTTTCCTGATGACTCGCCTTTGATCAGTTTCCCGCGAATGGGCGCGCCGGGCATCCGTGGTGAGCTGGTTGAGAGCTTGCACCTCGAATGCCGCCGCCATCGCGCTGGCCTTCCTGATAATTAGCAGCGCTAGTTCCGGCGGAAACACCACCTTGTCGGCGGGTAGGCAATCACACTCAATAACGGACACAGCTCTACCCTCAGTTCGCGGTTGATGCTGGCGCCGTAACGAGGGACAGCAGATGGCCTGCAAATGTTACCAGTTGAACGTGCGCAGCTACCTGGTTTCCGAGCGCTGACCAATCTGGCAATCCGACCAGTTTCCACTCCAGGGGGAGCAGCTCGTTCAAACCCTGTTCCGGCCTACTGTCAGGTCGCTGGAGATCTGGCAAATACTTGACGAGCATTAAGCGGCGGCATGCGGTCTTTAACGCTGGAGGCAGTGTAGGACGTGGACTTTGGAGGGATTGACCGGCTCCTGCTGCCGAAAATCCGTCAAGGCTCTGTCAAGAATTCATTGGCGCGCTAAGCATTTGTATGGCCAAGCATTTGACAGCCCAGCTGCCGTCCTCGCCCGCGGCTTTTAAGATAACTCCGTAAAAGTCTGGCGGCGATTCCAAATCTCATGAAGATGCCGGGCCGACCGACTGCGCCACGTTCGATGTATACCCCGATCTCATCGTAATTTCGAAAGGCTACCTGCAATGCTTGACGAAACTGAAGGCACTTCGCCATGCTGCGAGCCATATTGTGCAAGAGGTTTTGCGCTAACTCGAAGTGAACCAACAAGGATGGTTGTATGCCAAAAGGCAATCCAACAGCAGCCCAGCTTTGGCAGGGTGATGTCTCTTTCTTCTCCCTCGATACGGACCTAATCCAAGCAGCCGGGTACAACTTTGAGGGCGGAGCGCTGAAGCAACTTCCTAAACAGTTGCCTGACACTATGAGCCTCCAGCTATCAGAGGTCGTTGCGCAGGAAATAGTCTCTCATCGCATGGCAGGTGTTACGAAAGCAGTCGACGGCTTTAAAAGCTCCTCCAACGAGTTAAAGAGACTGGCTTCTATCAGCATGGACGACATCGACCAGTGCTTCGAAAAGCTCACGGTCGGAGCCAATGCATGGGCTTACTTTTATCAACAGATCAAAGACTATACCTCTACCTGCCAAGGTCAAATTCTGCCAATAGATGGTCATCTCTTGGCGCAACGCATATTCGATCTTTACTTTGATACCTCCCCGCCATTCGGTACGCGTAAGGATAAGAAAACTGAGTTTCCAGATGCCACGTCTCTACTTCTACTCGAAGATTTTGCGAAAGACAAAAAAACAATGGGCCTGATCGCATCTGGGGATGATGGTTGGAGTAAGTTTGCCGATGCGTCTGATTATTTGTACTGTGTCAGGTCAATCGATGATCTAGCTGCTCTTTTCTCCGCAACAGATGCTTATGCAAAAGCTATCGAAAGTAAAGTTATCGAGTCTGTTCAAAGTAATGAGTCATCTCTTAGAGATAGCCTCCACGATGCACTAGTTGAGCATGTAAGTGACTCGTCTTGGAGTGCGACTGACGTAGTAAGCCACACAGTTAGTAGAGTCGAAGCCGAAGTCTATGACACTAAATTCAAAGACTATAAGATAGAGTCTGCAGAGGTGTGGTCTATCAGCCCAGATAAGAAAACCTGGGTTATTGAGCTCAACATCACTGCGGCAGTCGAGCTTTCAATTAGCGCAGAGTTTTTCGCATGGGATTCTATCGATCGGGAGGAGGTCTCTCTCGGGGTAGATGTTTTCCCCTCTGAAAGCACAATCGAGATTCAAGTGTATTTTACTTGCGGCGGAGTGGAGGAAGACTCCCAACCGGAAGATTGGGATATAGAGATTGAGATCGCTAAGGGGCACTATGAATGCGATCCGATGGATGTTGAGCCGGACTTCTACGATTGAGATGGAATCCGTCCAGAGCCTGTCCAGAATCCGTCTGGGGTGTGAGACGGCCACGTCCTCTACTTTGACGTGGCCTAGGCGGAATGAGCCTCGGATGGCCAACCCGCTCGGGTTTCGTCTCATGCTGTCTCACATTCCGTCAAAGCGTGGTCAAAGTGCCGCAGGCCTTCATGGTACGGACTACAGAACCGTGCCGCGGCTACTATGGTCGCTCCGAGCTATTTGGAAGATCCGATTACTCTGCTTCTGATTCTCGACTTTGCGGCGGGAGGAACGTTTCGGGATGGGCGATCAGATACTGTTCAAACCGTTTTGCATTCCTGTATTCGTTGTATCCGGTTGCGAATAAAGCACTACCGCAGGTAAACGTAAAAACGAGACAAATCCCTATGAAAAATCCGTAAGGCGGCCCCGCTTTCAACATGACTGCGATGCCCAAGGTAGCTCCAATAACCATGAAAATCATAGCTGCGAGCATTCCGACCCAAGCGCCAATCACGTCTGAGCACCGGATTCTGATAAAAGGAGTGGGGTTCTCTGGAGTAATGACCAAGTATTTGGCGACTTGTCGAATCTGCTTCCTATCCCAAAGCCCCAGCTGGGAGAGCCTCAGTAACGCAGCTGCCTTCAGGGAGCTGGCACGAATACCCGAAGCGATGTGAAACCCTTCAAGCTGGATTGCATCATCGAGATACGTAGTAAAGGGGCTCTCCACTACCCGATCACTGCGTAGCTCTTTCAACCGTTTGTATCGCTTATGTACGAAGTGGTTATCGTAAAATTCCAGCGCCTTTACCAAGGCTGTGATCAGAATTACGACGATCCCTGCAAGTGCAGTAACGATTGCAGAACTGCTATTGGAAAAGTTTTGAATTTGCTCAAGCATCATTGTCACTATTTTAGATGGCGGAAAAGGTCATATTGCCTTCATCCCCACTACCATTCTACTTCGATCAGGAAGCTATCTGTATTGGCTATAGAGCAGTGGTGTTTTATTTAAAGTACGCGATTGAACCATGCGGTCTAACAGACTGGCATTCAGTTTGGTGTCCGTCATGGTGGCTCTCCGAGTTTCGAGAGAGCGTATCAACGGCACCGTGATTGCTGGCAATCAGTTTCGGGGCTTTATTTGTAGATACAAAATGCGCTGCCTCATCGAGACGGTCTTTCCGGGTCTAATACGCACGCTCTATCTCAAGGGACGCGAGGCCGTTAGATTAGGCCAATGCGGGCCCGGTCCACCTCTCAACATCTGGTTCTGGATCGATGCAAAGCCGTGCCGTCTTTGCTAAAGCTTTGCACCGAGCGTTTAACGCTTTGTTTAGCTCTGGTGATAGGGGGTTGCTGGACGGCACCGGAGGGTCAATATGATCAATATGCAAATGACCCTCAAAATCTTCCGGTGCGTCCACTACATCCGCTTCGAGGGCACGTACCTCAGCAGCCCTAATCGCAGCCATGCCAATATAATCGGCACTGCATATATGTTTGGACTTGGCTTTGCAGAAGTCATCCCCCATCAGCCCGGATAGAACCGACACTACTGTGACTTCTGGTGGGGGGCGAAACGCTCCATACTGAAGCTGACCTTTCTTTACCCACCCCTTTCTTAAGCCTCTAACGATCAATTCTTCATCCGTAATAGGTCTAGGCATAGGCATATGCCTGCGCCATCGAACTACGCCCACCCGAATAACTTACAGGTAGCGTGCGCTGTACTGGCGCAGCGGGCGCGAAAAAGTGCGAGATAATTTCTGCAATCTCCAGAGCGGGGATCATTCTGCTTGAGCCAGACAACGGCAAAAACGCTCCTTCTAAATCAAGGTAGAACGAAAAGTTGTCTGCTCCGATTTCAAGGTTTGCCGCGCCCGAAGCAGTTTCCCAGTCAAAGGCTATGGTTCCATTGGGCATGGCTGAGATGTCTGGTGACAGAGTCAGGAATCTTGGCGATGACGCAGTAGCCTTTGCGATCGCCAGAATATTCCTATCTGGAGCCAGCGAACCAGGTCCTGCCCAGCCGTCTTCCAAATTGGAGAGTTCATCTATGAGATTCAGCGCGTGCTGCGTCTCGAAATAACCTTGCGCTGATGTCGAAGCGGCGACAACCACAAACGATGACATTGAAATGGCTGACTGATTCAAATCTCCTGATTTTTCAAACATTTCAAACCTCCTTGGGTTTCATCATCTGGTGGATCGGAGCGGTCATGTCCATGAATATCTTCTCGATCAAGTCATGAGAAGCATTGATTACCTTCCGCAGTTCACGTGGTGATGAATCAACATTTTCGTATGTCGAGGCGAGCTCGACGACTTGGATAGGCTTTCCATCCTTCGCGCCTTCACCAATGTTCACTTGTAGTTTGGCACCGGTTTGAAGACTCGTCACATAATTCATGTTGAAAAACGTGGTTTGGTCCTCTTTAGAAACTTTTTCAAGCTCATCAGGGACTTGGAGCACGAAGCCCAAACTTCGAAGAAATGCCATTCTAGAAGTGCCTTCAAAATACTCAGTGCCGAAACCATTAATGAATCGGACATTGACAGAGAGAAACTCCGATTTTTTTTCCGTCGAACTGCGAGAGGCCAATAAAGCATCAATTCCTGAAGCTACAAGCGTCTCGAAGCTTGGCCATCCGTGATAGGGCGGTAATGCATTTACCGTGAACACCCCGGGCCCTACCTGTAAAAGGTTCTGATTGGAGCGATCGTTAGATCTAAATCGATAAACTACCTGCCCAGGAAGCGCTGGGAAACCAGGAGGAACGATACGCTCAGCTCTCTGTAAACCTCGAGCACCGCACTCTGAACCGAAGTTCATGAAGAACTCTTCGTGCTGAGACGTTTCGAGATTCATATGGAACTGCTGACCAGGGATGCCGGACAGGCCTTGAGGGGGGAACGAAATACCGGCACCCCACCTCAACTCCACAATGACCTCAATCAGCGGAGCGTTTTCAAAAGTAATTGCCATAGGCTCACATGAGAATGCTGTAGCAGTGGAAGGCTTGCTGACGAAACTCTGACAGCGCTAGAAGGCCTCGCTTCAGTATCGGACACGCCAATGAGAACGAATGCTTCGCTGCTTTCGCAGATTCGTATTCAGCATTGAGTACTGGCTCATGGCGGCTTCCTACCTGATGTGGGCGCGCGGTTCGGGATCGCAATCAGATCTACACGGGAGAGTAGCAGATGATTGCTCAATCACCGTGCCTGCATGCGTCACCACTACACGCGCATATCAGGCGTTAACAGCAGACTACATCCGGTGCGCGCCCAACGCAATCGGCCTCAATGGCGGGTGCATTGCAGTGGATACCAGCCTCGTCCCAATCGTCCCATTGCTCGAGCGCTTGTTCACGCTTTCATTCTTAGATCTGAGCGGAAAGGACAACAGTAGCTTCTTCAGCAGGCCATCAACTGTCTTGGGTCTGTCAGGGTATGAGACGTCCAGAAAGCCTACCTTGACGCAGTCTGCACGGAACAAGCCTAAAACGGCACCCAGCTTGGATTTCGTCTCATGCCTTTCTCGCATCCGTCAAAATGTGGTCAAAGAGGTGAGCCAGGTTTCACTCGCATTGCGAAGCGCCGAGGAACAGTGTGGATCTCCAGGGCCGCACTCCACGCTTCCACCACCTCATCGCTAGCGAGAAGCCCGGTGAAACTGACGCTTCCGCTCGCCTGGATCGTTATGTCTCCCAGCACGGCCATATACGCAGCGATGGTTTGCGGAAGAACAAGATGGCCGGAGCCATGACTGTCGTGAACCATCAGATCGTCTCGGCCGAGCGACACGCTGTGGAGAAGTGCTCGATACGTGCGGTGTGTGAACTTAGACAGTTCCTGGTAAAAGACTCTGCGATGAGTGGCTGCTTCCACGCCGTCCAGCTCTTCAATCAACTTGCGGATTTCGCCGTGAGAAATCGTATCGTTCCGGTACCACTTCTTCAGCGCCGATTCAGCCTTTGGGGAGCCCGCGTGCAAAAAACGCATCACGTCGATCGCTTCAACCGCATCTCGGAAGACTCGCGCAACTGGCCGGTGCCTCGTGTCCTTCAGCAGCTCCACGCAATCCAGCAATGATGCCAGCAAGTCCATAGTGATCAACCAAGTCGCCTTTTGCAGGGATTGCTCGTCGCGATGGTATTTCAGCGTATGCGGCCTGAGGCGTCTGATGATTTCACGAAGCAGGGCATCGCATTCCCTGAGGAACTGGCGCTGGGCTTCGTGCTCGTACGGGTTATCGTAGGCCTCTTGGGGATGTCGACCCCAAACGATGCTGGGCATTCTATTCTTACCGATGGTTTCGATGGCCAATCATGTGTGTTTCCCCAGTGAGGGTAAACGCCGATACCGACCATCCAGACAATATGCCGGCACTTCCTGAGCTGACCAGTTAAAACCCCTGCATTTTGATGGAAACAAAAGTGGAAACTAGCGACTGGCAACCGCTCGTTTGGTTCGCGCCAGCCTCGCGTAGGAGGGTGCGAACCAGAAGTGCGAACCTCAGTGCGAACTTGCGGCCTGCATGCATCGTTGGGTGCGTACCTATCGTGCGTACCTGGCTGCGTACCGACGCCAAACAGCTCGCCCCCACAGGTGTTTCCAACTCCATGCGTGCGTGACGACGCTGCGTGAAGGGTGCGTGAAAATTTGCCGGGAGATGGCTTCGCGCATTGACCAGGTGCGCGACGGACGTTTGCGAAGCGATTCACGCAGAGGCATTAAGTCGAAGCAAGAAGTCTCCTACCCTCAAGCACGCGTTCTTCTGCCCCGGTAGACAGATTTTGCCCGACTCGCTAACGTCCAGGCTCTTAAGAGCACCGCGCGATGGCATTTAAATGGATGTATTGAAACAACTGCAGGCAGATCTGGCCTCGTTTGCTGCCGAACGAGATTGGGGGCAATTCCACACCCCGAAGAATCTGGCGATGGCGTTGTCAGGCGAAACAGGAGAGCTCCTAGAGCTTTTTCAGTGGCTCACTCCTGAGCAAAGCGAGCGTGCGGCTCTTTCCGACGAAGCCGCACAGGCCGTTGAAGAAGAGATGGCGGATGTTTTGCTTTACCTGTTGAGACTAGCCGACAGACTGGAAGTAGATATTGCAGCGGCCGCCCAAGCAAAGATCAAGCGTAACGCAGAGAAGTATCCTATCGAAAAATCCAAGGGCAACGCGACAAAGTACTCTAGGAGAGAAAAATGACCGCGAAGGTTGTTTACCAGCCTTGTAGTGAGCCAGTTGCACGGAAGAACCTTCAGAGCACTATTCTCAACCCAATATTTCTCGACGACATCGAGGCGTTTCTTGATCCTGATCTCGCAGCAGCCCTGCGATCTCAAAACCCCTCCGGCAAACTGCATATCTGGGGCCTTTCACCCAGCTTTACAGAGAAGGCTTGGCTGGCGATGGAGCCAAACGACGTTGTTATTTTTAACTGTAAGGGAGTCGTCACGGTTGCATCGCGGTTCACTCACCGAACCCATAATCGTCAACTAGCTCTTCAGCTTTGGGGGCTCAAGGATTCAGCAAAGGGGACTACTTGGGAGCACGTTTACTTCGTATCGGATGTGCGCCATGTTTCCATTCCTTATCCTGATGTTCTTCGCTGCACTGAGAAAAAGCCCGTGATGTCGTTTTACCGTTTCGGTGCAAATGACAGTACTGAGATACTCGGTCGTTACGAAGAACTGCTCTTCGATGTTGTTGGAGTGCCTGTCAGCCTCGAAAAGGCACGTACCGAAATCAATCTGCAGATGGAGACTGATGGCGCTGGATTTAGAGCGACCCGCAACGAGCATCACTTCATTGTTAGGCACCTGTTTAAAGGGTTGCCGGTAGGGAAATGTTGCATCTGCTTAAACGAATATCCGCGGAACATGTTGGTTGCTGCTCACATAAAAAAGCGAGCCGCGTGCGATAAGAAAGAAAAACTCGATATCGAAAATATTGCGGCTCCCATGTGTCGTATGGGGTGTGACCCACTCTTCGAGTTCGGGTATATCTCAGTGAGGGATGGTGTAGTTGTGAAGCACCCTTCCATTGAGGCGTCTGATGCGATATTGCAATACATAGACAGTGTGTCAGGTAATGCCGTGCCCTCTTGGAACACGAAGACTAGGAGATACTTCGACTGGCACAGAAACACTCACGGTTTCGAGCCAGTTAAAACGACGGATTTGCTTGAAAGCTGATTTGCTGCGATCCAAGGGAGCTCTGGAGTGCTGCGCGAAAACACTACTGCCGATACTGGGCGCCAGCCCTCTGTGGGGTGTTTCGGCAAGGGAGATATGGTGCGTCGGTGGCCAGGGAATAGCGGTCACCATTGGTGGTCACCGCATATGGTCACCACCAGGGTACTCCACGCTGGATCTAACCAAACCGTGGATACCGACCTGGATACCGGCCTTGAACCGACTGTGTGACCTCCCCGACGTGACGAGTGGTTACGCGCTTTTGAACCCTGGCAAACCCTGCGCCGCTCGCCAGTCCTTCACTGTTTGCAGAATGCCTTCAGGCGAGTCGTCCTCGCCGTTCCCTGGGTAGTAAATCCAGTCAGAGGCGGCAGCGTTACCAGTTACTTCGATGAAATTTTCCAGCAACTCGTCCTGATAGTCTTCGGTACCAGCGGCGCTGCAGATTTCTTTGATCAGTGCGAGAAATTCGCTCTCCGTGTATTCGGAGAGGCTGCTTTTGAGTGCGATCATTTCGAGCTCCGGTGTGTATCAATATGGTGTTTGGGTGTCATGGCGCTGAGGTTGTCGACGTCGTAAACCTCGCCACCCTCAGAAACAGGAATTCCGTGGTGAAGCTCAAAGGATCGGCGCTTGCCCACGGTATCAATCGCCCGGGCGCGAGGCGCCATTCCTTCAAGCATTCGGGCTTTATTGCTGTCGTTGAATTGGCTAGCGAGCTCCGCATCGTTCCCTACCGCAATCCAGAAAGCCTTTCTGAAAGCATCGAAGCTGCTGAAGCTCTTTCCCCTGAGCTGATCCGCGATTCGCGTCGGCACGGGCGAACCTAGACCGACGCTGGCGCCGGCGAGCCAGATGCCTGTCACGTCTGTTCCCTGCCCAGTAACGGTGCCTGGGTTGAGACGAACATTCATCACGATGTACAACGGCTGTACACCGGAATCGGCCGGGAATACGAGAATGAAGTCTTTGTATTGGTCAGGGTAGATCGGGCTGACGATGATGCTGTCGGCCTGTTCGGTCGGCGGGTAAATCCAGATCTGCGGCGCTTGAGGTGCGCCCTCTAATGGCGGGATTCCGGAGGTGCTCGAGGGATCAACTGCCGGCGTCCAGATGAGGGTTACGCCGTCGCCGAAGTCGGCTACTTGCTGAGATCCTTGCTGGACAAATTGCACGACAGGAATCATTTCCCAATCACTGCGCTTCTGGGTGTTGTACCCGTACCCCTTCAGTGTTCCGTCGGCCTGCTCCTCAACATGGAGGCGGACGCGAGTGCGGGCCTTCTCCAGCGACTGGAGCTGGCCTTCCGTGTAGAGGGAGCTGTCACCGAGGCTCGACGGCCACAGTAGAGCGACTATCCCCGCCAATGTACCAGCGGCCACACCGGCGGTAAGAACTCCTGTACCACCAGCAGCCCCCGTTGCAGCAGAGCCGGTCGCAACACTTGCGCCCCCAGCAGCTCCAGCCGTACACAGCCCGCCACAAGAGGCAGCCGCGGCGCCAGCGCCACTCAATAGGAGAGTTCCTAGAGCGGCGGGTAAGGCACTACCACTGATTTTTTTCAGCGGGATATTTCCCGCAGCATCGGTTTCGCGACCGCCGAGGAGGGAAAACTCTCCGTAGTTGGCCAGGCTCTCGACGGGGACAAATCCGGCAGGCTTTTTGTGATCGATCACACCATCTGCAAGATCGCAGCTTTTGGTGAAGACACAGCCTTTGCTGGCAGGTTTCGTTTCGTTCTTCGTCGGGAGGTCTTTGTATTCAGCCCAGCGCTGGGCGTGAATATCGACGGGCTCGGTGCCGCTGTTGCGGTAACCCTTCGGTGGGTTGGGGACGTATCCACTCATTCCTTGATTCCTGGAATCTTTTCATCCTGAAAACCAACTCGCCGGGTGCGCGCATGGCATTTTCGAGTACGGAGAATAACCGCTCGGAACGCGGTGTCGAGTGGTGGCGCATCGCCAGGGCTACGATGCGATCTGAACATTTCAGCGAGTGTTTTTAGGCTCTAAGGCTCATCGACAGGCTTTGTATCTATGACGATCACATTCGTCGATTGTTGTAGGAGCTTTTGAACCTCGGCAGGCGAGCAACCTTTCGCATGGATCGACAGACCGGTTCCTGTATGAATGATTACTTCTCGGCTTTTTCTTGCCTCAATCCACGCAACAACAACCTTCGCTATAGCATTCCAAGGCATTGCGTCTGATAGGGCAGTGATTGCCTCCACCAGTCCCGAACCTTGAGGGTTTGTGGAAAACATATGGATGGGGCCGTGCGAAATTTCGGCTTCATCCAACGCAGCAAGGAATGTCCCCTTGCTATGTTTGAAAAGTGTTAGGCGAACCGATACATGTGTCTCTTTATTCATGCTGAACTCGTTGGTAGGCGTAAAAGCAACAGCGATATCTGTTGTAATAATTAACAGATCAGGATCTTAAGACGGGTATGTGGCATATACCTTTGTGGCGACGTAGAGGAAGAATGAAATCAGCATCGTACGATTTCGCAACACGTACATCGTTTTGGTTCTGCCGGCCACCTTATCAACCGCTTGTCGCGCTATGTGACGCATTGAGAGGTCGTTCAATTCACCCATTTCGATCATGTGCAAATAGCTTGAGTTGGCATTCATGGTTGAGATTGTCGCCTCAATCCGGAGGAAACCGAATACCGCGCTCAGTCCCATGATGAGGAGAGTTGCCAGGTACATCGTGGAGACATTTGTGCCAATGGGGCCGAAGGGCATGGTCTGCGCAAGGTAGGCGCAGGCTGCCATGGAGGCACCGAGGACGAATCGATCAAAGTTCGCAGTTTCAGAGCTCGCGCTCTGGTGTAGCTGAACGCTTCGTTCAGTCATTTTCAACTTCCTTGATTGGTTACCACTTAGAAAACGGTGCGCGACGAGTATGACGCCAATTACTACGCCCCAAGGCTCGCGTCAGCCAGCGAATTGTTCAGAGGCACGCTTTGGTCGATCGCAAGGCGCTTTCTTTGCCTGAACCGAAGTCGAGGTACGCGCGTTGGTAAAATTTTACCGAGCTACCCGAGGCGGTTTTTTTGATGCTCAGGATCTCATTGGTGTTCATGTCGTTACCGCTGATGATCCGATAGCCCGTTTCTGTTTCAGACATAGTGACGTCTGGTCGATACTCCTGCCATTGAGGGAAGACACATAGAGCGTAGTTTTTAGGTGTCTTGCTGGAGGATGCTGATAGCGCCGGCCCCTTTTCAACGAGGTCGCTTGGTGAGTAGCATCCAGCCAAAATAAGGGTCGAAGTGGCGAGAGCTGCGGCTTCAAGAAAGCGCATGGTGGCGTTATCCGTAACTGATAAAGCCGTGACGCTAACATGCGCTCGCTAAAAGCCCAATAACCGCGTTACGCCTTGTCTTCAGCGTAGATCGAAGCAGAGATGATCATCCCACCCCATCGACGATGTCCGATGCAAATCGGGACCGGGTTACCGCTTGCCGTAGTGTTCTTGGCGCTGCCGAAGGCGTAGGACGGAGAGTTCTCTGGCCCGGCGCTTTGCTTTAGTCCAGCAGCCTGTGGGCTGAGCATCTGGATAACGCCGCCGGCAGCTGTGCCAATCCCTGCACCCATGACCGCAGTCGCCGCAGCGCCAGCGGTCATGAACGACGCTATGACGATAAGCGCAACTCCGATCACTGTCTGCAGAACGCCGGCGCGCTTGCTACCAGCTATTACAGGAACAATTCGAATCTCCTGCGCCCCACCCAGCTTCAAGTCGCGCTCGCCAATGTTTCTCCGATTACGGAAAACGGCGAACTCCAAGCCTTTGCTCTTGGCGTTAGCCAGGTACTTCACAAAGCCAGGGTGATTTACGTCGACGGCCCTCACCGCTTCGCGAACGTCCCCCGTGGAGAGCTCGTACAGGTGTTCCCGACCAAAGAGTTTCCCAGCGCTACCTCCGAGCAGAATCAAAGTTTTGTTGCCGAAATTGGTGGTCATTGCCATGTCTTACTCCTGTGCGCCTTGGGCGCTGTGTTTAGGGATTTCCATTCCGAGCTGGCCGGCAAGGATCATGCGGGCGGCCATTGCGTCGTTTCGAATCGCGATCTCGCGTTTCACGTCTGGATTCCAGGCCGAACAGTGAGTCGATTTGTACGCTCGGGCTCCCCGGTATTCGATGCTCATCAGTTCGGCGGAAATCCTGGCCTCTTCCTCGGTGAAGAACGGCCCCTCAATCTCGACCCGCTGGCCGTCTCGCACGTGCTCTACCGTCCAGACGATGTACCCGCCGATCGTGCCAGGGTCAGCGGTGAAATCTGTGTCCTTGCACGCCTCGGCGAAGCGTATGTGGTGTGACATGTGTTGCCTCCTTCGGCGCCTTCGCGCCATTGATGGGCTGATGCCCGGTTGTGTTGCTCCGTGTCGCGACACGTTTTCGTGATTCGCAAAACGTGTCGCGTGATTGGGCTTCTACTTGCCGACGATGCTCAGGGTGGGCGGGAGCCTCGGACCGAACGGAGCGCCGGGCGCGAACGGATCGGGAAGCAGATGCTCGGGGCACTCCCTGATGAACTGGGTGAACGCGATCTGGCAGGCGTTGAACAGCGGGGCGTCGTTCCACTCCTGCCCTCGGCGTGCGGCGCTGTCCTCCAGGGATTGGGCGAACACCAATTCCGCCAAACCGTCCACGCCGTCTTTCCTTGCCGCCTCACGCTCAACGGTATTCACCGCCAGCAGGTCGCACACCCGGTCGAATCCCAGGCCATCCATCAGCCCTTCGGTATCCAGCATGAGTGACCGGCCGAACGCCCCCAGCACCTTGCGCAAGTCATCCCACTCGGCGCGACGGTGGTCGGCGGCCCGCTGCTCGAGCTCGGCGATAGTGCTGGCGGTGAATGGCAGGTATTGGCGCAACTTGCCGGCCTTGCGGCGTATGGCCCGGCGCTCGTCGCGGATGGAATCAAGCCGCGCACCGAAGGCCCCGCAGATTCGCCGGGTGGTGATCAGACTGGTGCTCATGCTGGCGCCGGGTTTCCTGGCTATGTCGACCAGGGCAATGACGAGGCTAGTGCTCATTAGGCTTTCTCCATGGGCGTTGAGTCGTAAGCGGCGCGCAGGTCAGCGCCAGCCGAGCAGTGGCGGCCGGTGGGCGCGTAGCAGGAACGGCAAACCATGATGTGGTTGAGGTACTGGTCGCGGAACTGTCGCCACTCAGGTGTGGCAGTGGCGGCGTTGGCATGGGGGCCAGTAACGAACTGGGCAGGGCGCTCAATACGGTTCGCCAGCACTAGGCGGGGGCGAGGTTGAGGACGACTCCACACTCTTGCGGAGTCAGCGCCAGCAATGGCCGGCGGCATGTGATCGAGCAGGGAGGACAGGAGGCTCATAAGGCCTCCTCGCCCTGATTGCTTGTCATCCAATGTTCCTGTGATTTCAAAAACACCGGCAACAGCGGCAACAATGGCAACAGCCCTGTGAACCGTGGGCTCCAGGTGTTGCCGATGCTTCCAAATTGTTGCCACCGGATTTTTACCGGCAACAGTGATAACCAAACTGAGGGGGCGAACCGGCCTCTTGTGTTGAAAATGAGGTGTGTGTTGCCAGTTGTTGCCACTTTTTTTATAGGGTGGCAACGGCTGCAAGCCGCGTCCCACAAGCCCGTTGCCGGCGTTGCCACTGTTGCCAGTGATTCTAGGTTCCTGTGAACTTGGGCAATTCGGGTAGGTGACGTTTTGGTGCCGTTCATGCGCCACCCCCTTCGCGGTCCATTGCCTCAGGATCGACCACGTACAGGCGCGCCTGGCCACCGCCTGGGAGACGGTAGTTCTTGGTTTTGCGTTCGTTGTCGCGGCGGGCGAGGACGTTCGCGCCTTCCAGCGCTTTGATGATGCGAGACAGGCCGTAGCCGTGAGCGGCTTCGATCAGTGCCGGCTTGTTGAACAGGTACAGGCGGTTATTGCCCGTCAGCTCCCAATAGCCAGCGCGGTTGAATACCTTGGTGTCAGGCGTCACGTCATCGACATCGGAAAAGCGACTGCTGCCATGGCGATCGATGAAGTCGAGAATGCCGGCGAGGATCTGCCGGTCTTCGGCATTCCCGCTGCCAACCCGGCTCAGCCATTCGCCATAGAGCAAACGGCAGTCGGCGAGGGCGGTTCCCGGCTTCCACGGGAGCAGGCCGTAGGCGATCGCCATCTCACCCGCCAGCGCGATCACGGCGAACCGATCAGCCACGCGTCCGGCTTGGGCGTTGTCCTCCACAAAGCTGGCGCGCACGCCGGCGAAGTCTTCGAGCAATCCTGCGCGGTCGTCACTCGCGAGCAGCTTCTCGACGAACGCTGGTCCGAGGTGGCCATGGTGGGCGCCGACGGCCACGGTGAGCTGGCGGTGGAAGTCTGCGCCCTCGAGGCCGTGCAACTCGTCAAAGGCGCGATGGGTGCGGGTGCCTGCGTTCACGTCGACCATGCGCAACTCAGCGCCGGCGTGGGCAGCATTGCCGGATATGGCCGCGTGCTCGGAGAGCGAGCGCTCGCCGCTGGAAAGGGTCAGCAGACGCCAGCTCAATTTGGCACGGCCTTCACGCTCACGGGTCATGGTGCCTTTGCCTTGGCCGTTGGCGAGGGAGTAGGCCATTTCCTGTACCCGTTTCGGGTCGGCGCGCTTGATCTCGTCCAGCGGCAGGATGGTGTCGTTACGGCTCGACGCCTCGATCTCAAGGCCGCCCTTGGTCATGTCCCAACTAGCGGCGAACACGCCCGGGTCACCCCACACCGACGAGCCAATCAACTGCGCCAAGGACTTGCCGCTCGAGCTGTCGCCCACCAGGTGAACGCCCCCACCCAGCACGCCGACCAGACTCAGCAGCGGGCCGGCCAACGAGCAGCCGATCGCCAGTGTCAGCACCGGGTTGCCGGCACACTTCGCGGCTACCTCTGTTTGCCATAGAGCCAGCTCACCGCGGCGGCTGAAAAGAACCTGCGCCTTGTTGCTGGCCTGGTATCGCACTTTGTCGCTGCCGATTGTCCTCCCGGGCAGCACGAACGCGCCCGATTCATGCCAACCCGGCCGGCTAGTGGTGGCGAACACTTCTGCAGGATGCTGGTCGAGCAGGTACTCCATAAACGTGCCGCGCTTCTTGAGGGCAATAATGACGCCCATCCCGAACAAGGCGCGCCGGGCGTCCTCGCCGCTGCCGCCGAACACCTCCATGGCGATGATCCACTCCTTGATGCCGCCCTCGGTGACCAGACGCAGCAATCGACCTTCGCTGCCATCGTCGCTGTTTGTGGTGCGAGCGATGACTGTGACGGGACTGGATATCCACTCATCGGTGATAGGCCGATCGCCGGTATCGCTCTCGGCGTCGTCCTGGTCAGCGGCAGCGCGCTTGAAGCTATGCCAGTAAACGCCTGGGCGAAGCTTGCGGCCCTTCTCGTTGATCACCCAATGCTCATACACCGCCCAGCAGGGGCGATCTGGCGCAACGGTCGCGGCGTCCGGCCGAAGGTTGATCACGTTGGTGTCAGGCTTGGACATGGGCGAGCTTCCAGTTGGCGAGGTCGTTGAAGTCGGTGAGGTCATCGGGGGCGCCTTCCGGCCACTCAGGAAAAGCCACTTGACCACCCACGGCTGCCGCCGCTGCGTTTGCCGCTGCGCGCCCCGGGTTGCCATCGGTGAGCCGGTCGTCGTCGCCGGCGATTACGATTGGCTGGTCCGGGTAGCGAGCACGAAGGGCCGTCGCCGCTGGGAGCAAGTTACCCGCGTTCATAGCCGCAGCAACGACATAGCCGCCGTGCTGGTGGAGGCTGGCGGCCGTCGCCCACCCTTCGCAGATGCAAAGCACAGAATCTGGCTCGATGATGCCCAGCGGCGAATAGGTGCCCTTGATCCGGCCGCCGAACAGGAAGCGCTTTTCGCCGTCCGGCGCAATTCGTTGCAGGTTGACCAAACGTCCATCCAGGTACAGCGGGATCAGCAGGTCAGCGCCACGCTGGCGTAGGCCGTAGGAGCGAACTGCCTTGGCGATCAAATACGGGTGGTCGGGTGAGGCGCGGCGCGCATTACGCCACCAGTGAATGGCTTTCTCGGCGGCCTGCTGCTGGCGCTGGAGTTGTTCGGCTTCGCGCTGGCGCCGGGCATTGTCGATCCGCTCGCGGATTTGAGCCGCTTCGCGGGCGTCCACTGGTTCGCGACTACACCACGTGCTGGTGCCACCGGCCTTCCAGCTACCGAACGCGCCGGACGCAATACCGTCAGCAAACAACGTGTACCAGCCATTGAAGGAGCCGGACTTGTCGCCAGGGACATGGAAACGGTGAATGATTCCGTCGTCCACGGGTAGCCAGTCGAGCGGGCCATAGACGGCCTGGAGCGCTTCACGGAATAGGATCGTTGCGTCTGTCATGCGGCCCCCTTCGGCGGGGTGAACCGCTTGGCCAAGTTCTCCAGTTTCTGAGTCAGACGCTCCTCATTGCAGTCACGGCCTTGGTCGCCTTCCGAAATGCGCAGCTCCAGAAAGCCGACCAGCGTCTCCACCAGCAGCACATAGCTGGCGCTGTCGATATGAGCGCCAGCAGCGGGTGGGCCGCCACTGCTCTTGCGATTGATAGGGGTCACGTCACCCATGGCTGACCTCCCGGCGATCAACACCAGCAAAGGCCCGGCAAACTTGACCGTTGTTCACACCGTGCCAGTGGGTGATGTCGTCGATTGAATCAACCAGACAGGCCGTCACCTGAGCATCAGTACTACGCATAACTACGCGCCCGCACTCGGCGTCGGCCTCGGTCAAGAACGGTCCCAGCAATGCTTTGGGTACCTTCGGAGGCGTGACGTAAAACAGTTCGGTGGCTTTTTGCGAGCAAGCCGATCCCGTCGACGCAAATGCGCCGTTTTGAATTTTCATGTTTTAAATCTCTTCGAAGTCTTTCGGTTCGAACCGCGCTGCGCCGCCGCGAATCACGCGCAAACCAAGTACCGCAGCACGTGCCACGCGATCTATAAATCCGATTTCAAGATTGGTGGTGCGCCCGCCCATTCCGGCAATCGCAAACTGAATAGCGTTGAACGCTTCAGTTTCATCGTGGGCTGCCAGCTCGAATACTTCGCTTTCGAAGAACTCGATACCCTTCTGCCAGTCCGCCGCTACGCCGGGATTGTTCCGAGGCCAGTTGATCAGTCGTCCTTCGAGATCGCGCTTCGTGAAGCTCAGGTGCTCACGTGATTGGATAGCGGTGCTCATTTGGCCACCTCCGCGGTATCCAGCGCCTTCTGCATCTGCTCGACTTCGCTGTCGACATAGTTCGCCCAGTCGTACCCGAGGAAGCTGCCCAGGCTGGCCAGCTCTTCGATATCGTGCGATTTGCCGTGCTTCAGGTCCTTCGTGATCGCGTTGAACAACACCCGCATATTGCTGATGCGTTCGTGTGTGGCGCGCAGCAGCTCAAGGGCTTCATCAGCGATGCGAGTGATTGGATGACTCATTGCACGCCCCCTGAGGTTTCAAGTGTGCGGACGATGGCCATGTGAGCGTTGTAGCGGGCGAGACGAACAGAAAGGGACGAGTTTGCGCGGAGAGCGCTCAGGGCCATACGGCGGTGAGCAAGGGCGCGAATTGCGGACGGAATGAGGGCCGGCATCTGTAAAGCTCCTTCTGCTAACGAGGAGCTGCCACGATCCTTCCTACGGGATTGGGTGGCAGCTGTGCGCGGGGTAGGAATACCGGGGCAAAAGGAGCCCGGCCAGGCCGAAGCCTGCCCGCACACAGCCGCCATAACACGGAACTGCAAGCGAAAAAAAACGCCTGCAGAAGTGATCTGGGCGCTGTTGCGCCTTTTGCTTCTCGGGTTCCTACGCCCGGTCGCTGAATTTGCAGCGACAGACAAACCATACCGACGGGCGCGACTGCTGGCAAGAAAAGTTATCGACTGTTCATCCCCGATAATGAGCAAGGCGTTCATGGGCGCAAGTCCTCCACATCGATCGGCAGTTTCAGTTGCTCCCTCAAATGGGCGACATGGGCATACACGCCTGGTTTGTCATAGCGCCAGTGCGCCAGCCGGCGACCACTGATGCTGGCTTCGTTCCTGCGCGCTATGAGTGTCTGAGAGGCGTGCCCATATCGGGCTTCACGAAAAGCCACGATGAGGCTCGCTTTCAGTTCCACGACGCGGTCCGTGTTGCGGGACAGCGACAGCAGGAAGAATGCTTGATCCTCATTGAGCAGGGCGAACCTAATATCTCCACCGCCATGCTGGCCCACCGGTCTTGCCTCCGTTTGAAACGCCAGCAAGCCGAACTCTTCAAACTTAATCAGGTAGCGCTCGATCAGCGCGATGGAGTTCTTGTGTTTGTTGTCCAACTGCTCGGCCAGCACGCGGCTGTCGACGCGAGGTTCACCCTGATACGCTGCGAGGATAATGCGGTGATTTCCCGTACGACCCTCTCCAGTCGTTTTGAAGATCTTTGCCGTCATGACGCCACCTTCTGCACCGCGCCAGCGCTCAGGTAATAGGTTGCAACCTTCTGGTGATCGCGACCGTGGTCATCTTTCAGCGTACTCAGGTGGGTAACGATGCCATGTCCCTGCGCACGCAACTCAGCAATGCGCGCTCCCGGTCGCAGAATGTTCAATAGCGCGATGGCTTGGAAGGTATTGATCGAGCCATGCTGGCTCAGATACGCCAAGAGGCGCATGCGCTGGGCGCTACCACTGGTGTCGTTATTGGTTTGCGCTGAGCAACTCATCTCGGAAGGAAGGATCTTTTCCATGTCAGGCCTCCCCAACGTCAGCGTTAACTTCGGCAACGACGAATTGAGAGCGGCAAACGAGAAAACGATTGGGCACCAATGCGTTTAAGGGTACAGAAAGGGATACAGCCGCTTTTTCCAGGCAAAGCGAACCTGTCCCCGCGCCAGCGCAGAGTTGATTGGTCATCATGGGTTAAGCCTCCTGACTGAGCAGAAAGGATTCCACAGACTCGGGTTCCCAACGGACGGAGCGGCCGAAGCGGATGGGTGCTGGAAAGCCGGGAGTCTTGGACCAGCGCCACCAGGTAGCGCGGCTGACTTGGTACTTGGCGCAGAGCTGCGCGGCGGTAGCACGTGCTCCGGGGATCGGAAGGTTAGGAACATCGGTAATGCGGGTGGCGGTTTGTGCCATTTGCGGAATCTCCAAAAACTGGAAAAACCGAGAGGATCGATCTGTAGACCACCAATACCCGCGAACAGGTCAAAAGATGGCAAGTCATCGGAAACAGTACCACTGGTTAAGAAACCAGTAGCGTATTATTCCCTCCGGTACTACAGTCCGCCCGAGCTTTACCTTTTACGGTAAACCGTAAACTGGTAGAGCCATTGAAGCCGTCTCAAACGCTTCTCCCCTCGGGGTTGTGTGCTGGCCTAGCCGGTATGCAGAGGACGCTGTAACGTCCTTTCTCGAGCAGCCCCTGGAGGTCGAAGACCAGGGGCTTTTCTATGTCTGCAATTCCAACTGTCAGCGATCCTGTCAGCAAGCACCAGAAAATCAACTTTCATGGCGTCTCATACATCGACAGAACGCTGTAGGCGTGTTCGCATGGTAGCGGCGCTTTTCAAAAAAAAGAACCAGTTTTTTTTGAATCTTCTTTGCATACTTTGCATAACTTCTTATCCCCGGACATTTTCTGGCAGAAACTTACTGTACCGCTGCGTCCCACCAGTACTCATAAGCCCCCATGAACACTCATGAGAGGGCAAAACACAAGAGCGCACCGTTCGTCGGATTGGGGCGAAACGCCCTATTGTCGGGGGCTTAAGGGGGACCAATGAGGCCCTCAACAGTCCCTAGCACAAATCATGCGCCTTTCGTAGCCGAGAATTTTTATACATAGTTTCGCTAATGTTTAACCAGCCGCGACACGTTTTGAGAATTACGAAAACGTGTCGCGACCCTGATAGAGGGTGACACTGAAGTGCGCGGACTGGACTTCCACTCAAAGTGGAAACTTACACTTAAAGTGTACTCAGCTCTGCAATGAACAGTTTTCCTGTTTATTTGCGCTTATTTGCTGTTATTTCGACTTATACGCAGTTTCTGCGCCTTTTAAGCCAGAGTTTTGGAACGGAAAATCGCTGCACCCCGCGTATTCTGGGGAATGAGCGGAGGACTGTCGGTGGTGTCCTAAAGCTTCACTGGCAGCGATTCGGACCTTGAGCTACCGCGTTGACGACGGCTTAGGCTGCTGATCCCGCCTAAAAGGCTTTCAGCCGTCGAGCCATCAGGACATTGAGTTGGATTTCTTTTTCCGACGCGAGATCGAAAAGACAGTCCCAACGTCCTTGGATTCTCCTAACGCTTTAGCCAATGCTTGGTCGAATAGCTCGATAGCTCGACGCTTCTCTGGCAGCGCCGCTTCAGGATTGTTTCGGTAGTGCCGAGATACAACACCTGTCTGGCCATGAGCCTGAAGGAGATCCGACAACCGATCGTCAACACCGTGCTTTTGCATAAGCTGTGTGCAGGTCCGGCGTAGGTCCCTTGGAGAGAATGCAGGGATCTTCACACCATCGATTAGGGAATGCTTGGAATCAAGCCAATCTGCTACGGCATGAGTAGGACTGCTAATTACGAAGGGCTGTTTACCATGTGTCGTCCAAGGCCATGGATGGTCACCATTAATTTCCCGCACGTGGCGCATGATGGTGATGGCACGGTCAGATAGCGGGACTAGGTGCGGCCGACTCATGGTCTGCCCCCCTCTTCCCTTGCGGTGAATCAATAGCACCGTGCCAGCATCAAGATCATAGTCTGCCCAGGTGGTTTCGATAAGATTCTTGATTCGCTGGCCGCCAGTCGAAATGACAAATTTAAATAGCAGCCCCATAACCGGACCGATACCGGCCGTGCTCTCAACCGTGTCCCAGAATCGCTTCAGCTCAGCGTCTGATAATGCACGTTCGACAGGAGCCGAGACTTTATCTACCTTCACCATTGCTGCTGGGTTGATTTCGAGACTATAAATTTTTGCATTGGAGCGGCCGACCACGCTCTCCGCCGTGAGCCCATGATTGAATGCCGCAACCAAGAACGAACGCATACGATCCGCCTGCACTTTGGAGCCACGCTCCCAAATCGGATTGAGGATGGTGAGGATATGATCAGCCCTAACATCCCGAGCCTTCATCCTCATCACCTCCGGGTGAGGCTCCTGCATGTTGGTCTTGAGAAGGCGCTCTAACTCTTTCACAACGCCTGGTGTTGCCTTGATCCGACGCGATTCAATGTAGTCTTGAAACAGATCGTGAAAGCTTCCGCGGGACGCCTCAATTTCCGCCAGGCGTAGACGCTCGAGCCGGTCCGCTTCTTCTAATGCAGCTGCAGCCTCTCGACTAGCCGCGGCCGCGGCCTGCTGTTCAGATATGCTCTCCAAGTACTTCGCTATACCGCCCGCAACTGCGACCTCAACTGAAATGCGCATCGCCTGCGCGCGAATGCCATCCAAGCTTTGCTCGTCTGTACCCACACGCGGCTTCTTCGCCAGCGTCCCGAGAGGCAGCCGCTTGTCGCTATCCGAGGTGCGTTCCCGGTAGTAGGCCTGAATCGCTCCGGAAGCTTTACGCTCGAGCAGCAAAGTCCCTTTTCCGCGAGAGCCGACCGGCTCCGACTGACGAGTCTTTACCGCATAGGCTTCCATCTCAGTCATCCGCGTACGCTTAGCCATTCTTTCCCCGTTTTCCCCATCCGTTCCCCGTTTCTCATGCAAAGGTACGCTAACAGGTGAAACATAGAAAGACACCAAATTGGCTACAGACCACGTAAACACTAGATCGAGCAAAACGTGTGATATTCGATGAAGCGGGACGAAGCCTCAGAGCAAACGGCTTGTAATCAGTAGTTCCCGGGTTCGACTCCTGGTGCCGCACCATACAAAACGAAGCCCCTGCAGAAATGCAGGGGCTTTGTTGTTTCTGGTACGTCCACATTCCGTCCACACTGCCTCAAGCCTGTGAAGCCCCAAATCGTCATTGATCTGGATGGCTCGTTATCGAGGGATGTGCTTCTGCCGGTGCGGGGCGCGGCACCTTGGTTACACGTACAGCTTTACCGGCCTTCATCTGACGTACAGATTCCAGCAAATCCCTCCGGAATTGTTCCAATTCATTGAGCATTAATGAGTTTTCTCATTCGGTTGCTCAGGTCGGCTACGAGCAGGCTGTCGAATAAGATCGCGCTTCAAACCTGACTGATCTCAAACACAAACGAAATCCTGCGTTGACTCGCACTCCACACATAACGCAGATGTTTGCCCTGCTTCGGAATCGACACCGCTGGCGGCCGGAAAGCGGCGACACATTCGTGGCCCGGCAGGCGAACGCTGTTGTAGAGCATCCCCCACGATTCAGACTCGCGCAGTTGTCGGGCAAATGCCTGGGATGGGCCATAGGCCTCCGGATCGGGTTGATGCAAATGTGCAAAACCATCACGAACATCATGCAGCGGCTTAACCACACGATTGACGTAAGTACGCATGGTCAACTCAAGATCCGCTTCGTTGGTGGCCGCGAGGAAACGCTCCTGGTGATAGCAGGTTTCGGCGATGGCCGCGGCCTGGCTGCTGGCGGCGTAGTAGACGCCGAAGGTGCCATCGGTGAAGCGGCTGCTTTTGCCGATGTGGGTAAACGCCGCCATCACCGGAGTTGAACCGGGGCCGGAGAGCCGGTCTTCGGGACGCACGCGGGCGAGGACGCCGGACTGCTCGATCAGGCGATCGTTGGTCAGTGCTTCCAGCGCGTAGGCGATTTCCAGGTCTTCGGGGTCGAGCACGTCTTCGAACAACGCAATCGGCGGGAAGCTGCTGTTGACGATCCGGTAGGCCTTCGGCCATTGCGGCTCAGCCAGCGGCGGGGCCTTCAACCGCGTACCCCATCGAGGTAGCGGCGCACGTCGGCGATATCGACCACCCTCCCCGCCAGCATGTAATCCAGCGCGGTCCGGCCATTGAATGGCGCCGCCGTGTTCGGGCTGCTGACCCACGTATAGGCGCGCTCGCTGCTGTTGCTGAAGATGATGCTCAAGGCCTTGTGAATGCCCATCAGATACGAGATGCGCTCCAGCGTGTCGTGCGGCAGGCGAATGTTTGGCGGCAGGTGCTTGTATTTGTAAAACGTGGTGTTGCCCACGCCGCCCAACAACGTGCGCTGCTGCTCGGCACTGCAGCCCCAGCGCTCCATGAGATTGAAGAAAAACTTCAGCGCGACGCGCCCGGCTTCGGGGACGTCGAGTTGTTCACGCGGGGTGAGGGCTGGGGATGAGGTAGGCATGATTGTCCTTCTTCGCAGGTCCGCAAGCTGAGCGTAGTACAGATATGAATATTTTCAATAGAGTTATTCGTATACGAATGAAAATCCTCAAAACCCAGGTTGACATCTCAATGCTCGGTGGCAGAGAATCCGGCTCAAGAGCGCGAAACCGACTGCCTTCAGGTGGCAATAGTCGGCGTTAGGAACCCCGTTGATGACCTGAAAATCAGCGCTCGGGTGAGACCTCTTCTCCCCTGCTTGAGGGAGCACAATATCAAGCAACATTCATGTGAAGGGCAGCCTGAGAAGGCTGCCCTTTTTCGTTTGAGCTACCGGTACCGTTGATACAACAGCTCACCATGCCGATGCTTGTTCAAGCCTTTCTTGTCACAATTCATGAAATTCCAGAGTACGTTGCCGCGCTCAACATGAACCACCACCAGCATTTGGTATCTCGCGTTGTAAGCACCGATGAAAGAGAGTCGAAACGAGGCGTCATCGTAGGAAACCCGCCATATCTCTAACGGCCTCGTCAGGGTATCTCGCGCAAATTCGGTGAACCGCTCACGGGCATTCGGGCGCTTTTCCACCGTATGAAGCAAATGCTCGCGCTTCACCAAAATCGGCACATATGGCGTTTCGATCAGAACAGCATCAAGACCATGATCAAGTCCGAAGCCTCTGGCAACCTGCTCCCACGCTGCATTAAGACTCAGTTCACCTGGCAGCTCTCTAACCGCAGAAATCAGAAGGCCGGGGTCAATATCGCGAATATCCGGTAAGCCCAGATCTTTCCAGTTTTTTTGATCGGGTAACGCCCTGCTGCCCTGCAAACTCATGGCATCGACTCGCTAGCTTCGCGGATGCCGGCATTGCCTGGAAATCCATGGCCTCGGACTAGAAGTCCCGAAAATAACTACCTGATATTTCAGCCACTTGTGCATGGGCGGTAAATAAGCCCGTTCGCTCTTTTCTATAGGAGGCTTCCGACAACGGTGCAAAACAGTGGCGTTTCGGTGTGGGAAACATTCAAAAAAGCTGTAGTTCCGAGACGTAAAAAAATGCCCGACTCGTCCGAATCGGGCACTTTTCTTGACCCCAATCACCCCCACGTCATCAAAAATCCCGATCCTGTGTCAGCTTCCAGCCATCGGCGGGGACATCAATTCGCTACTAAACCCGCGACAACTATGCTCAGGTGCTGGAATATAGCCGGCATATGACGCCGGATCGGCAGTCTCGTAAACAACAATACCCAGCCCACTTCAGAGGGCATTACCCATGGATAGCAGAACCTTACGCAACCTCATGCGCATCGTGCAGACCGGCTCGTTGTCGGCCGCAGCCGAGCATTCGTGCCTGACTGTGCAGGCCCTGGCCGCGCAGTTGAACAAGGTCGAAGAGCAGTTCGGTTTCCGCTTGTTTCGACGTTCCAACAAAGGGCTGACGCTGACGCCGCAAGGCACTGAGCTGACGCCCTACATGGACAAAGTGCTGATTGCCACGCGACAGATGGAAGAAAAGGTCGAGGCGCTCAAGGTGCCGGGCCAGCGCACATTGAAGGTTGCGTTGAACAACACGTTGTCGTCTGACTTCAACCGGCGAATGATCGGACGCCTGATCGAGGTGTTTCCCGATTACCAGATGGAATTCAGCTACGCCGAGTCGATGGAGAACCTCAGCAAGCTGAAGAATGAAGACTTTGATCTTGCGGTGTTGATCGGCCCGCAGCGGCCGGGTTTGCCGAGCATTGTTTTGCCGGATGTGCAGGTGCAGGTGGTCGGTGCCCATTGCGGGCAGGAAAACGATCCACTGACGTTGCTGGGCAACAAGTTTCAGGTGCGTCCTGCGGAAGATTGTCCGTATTCCCACAGTTTCCTGCGTTTTCTCGACGCCGGACTGGGCAATCACGAGAACGGTCAACGCATGGTCTATTCCTGCAGCGAAACCCTGACCCTGTCGTTGATCACGCAGATGGACGCAGTGGGCATGGTGTCTCGTGAGGCCGCGCAAAAGAACGGCCTGACGATTTTCCCCGGATTCGAGGATTTCCTCGAAGTGCGTCTGGCGGTGAACAACCCGAACCTGTCGGGGCAGGCCCTGAATGACGTGGTCGATCTGCCGCTACATGAACGAGCCGAGCGCAATGTACGCAGCCGTCCCAACCGCCACACTGAGAAAGAGGTTTTTGCTGAAATACGCACATAACAACGTCGGAATGGCTGCATAAAATTCCGGGCGATCGAGCTGTATGTGCTGATCCTTGATCAACAAGGGTGTCAGGCTGATCGCAGCGACGATCGCCACCGGCAGGTATTCCAGCGCCCGCGCAACGAACGGCGGCCAGTGCTCGGTGTTGACTTGCAGCGGCAGCGCGCGTGGCAGGAAGGTCACGGCCATCATCAGCGCGACCACCAGAATCAGGAACGTTTGGTCAGGCATACACCCACTCCGCAGCCCACGAACGTGGCGATGAAAACGTTGAACGGCGAAGTACCGACCAGGCTCAGCGCGCCCATGCAGACGACGGCAGCCGCGGCGGCGATGAGTTTGTTGCGGGTGTTGCACAGCGACACCAGCACGTAGAGCATCATCGCGGTCAGTGCGTAGTCGAGCTGATATTTGATCAGGTGCGATGCATATTGCGCGCAGACGGCGCCCAACAATCCACCCAGCACCCAAGAGGTGTGGCAGAACAGGTTGAAGCCGATCAGGTAACGAATGTTGACCGGCGCGCCGGTGCCCAGTTTGACGCTGTGGAACGCGAAGGACTCGTCGGTCAGACCACCGGCGTAAGCCCAGCGCTCCATGCGGCTGAGCCCCAATGCGCGCAAGGCCTTGGCCATGTACACCGACATCAGCATGTGCCGCGCATTGATCAGGAAGGTGGTCAGCACGATGGTGGTCAGCGAAGCGCCGCTGGAGATCAGCGCCAGTGCGGCGAATTGCGAAGCGCCGGCGTAGACGAACAAGCACATCGCCACCGGCAGCCACATCGGCAGCCCGGCGTTGACCGCCATCAGCCCGAACACGAACGACACCGTGAAGTAACCGGCCACCACCGGGCTGGCTTCGGCAAACGTGCGCGATGGCTGATGAGCAGCCATCAGCGGCGCACTGCCGGACGTTTCATTCATAGATCCCTCTCAAATGTCCGCTCGCCGTGGGGTTCGCAAAAACCCTGGGCAGTCCAGAATCGCTTGCCCGCGAGGTTAGCATCGTCGACGAACAGAAACATCCGTAATACACCGACCCGTTTCATGTCGGATGACGCCGCTTCCACCAACCGCTGGCCGACGCCCTGACTGCGATAGCGTGGGCTGACCGCCAAGTGGTTGATGGTGCCGCGACTACCGAGCATGCCGCCGAGAACCGCACCGACGATTTCGCCTTCGACGTCGAAGGCCAGATAGGCCGTGGTGGTCTTCTGGATCAATACACCGCGCAGGCATTTGGCGTCCTGCCATTCGCAGAACGACACTTCGTCGAACTGCCGGAAGAAGCGCTCCATGCGCTGCGCGTCCTTGGCGGTGGCGCGTCGCAGCACCACCGGCGTCGAGCACTCGACGCCATCGATTGGGGTGATCTGATTAGCGAACAATGTCGAAAGCGGTCCCGGGCCGCGAGAAGGAAATCGCCAGAATCTGCCGGTACGCCATGGCATGCGTGTGGGTGTTGCGCGCCGGAGTCACGTAATGGCGCATGTCGCGATCAAGGAAGTACGTGGTGTCGAGGATTTCCTTGTAGGTGGTCGACGCCAGTTGATGCTCGTGAACATCGTACAAACGGCTTTCCGCGCCCTCGACGTTGTTGCGCCCCCAGAAGTGCACACCACTGAACGGATAGCCGTCGCAGTGAATCCCTTCCGGGGTGATTTCCAGTTGCTTGCCGGGTTTGATCTCGATGCGGATCTGATGAATCTGGCACTGCCAAATCTCATCGTGCAATTCTTCCGGCAACACGCTTTTGTACACTTCAAAATCGGTGTCGATCAGGCTGCGCATTACCGGCGAAGTGATCACTTCATCAGAGAAGTCCTGAAAGTGCCGCACAACACCGCCCACGTAGGCGTTGTTCTCTTTCGACTGCACGTACGCGCGATGCTCGAGTTGCTTCAATTCACGTGTTTTCGGGTTGTACTCGAAGTCGCTGTAACGACGGTAACGCATGCCGGCTTCGGCCTGACCGTAATAACTGTCTGGCTCCATGTTTTCCCAACTTTTGGTCAGTCTGACGAAGTCGGCAAAATGACCGTAGAGATTGAAGTCACCACCCTGGACGTTGACATATTTGTCGCGCCGTAGCGATTCGCCCACTTCTCTGTTCAAAACGATCATTACCAAATTCTCCGCTGCGTTGAGCGGCCTAATCTATTAGGTGGAGAATTTGCGTCCATGAGAAAGAATTTCAGGCATTTAAAGCCCTGCTTGAAACGGTACTTGAAGACGCTTCAAAACAACTTTTACGTGACAAAAACACGGGTTTTTTACGGTTTTTGCGAAAAAGACGTCGAAAAAAAACCCCGAGCCAGTCGGGGTTTTCTCATGTTTCTTACACCGGATCGTTCATCAGAAGATGTTGATCGGGTAGTCCACGAACACACGCACTTCGTTGCCGCTGCTGTTGTAGTCGGCGGATTTCTGCGACACGCGCAGAATCGAGCTGCGCAGTTTCACGCTAAGGTCTTTCGCCGGACCGCTTTGCACGACGTATTTGACCTGGTTGAAGATCTCACGCTCGGTGCCGCCACTGCTGGTGTCGGTGGTGATGTTGTCGCCACGCACGTAAGCAAAGTTGTAGCTCAGGCCAGGTACGCCAAAGGCACCGAAGTCCAGGCCGTAGCCCAGTTGCCAGCTGCGCTCGTCTTCAGCGTTGAAGTCCGACCAGTACGAGTTGGCCAGGTAAATGGTGTTGCCACCGTCGCCCTGACGACGACCATCGTTCTGATAACCGCCGTACGGATAACCCAGGTTGCTGTCACCGGTACTGCGCTGGTGCGCCACGGTGAACGAGTGCGGGCCGGTGGCGAATGTGGCCGCCAGGCTCCAGATCTTGTTGTCCTGGCCGCCGGTGTTCTTGATGTCGGCATAAGACTTGTCGAGCTTGGTGCGATAGCCGTTGAAGTCCAGGGTCAGGGACTGATCCTTGTCGATCGGGAACACGTAGTTGGCGTTCACGTACTGCTTCTTCATGACGTCTTCAACGTCGGAAGCGTACAACGCCGCCTTGAACTGTTCGGTGAACTGGTAGCTACCGCCCAATACGTTGATCGACTTCAGACCACCGCTGTCACGGCCTTCAGCGCTTTTACGCGATTCGGCGGTGAAACGACCGGCGTCCAGTTGCAGGCCTTTGATCTCTTTGGAGGTGATCAAGGTACCGGTGTAGCTTTCCGGCAGCAGACGCGAGTTGTCGTAGTTCAGCACCGGCAGGGCCGGCATCTGGTCGCCGTAGGTCAGCACGGTGTTGGACACGCGGAATTTGACCGCAGCGCCACCCTTGGACAGGTCGTCAGCCGCATTGCCGCTGTCACCCTGTTTGAAGAAGTCGATACCACCGGCGCCGCTGCGGCCCTTGCCGCCATCCAGACGCAGTGCGTAAAGACCGAAAGCATCGACACCCACACCAACGGTGCCTTGGGTGAAGCCGGAAGAGAACGTACCGATGGCCGCCTGGCCCCACTCGGCTTTGTCCGGGTTGCCGTCTTTGTAATCACGATTGATGTAGGCATTGCGCAGCAGCACTTTCAGGCTGCTGTCTTCAACAAAACCCTTGGATTCGGCCTGGCCGTCAGCCATTGCCTGTGTAGCACTCAACATCCCCAGTGCGATCAGACTGATTCGCTTGTTCAACATTTTGTTTTCCTTATTACGGGTTGAAACGCGCTGTGTCGAACGGCTGAAACGGCGCTATTGCACTCTTTTTTCACCCCGAAACAAAAAGACCCGCCCACGGCAAAACCGTGTCGGGCCCTTTTATTATTTTTGAGTCATGGCGGTTGGCCACAGGCGTTGGGCCGAATCGTAGCCGCGCCCTCAATAATGTGTCAATTTCAAGAATCGTCTTTAAATAGGTAAAAATCGTCTAAGAATCGTAAATTTTGCGATAGCGCATTGCTCGGAAATGCGCTCAACCAGTGAATCCAGTGCGATTACGCGCAACCGTCGAGACCGCATTGCGCGGCGGATTGCCCCGGCTCAACCGCGACCACCGCTTGCCCCAACCAGTCGGCGAAAGCCTGAGGATTGCCAAGCCATGGGCTGATGTCGATCAAGGTGAACTGCCCGTCCTGCTCCAGCGCTAATGTCGGAAATCCCTGGCCGCCCAGTTGTGCCAAGAGCTCTCGGCTGGCTTTTACATGCGCTGTCGTATCAACGGATTTAAACGTAGCCGCAAAGGTGTCCTCGGTGTAGCCCAACTCACGGGCGAGTTCGAAAAGTACGGATTCATCGGCAATCCGCCGTCCTTCCACGTAATGCGCCGTCTGCAAACGTCCGAGCATCTGCAAACCGCGACCGTCGTTGGACTCTGCCGCCATCACCGCCGCAATCGGCGGCGTCGAATCGAAGACCGCCGAATGATCACGCAGCAGACCTTCGAAATACGCTTCGCCAAAGGGTTGTCCGGTGTATTCGGCAATGCGCCGATCGTGGGGCATGACGTAATCGCGCAGTTGCGGCGAAACTTGCTGGCGATTCGCGCCGCTCATCATTCCGCCCGCATGGGCGACGACCGGCAGTACTTGCTGCGCCGCTTGCACCAGCGGTTTGGCGCCGTAGCACCAGCCGCACAATGGATCGTAAATGTAGTGAAGGATCATGGGAGAACTCCGGCAACAAAGTAGAAATATTCGATGCCGGCAGACTATTCCTACGCGTGTTGGGGAAAAACGCCGGAATGGCTCTCAGACTGTTTCGAGAATCGGTCGAATGGATCGACCGGTCAGGATGTATCGAAATCGACATAAATTGAAACAATCTGACAGGGGAACTTCTCAGGAATAAATTACGGAAGCAAATGCAAAGCATTACCATTCGCGCGTTTGAATTTGCTTACCCTTTCGGATGCGCTTTTCCATGCCTGCCCCGTTCCGCCTCACGCCTGTCACCCTTGGATTGTCTGCCTTTCTGTCCAGCGGTTTTGCTTACTCCGCCACCGAACTGCCCGCCACCGCGATCAGCGCCGAAGAACAAGCCGAGGACCCGCGCGTCAAGATCAGCAACACCGCGACTCGCACCTCCACCCCGGTGCGTTACGTGCCGCAGGCCATCGACTCGATCAAGACCACGAACGTCGCCGACTACGGCACCAATGACATCGGTGACGCCCTGAGCGGGATTCCCAACGTCAGCAGCAGCGCCGACACGCGCTTCGACAGTCTGCGTATCCGCGGCTTCGACGCCAGCAACGACTTCTATCTGGACGGCATTCGCGACGACAGCCAGTACAAGCGCGACCTGCACAACATCGAACGGGTCGAAGTGCTCAAAGGCCCGGCGGCGGTACTTTACGGCCGTGGCAGCCAGGGCGGGATCGTCAACCGCGTGAGCAAGCTGCCCGAGTTCGGCCGTCGTTCGACCATCGAAGCCCAAGGCGGCAGCGACGACCTGCGCAGCCTGTACGCCGACCTCAGCACCGACCCCAGCGAAAACCTCAGCCTGCGCCTGAACATGGGCAACATGGATGAAAACAGCTTCCGCGACGGCGTCAGCGGCAACCGCCAGCTGTTCGCGCCGTCGATGAGCTGGCAACTGACCCCAGACTTGAACTGGCTGGTGCAATACGAATACAGCCGCTACAACCGCACCCCGGATCGCGGTATTCCCGGTGTGAATGGCCGCCCGACGGACGTCAGTCGCGAGACCACTTACGGCAACGATCACGATTTCATCGACGACAAGGCGCAGTCCCTGCGCTCGAAACTCACCTACGAGATCAACGACAACTGGCAGCTGCGCCAGACCCTCGGCGTGTTCAAGCTCGACAGCGATTTCGACAACACCTACCTGACCAGCTTCGATCCGAAAACCAACAAGGTCGCGCGCCAGCACTGGCAGCAGGATCTGACCACCCGCAACGTCTACAACAACCTTGAGCTGGAAGGCGGTTTCGATACCTTTGGTCTTGAGCATCGCCTGCTGACCGGCGTCGAGATCGGCAGCCAGCGCCGCGATCCGAAGTTGTACAACGCCGCGACCGGCAGAACCCCCGGCGCGCAGCCGGTGCCTTCCCTTGACCTGTTCAACCCCAACCGCGAGCTCCGTCACACCGGCAGCATGCAGGTGTTCAGCGACAGCCACACCGAAGTCGAAAGCCGCGCGGTGTACGTGCAGGATCAGTTGCGTCTGAACGATCAATGGCAACTGCTGGCCGGCTTGCGCTACGACACGTTCGATATCGAGTCGACCAACCAGCTCAAGAACCTCACTGAGGATCGTGACAGCCACAGCACCAGCCCGCGCTTCGGGATTGTCTGGACGCCACTGCAGAATCATTCGTTCTATGCCTCGTGGTCGAAGACCTTCTCGCCCGTTGGCGGCGGCCTGATCGGCATCACCCCGGGGGCTGCCGGCAATAGCAACGACTTGAGTCCGGAGCTGACCAAACAGAAAGAAATCGGCGTGAAAAGCGACTGGCTGGATGATCGCTTGAGCACCACGCTGGCGGTCTACGACCTGGAACTCTACAACCGCCGCACCAGCGACCCGAACGATCCGACCCTGACCGTCATGACCGGTCTTCAGCGCTCACGGGGTGTGGAACTGACCGCCACCGGCAAACTGGTCGGCAACTGGTACATGCGCGGTGGCGTCGGCGTGCAGGACACCACCATCGAAAAGGATAACAACGGCCTGGAAGGTAAACGCGTCAACAACGTGGCCAAACACAACGGCAGCCTGTTCCTGACCTAGAAACCGGAGATGGGCTGGTACGGCGAAACCGGTCTGACCCTGGTCGGCCAGCGTTATGCCGACAACGCCAACACCACCGTGCTGCCGGGTTACGGCCGCTGGGATGCGCTGGTCGGCTACCGTTTCAAGGACTGGGACTTGCGCGCGGCACTGAACAACATCACCGACCGCGAGTATTACGCCTCGGCCACCAGCCAATATCAGATCCAGCCAGGCGCACCGCGCAGTGTGGTGATGACCGGTACCTACAGTTTCTGAATGCACACAAATCCTGTGGGAGGGGGCTTGCTCCCGAAGGCGTCGTGTCAGGCAACACCATCGTCACTGACTGATTGCATTCGGGAGCAAGCCCCCTCCACAGGTTCAATGTTCGCAATGGTTTCCATCGTGCATAAAAAAGCGCCGCCATCCCGGCAGCGCTTTTACCAATCCCTGTTGTTTTTCTTATCCTTCCATCACAGCCCATAACGCTTCCAGTTCGGCCTCGCTGAACAGGCCAGCGGGGTAGCGCTCGATCATCATCCGGCGCGGATCAGGTTCCCTGATCTGACGCGTTCCATTGGACTTCAAAAAGTGCGCGACAATCTGGAGCGATTCGCCGTTGACGGCCATGGGATGCAAAGTCCGCTCGCTGACTACGTTCACTTCGGCGTTCATTTCAGCGCTCTCTCCCCGTTCGTGAGCGGCTAAGTTATCCAAGGTATATGACAGAACTGTTGAAGTTCCCCCCTCTCCCTAGTGCACTTTGTCCGATACAAGAGCTATGCCAAGGTTTCCGATTTGTCGACAGGCGGATACAAACAAGCCCGCGGTCCAACAGGGCCGCGGGCTTGTTTGAATGTGTAGCAAGCTAATCTTTGCCTGGCCGATTTATGAATCAACTCAAGCTGTTACGTCTCAACTCACTCTTTGTGCGGGGCTGGCTGTTGTTGGGTAAGGCAGTGGATATTGCCGCCGCCCAGTAACAGTTCACGGCCCGGCACCATCACCACTTCGTGTTGCGGGAACAGCTTCTGCAGGATTTCCCGCGCAGGCGCGTCCATCGGATCGTCGAAGCTCGGCGCGATGATGCCGCCGTTGACGATCAGGAAGTTCACGTAGGAACCGGCCAGGCGCACGGAAGGGTTGCGCTCCTGCGTACCGTCGACCGGATCGACACCGGCGCACTCCTCTTCGGTCGCGTACAGCGGCCCCGGAATCGGCATCTTGTGCACCGTGAACGGGCGCCCCTTGGCATCGGTGCTGCTTTGCAGCACGTTCATCGCCGCCTGGCAGCGCGGGTAGTTCGGATCCTGCGGATCGTCGGTCCACGCCAGCAGCACTTCGCCCGGGCGCACGTAGCAGCAGAAGTTATCCACATGACCGTCGGTTTCGTCGTTGAACAGACCATCCGGCAGCCAGATGATCTTATCCACAGACAGATTGTCGCGCAGCACCGCTTCGATCTCTTCGCGGCCCAGGTGCGGGTTGCGGTTGTGGTTGAGCAGGCACTCTTCGGTAGTGATCAGCGTGCCTTCGCCGTCGACGTGAATCGAGCCGCCTTCCAGCACGAAACCTTCGGTGCGATAACGCGGGCTGCGCTCGATTTCGAGAATCTTGCCACCGACCTGCGAATCACGGTTCCACGGCGAATACAGACCGCCTTCAAAACCACCCCAAGAGTTGAAGTCCCAGTTCACACCGCGCACTTCGCCGCTGTTGTTGATGACGAATGTCGGGCCGGTGTCACGTACCCAGGCATCATCGCTGGACATCTCGACCACGCGGATATTCGGCACGTCGAGGCGTGCGCGAGCGTTCTCGTACTGACCGGCCGACACGGCAACCGTCACCGGTTCAAAACGGGCGATGGCCTTGGCCACTGCAACATGCGCGGCCTGCGCCGGCTTGCCACCCAGGCGCCAGTTGTCCGGGCGCTCTGGCCAGATCATCCAGGTCTGGGTCTGCGGCGCCCACTCGGCCGGCATGTAGAAGCCATCGTCACGCGGGGTACTTTTCAAAGTGGTCATCGGAACAGGACTCCTGGGAACCGTAGAAGGGTTGCAAAGCGATGGCGACTTTATAACCGATAAATATCGTATTTTAAATGCTTTAAAATGACTCTCGTCTAAAAAAAACAGTTAAATACCGATACAAATCGAATTAGCACTGAACCCATGTGGGAGCGGGCTTGCTCGCGAAGGCGGCACATCCGTCGATATCACCTTTGAATGAAGAACCGTATTCGCGAGCAAGCCCGCTCCCACAAAAGCAGCGTTTACAGACCTTCTTCGAGTACCCGATCCAGCATGTCGACAAAGAAGTCCACACTGCGCCGCGAGGTGACCATCGGCGGTTTGATCTTGAGAATATTCAGGTCATCCCCGGTCGGTTGCATGAAGATTCCCAGCTCGCGCAGGCGATCGCACAGCAAGGCGGTTTCCTCGGTGGCCGGCTCCAGGGTCTGGCGATTGCGGATCAGCTCCAATCCCAGATAGAACCCGGAACCATGCACCGCGCCCACCAGTGGATGTTTATCGATCAGGGCTTCCAGCCGCGTCTTGAAATGCCCGCCAACCACCTGGGCGTTCTCCCAGAGCTTTTCTTCTTCCATCACATCCAGCACCGCCATGCCGATCTGGCAGCTCACCGGACTGCCGCCGGCCGACGAGAAGAAATAGCCTTCGGCCTCCAGCGCTTCGGCGATCTCCCGGCGTGTGATCACCGCGCCGAGCGGCTGACCGTTGCCCATGCCCTTGGCCATGGTGATGATGTCCGGCACCACGCCTTGCTCTTCGAAGCCCCAGAAAAAGTGACCCATGCGCCCGTAACCGACCTGGACTTCGTCGGCGATGCACACCCCGCCCTGGGCCCGCACCAATGCGTAAACCTGCTTCAGATAACCGGGCGGCAGGGAAACCCCGCCGGCGTTGCCGTACACCGGTTCACAGATGAAACCGGCCAATTGGCGCTCCTGCGCGGCGATATGCGCCAGTTGCGCTTCGACGCTGCGCACATAGTCCGGCGCAGAATCCAGGCCACGGAATTGGCCACGATAAATATTCGGCGCGGTCACCGGGTGCACCCAGTCCGGGCGGCTTTCCAGCGCGCGCGGGTTGTCGGCAACCGAGGTCGACACCGCATCGGCGCCGACCGTCCAGCCGTGATAAGCCTCCAGCACGCTGAGCATGTCGCGCCCGCCGCTGTAGGCCCACGCCAGACGGATCGCCAGATCGTTGGCCTCGCTGCCACTGTTGACCAGAAACACCCGATCCATGCCTTCCGGCGCCAGCTTCAGCAAGCGTTCGGAGAACTGCGCCACGGCTGCATAGTTGAAGCGCGAGTTGGTGTTGAGCAGCGACCACTGTCGCGCCGCCACCTGAGCCATGCGCGGATGACCATGGCCGAGCACTGCAACGTTGTTGAGCATGTCGAGATAGGAACGGCCCTGCATGTCGATCAGGTGATTGCGCCAGCCACGCTCGATGCGCGGCGGGTCGACGTAATAATGTTTTTGCGTACGGGCGAAACTGGCGTCGCGCCGTTCGAGCAAGGTTTTCGCGTCCAGCTCCGGCTCGGCATCGCAGGCCAGCCCCAGCAGTGCTGCCGGCGACGGGCACAACGCCTGCCACGCGGCAGCGCGCGAAGGACTGCAGAACAACGGCGCATCCAGCGATGCGACGCGGCTCAACTGCACAATCAACGGGCCGCTGACCGTACCCAGCACCTGACCTTTGACCAGCGCCGCACCGCTGTGCAGCGAGGCGTTCACGCCCCTCAGCCGCACGCTGAGCTGCGGTCCGTCGAGTTGCAGCACACCATCCACCGCGTGATGCAGCACACCGGCAAACGGCGCTTCCACCGCCGAGCCCTGCGGCACGCGCAACTCAACGTGCAGCGGGAACGTCTCCGGTTCGACCGCGCTGTCCACTCGCGTCTGCGACAAGCGGTATTGCCCGTAACGACTGGCCGCCAGGCCATGCGTGGCAGCGGCTTCAGTCAGCAGTCGTTGATCGATACCCTCCTGCTCCCAGTTGCCTGCCTCAAAATGCGGACTCAGGACGCCAAGATCGATCAGCGCAAATTCGCGCCCGACCAGCTCTGGCAACAGTGGCGCAAAACCCTCGCTGCCGATCGCCGGAAGACGCTGGCCGACTGACGTGAGGATCGCCGCTTCCATCAATGCCAGCGGCACCGAAGTCGCCACATGGAAAATTTCCCATTCGTGACCGAGGTTGTCACGGCTGTAGGTGTTGCCCGGATCGATGCTGACCTGTTGCTCGCCACTGAGCACCAGCACCGCCGCCCGCGCCACGATCAACGGCCACAACGCCAACAGCTCTTCATGTTGCAGCGGATTGACCGCGTGATAGGCCTGCACCGCTGGCAGAATCACAAACGGATCACCGCCGGCATGGTGCAGCAGCGCCGCGCACGTCACCGACAGATCGGTGATACGCCAGGTGCGCACCAGATCACCGAAGTCGATCACGCCCTGCAATTGCCAATGACGCTTGGCATCGCGTTGCCAGACAGCGTTATCGTCGGTGATGTCCATGTGGATCGCCTGCACCGGCAGCTTGTCCTGCAACGGCTGCAAGCGACGTTCGGCCTGTTCGGCGGCGTGCGCGATCAAGGCGCGCTGGCCCTCATCCCGAATCACCGGCAGCAGGTGGCTGATCAGCGCACTGGCGTGGCGCGCGTCCCATTGCAGCGTGCGCTGAAGGCCCGGGTGATCGAAGCCGGCCAGCGCCAGGTCCATCTCGCCACACAACTGACCGAATCCAGCCACTACGTCATGGCCCAAATGCTCAAGATGAGTCAGCGGCTGACCTTCGATGTAGTCCAGCAACCGCACGTGCACTGGCTCGCCGTCGGTTTCCAGCGACAGCAGATCCTCACCATTACTGGCCGGGATCACTCTGGGCACTTGCACCGACGAGTGCTCGGCAAGGTACTTGAGGCCTGCATGCTGAGCCTGCAACTCCACAAGTGCATAATCGCCGCGGCAGATTTTCAGGACAAAGCGCCCACGTTCAGTGTCGACCCGATAATTCAGGTCCTGCTGACTGCCCAGCGCCAGTAGCGTGCCGCTGAGCCCGTAATGCTCGGCCAACCACTGCCGGGCCTGCGCTTCAGAAACCTGCGGGCTGGGCAAACTGGCGCGATGAATCAACGTGGCGAGCGGCATGGGACGACCCCTGAGATTTTATTAGGTGCCTATATCGCCATTGCTGCAGTGGATGCGCAACCCCCGATCGCGGTTATTCCAGCGCTCGCATCCGTCGGGGCTTTGCGCAAGAATGTCGGCCATCCACACCTATCCGGAAACCCCTCATGAATGTAATCACCACCGATCTGCCCGGTGTTCTGATCATCGAACCCAAGGTATTTGGTGACGAGCGCGGCTTCTTCTACGAGAGTTTCAACGCCAAGGCATTCCAGGATGCAACCGGTCTGGACACTCAATTCGTTCAGGACAACCATTCGCGCTCGCAGAAAGGCGTGCTGCGCGGCCTGCATTACCAGCTGCAAAATACCCAGGGCAAACTGGTTCGGGTGACCGCCGGTGAAGTGCTTGATGTAGCCGTGGATATCCGTCGCAGTTCGCCAAATTTCGGCAAATGGACGGCTGTACATCTCTCCGCCGAAAACTACCGTCAACTGTGGATCCCGAAAGGTTTCGCCCATGGTTTCGTAGTGCTGAGCGAGTTCGCCGAATTCCTCTACAAGACCACCAACTACTACGATCCATCGTCGGAACGATGCATTCGCTGGGACGACCCTGCTCTGGGCATCGACTGGCAACTGGACGAAGCGCCGAAGCTGTCGGCCAAGGATCAGGTCGGTGCCTTGCTCAAGGACGCTGACGTCTTCGCCTGAGCCTAGGCATAATGCGCCTGTTCACTCAGGCGCATCCGGCTCATGAAACCATCTCTCCCCCGCAGACCCCGCTGGCGCAGCCTCGCCCTGCTGGCGCTGTGCCTGGCGCCGCTGCTGTGGCCGCTGGAGCATCTGGCCGAGCGCTATTACCGCAGTGAACTGGCCGGACAAAACCGCCAGACCCTCGACCTCTACGTCGCCAACCTGCTGGGCACCCTGCACCGTTATGAAGTATTGCCGCAGATCCTCGGCGACCTGCCGGCCCTGCGCGCCGTGCTCGGCGCACCGGACGACGGCGTCACCCAGGGCAATGCCAACCGCCTGCTGAAAAACATTGCCGCACAGACTGGCGCCGAAGTCATGTACCTGATGGACACCAGCGGCCAGACTCTCGCGGCGTCGAACTGGGACAAACATGACAGCTTTGTCGGGCGCAATTTCGCTTTCCGTCCGTATTTCAGCGAAGCGATGGCCGGACGTCTGGGGCGTTTCTTCGGCCTCGGTACCACTTCGGCCAAACGCGGTTATTTCTTCGCCGCGGCAGTGCGCAACGGCGAAAAAATCATCGGCGTGCTAGTGATCAAAGTCGACCTCGATCACACCGAAAGCCTGTGGGGCAAAACCCCGGAACAACTGTTGGTGACCGACCACAACGGCGTGGTGATTCTCACCTCGCGCCCGGAATGGCGCTTTCGTTCAACCCGCATTTTGAGCGACACCGAGCGCTCGGCAATCACCGCCATCCTGCCTTATCCGACCCGCGAGCCACGTCCGCTGAACCTCAGCGACAGCGCCTGGCTGACCCAAACCGTCGATATCGCCGAAACCGGCTGGAGCGTCAGTATTCTTGCCCCGCGCACGCTGATCGATCGTCCGGTGCGCACCGTGGTCGCAATCGGCGGCGCCACGCTGTTGGTGGTGATGCTGTTGCTGGGGCTGATGATGCAGCGTCGCCGGCATTACCTGGAACGCATCGCCTTCGAAGCCAAGGCCCGTCGTGAACTGGAAGGTCGGGTGGCCGAGCGGACCAGCGATCTGGAAGGCCTCAACCGCCGCCTGAAGCAGGAAGTGCTGGAGCGTGAACAGGCCCAGCAGGAGCTGGTCCGCGCCCAGGACGATCTGGTGCAGGCTGGCAAACTCTCGGCGCTGGGCACCATGTCGGCGAGCATCAGCCACGAGCTCAACCAGCCGCTGGCGGCGATTCGCAGTTATGCGGAAAACGCCGAAGTGCTGCTCGATCATCAACGCACCGACGACGCCCGTGGCAATCTCAAACTGATCAGCGAGCTGACCGGGCGCATGGCCTCGATCATCGCGCACCTGCGCGCCTTCGCCCGCCGTGATCGCCACGCCCCGGAAAGCGTCGCCCTGCAACCGGCGCTGGACGATGCGCTGGCGTTGCTGGCCAAACGGCGCCGCAGCATGGAAGTCGAGCTGATCCGCGACCTGCCCGCCGCCACGCTGTGGGTCGAGGCCGGGGAAACCCGTTTGCGTCAGGTGCTCGGCAATCTGCTGGCCAACGCCCTCGATGCGCTGACCGAAAAAGGCCCACCGCGCAAACTGTGGCTGAGTGCCGAATCCACCGCCGAGGGCGTCAATCTGTACATTCGCGACAACGGCCCGGGCTTTTGCATGGAGGCCCTCGGCCGCGCCAGCGAGCCCTTCTACACCACCAAGACCCGCACCCAGGGCCTTGGTCTGGGGCTGGCGATTTGTGAAACCCTGATGCGCGCCTTCGGCGGTGAACTGTCGTTCGCCAACCACAAGCAAGGTGGCGCCTTGATCACCCTGCGGCTGCGCGCCGGTGCGCCCGGGGTCAGCCTGCAACCGTCCGAGGATCGAAGTGCATGACCATCGACAATCGCATTCAGGTGGTGTTGATCGACGACGATCCGCACCTGCGTCAGGCCCTCGGCCAGACCCTGGACCTGGCCGGGCTGAAAATCCTTCCGCTGTCCGAAGCCAAAGGTCTGGCCGGGCAACTGGAGCGTGACTGGCCCGGCGTGGTGGTCAGCGACATCCGCATGCCGGGCATGGACGGCCTGGAGCTATTAAGCGAATTGCACGCTCAGGATCCGGAGCTGCCGGTGCTGCTGATCACCGGCCACGGCGATGTGCCGCTGGCGGTGCAGGCGATGCGTGCCGGCGCCTATGACTTTCTGGAAAAACCGTTCGCCAGTGACGCGCTGCTCGACAGCGTGCGCCGCGCCTTGGCCCTGCGCCGGCTGGTACTGGACAACCGCAGCTTGCGTCTGGCCCTGAGCGATCGCAACGAACTGAGCGCGCGACTGGTCGGCCACTCGGCGCCGATGCTGCGCCTGCGCGAGCAGATCGGCGCGCTGGCGGCGACCAAGGCGGATGTGTTGATCCTCGGTGAAACCGGCGCTGGCAAAGAGGTCGTGGCCCGCGCGCTGCACGATTTGTCGAGCCGGCGCAACGGCCCGTTCGTGGCGATCAACGCCGGGGCGCTGGCCGAATCGGTGGTCGAAAGTGAGCTGTTCGGGCATGAGCCGGGCGCGTTTACCGGCGCGCAGAAACGCCGGATCGGCAAGTTCGAATTCGCCAACGGCGGCACGCTGTTCCTCGATGAAATCGAAAGCATGAGCATGGACGTGCAGGTGAAACTGCTGCGCATGCTGCAAGAGCGCGTGGTCGAACGTCTGGGTGGCAATCAGTTGATCCCGCTGGACATCCGCGTCATCGCCGCGACCAAGGAAGACCTGCGTCAGGCTGCCGATCAAGGGCGTTTTCGCGCCGACTTGTACTATCGATTGAACGTTGCACCGCTGCGCATTCCGCCACTGCGCGAACGCGGCGAAGATGCGCTGGTGCTGTTCCAGCATTACGCCGACGAAGCCAGCGCCCGACATGGCTTGCCACCGCATGAACTGCAGCCGGCGCAACGCGCCTTGCTGTTGCGCCACACCTGGCCGGGCAACGTGCGCGAACTGCAGAACGCTGCCGAGCGCTTCGCCCTCGGTCTGGAACTGGCGCTGGATAACAGTGGAAGTGAAGGCGGCGGCACCGCTGTGGAAGTCATCAGTGGTGGCCTGAGCGAGCAAGTGGAAAACTTCGAGAAGTCGTTGATTGCCGCCGAGCTGGCGCGCTCGCACAGTTCGGTGCGCAGCCTCGCCGAAGCCCTGGGTATTCCGCGCAAGACCCTGCACGACAAACTGCGCAAGCACGGCTTGAATTTCGCCGACAGTAACGCCCATGGAGACGAAGCCGAATGAGCCGCGACAGTCACTATCTGGAATCGGTGCTGCATCACGACATTCCCCTGACCCGCGAGATGGGCCTCAAGGTCCTCGCCTGGCACGAGCAACAGCTGAGTCTGCACTTGCCGCTGGAGCCGAACGTCAATCACAAAAGCACAATGTTCGGCGGCAGTCTCTACTGCGGCGCGGTGCTGGCGGGTTGGGGCTGGCTGCATCTGCGCCTGAAAGAAGAAGGCATCGACGACGGGCACATCGTGATTCAGGAAGGCCAGATCAGTTATCCGCTGCCCGTGACCGGTGATGCCACGGCGATTTGTCCGCCACCGGAAGCGGCGGTCTGGAAGAAGTTTCTGGCGATGTATCAGCGTTATGGGCGCGCAAGGTTGACGCTCAATACGCGAATCGTCAACGCCGGCAGTGATGAGAATGCAGTGACGTTCAGCGGGCAATACGTTCTGCACCACTGAACGTCAACAGCCCCTCACCCTGACCCTCTCCCGGAGGGAGAAGGGACTGACCGAGGCGTCTTGCGTAGGCATCGACCTGAAAGATCGGCAGCGATTATGGATTCAGTAGAACTGGCTCAAGTCGGTGAACCTCACCAGCATCCCCCAATCGGCCCCCTCTCCCTCCGGGAAAGGGCTGGGGTGAGGGGAATCGAGAATCCACCCACTTACCCCCGAGCCAGTTCCAGCAATCTTGAACGCCACGCCGCCTTCGCCGGCAACGCCAGAAAGAACTCATTGAGCAGCGATTCCCGCGCCGGATAACAGAACGCTTCGCCCTGCAGATCCAACACTTCGCCGCCAGCACCTTCGAGCACGCCCTGCGCCGCCGCGGTGTCCCACTGCGAAGTTGGCGCCAATCGCGGATAACAATCCGCCGCCCCTTCGGCCAGCAGACAAAATTTCAGCGAACTGCCGATGTTTGCCAGTTGCAACTCGCCCAGGCTGGCGCTCAGACCAGCAAGCAGCCGCTCTTGCTCCGGACTCGAGTGCCGACGGCTCGCCACCACGGTGAACGCTTCACCGGGCGCGAGCACCTCACGCACCTCAATCGCCACCGGAGAACCACCTTTGTCCCCACGCCACGCGCCGAGACCGGCTCCGCCGACATAGAACCGGCCATTGGTCGGCATCGTCACCACGCCAAACACCACCCGCCCGTTTTCGATCAGGGCGATGTTCACGGTAAATTCTTCACTGCCGCTGATGAACTCCTTGGTGCCATCCAGCGGATCCACCAGCCACCAACGCTGCCACCCGGCGCGCACGCTCTGCGGGATGTTGGCGTCTTCCTCGGACAGAATCGGAATACTGGAGTCCAGCGCGGTCAGCCCGGCGACGATGACATGGTGCGCGGCCATGTCCGCTGCGGTCACCGGTGAATCATCGGACTTGGCGGTGACCTCCACGCCAGAGCGCCAGAACGGCAGAATCGCCTCGCCAGCCTGCAACGCCAGCTCAACCACCGGCGCCATCAACGGATGGGAAAACTTCATCGACATCTCACTCATGACTGAAAGAACCCGCGCTGCGTCAGCAGATCACGCGCCAGATACAGCGCCGCCAGGGCACGGCCTTCGGTAAACTGCGGGTTTTGCGCCAGCGCCGCCAGTTCACGCAGGTTGACCTTGTCGACGCGCATCGGCTCCGGCTCGTCGCCCTCCAGACGCTCCTCGTACAAATCGGTGGCCAGCACCACCTGGATCTTCTGGCTCATGTAACCGGGCGATAACGACAACTCGGTCAGATGTTCCAGCTGGCGCGCGCCGAAACCGGCCTCCTCCTTGAGCTCGCGCTCGGCCGCTGCCAGCACATCTTCACCCGGCTCGATCAGGCCTTTGGGCAAGGACAGTTCGTATTCGTCGGTGCCGCCGCAGTATTCCTCGACCAGCACCGCGTGCTCGCTGTCGAGCATCGCCACAATCATCACCGCGCCATAACCCGCGCCTTTGCCGACCAGACGCTCGTAAGTGCGTTCCACGCCATTGGAAAAACGCAGCTTCAGTTCTTCGACGCAAAACAGACGACTGGTGGCGACAATCTCGCGGGCGAGTACAGTGGGTTTCTGGCGCATGCAAAGCTCCTTGGCGTGAACGCGCTACTATAACGCGGCTTTCCCGATTGTTTGTGTCGGATATCTTTCTACCGCTCGAGACGTTGCCATGCCTTCTTTACCGTGGTCTGACATCGATACCGTCCTGCTGGACATGGACGGTACCCTGCTGGATCTGCACTTCGACAACCATTTCTGGCTGGAACACCTGCCGCAACGCTACGCCGAACTGCACGGGGTGAGCCGGGCCATGGCCGAGATGGAATTGCAGCCGCTGTTCGAGCGCCATGCCGGGCAACTGCAGTGGTACTGCCTGGATTTCTGGAGTGCCGAACTGAAGCTCTCGGTGCGCGAGCTGAAACTGGAAACCGCGCACCTGATCGCCCTGCGTCCGGATGCCGACACCTTTCTGCGGGCGATCAAAAAGGCCGGCAAACGGGTGATCATGATCACCAACGCCCACCGCGATTCACTGTCGTTGAAACTGGAACGGATCGAACTGGCGCCGTACTTCGAGCGGCTGATCAGCTCGCACGATTACGGTTTCCCCAAAGAGAATCCGCAGTTCTGGGATGCCTTGCAGGCGGATATCGATTTTGATCCGGCACGCAGTCTGTTCATCGACGATACGTTGCCGATTCTGCGTAGTGCGCGGGAATTTGGCGTGACGCATTTGTTGGCGGTGAAAGAGCCGGACAGTCGCAAGGGGCCGAAGGACACGGCTGAGTTTGCGGCGGTTGAAGACTACCGCGATTTGATTCGGGGTCTCTGATTTCCTGTAGGAGCTGCCGAAGGCTGCGATCTTTGATTTTAAGAAGCAAGATCAACAGATCGCAGCCTTCGGCAGCTCCTACAGGAGTTGTGAGTTATTCCGGGATACGCAGGGTCTGGCCCGGGTAGATTTTGTTTACATCTTTGAGCATTGGTTTGTTGGCCTCAAAGATCTTGTTGTACTGATTGGCGTTGCCATACACCGCGAGGGAAATCGCACTGAGGGTGTCGCCTTTTTTCACCACGACAAAACGTGCGGCAGCCACAACCGGCCCGGTCACGGTGATCTGATCATCAACACTGCCCACGCCTTCGATGTTACCCACCGCCAGCAGAATTTTTTCCTTCTCCTCCTGGCTTGCAACTTCACCGGTGACCGTCACCTTATCACCGTCCACGGTTGCCTGAACATTCGGGTTGCCCAACCCGACCTTGCTGATATGTTCCTTCAACTGCTCGCTGGCATTGGCATTACCCGGGGTCAGCAGGTCGATCAGCTTTTCACCGGCTTCTTTCACAAAGCTCAACAGACTCATAGCGCACACTCCTTGATTGGGATTCCAGACGTCCAAGCCTAGACCACACCAGACCAACCCGGTTCCGGGCCGACCAATGACCCGGCAGCCGCTTGATCGACGCCATCTATCAATAGATCGACAGTACCGATTAGACGCGACAAGTTGCCGCGCCTAGTCTTAGCGTTGATCAATCCGTCGGTGATGCCATGAACGCCAAGCGCCCAACTTGCGCGGCGCCTGCAATCGAAACACCCGCGCCCGCCGCCAGCCAGACCTACAGCTACAGCGATCTGCCCCTCGTGGAATCGGCCAGCACCGCGCTTGCCGAGGAAGTCGCGTTGGCGATTGCCTACAACGGCATCAGTCAGGCGGTGATGCTGGTGACGCCGACCGATCTGGAAGACTTCATCGTCGGTTTCAGCCTTGGCAGCGGCATAATCGAAGACGCCAGCGACATTTATGACCTGCAACTGACCGGCGCAGGCTCGGCGCAATACGCGCAGGTGACCATCGCCAACCGCGCGTTCTGGAACCTCAAGCAGCAGCGCCGACAACTGGCCGGCACCAGCGGTTGCGGTCTGTGCGGCGTTGAAGCCGTCGAGCAAGCCTTGCCCGATCTGCAAGTCCTGCCCGGCGCACCGTTGCCGCCCGCCGCATGGCTCGACGGTCTGCGCCAGCGCATCGGCGCGTTCCAGCCGCTCGGTCAGCACTGCGGCGCGGTACACGCGGCGGTGTTCATGAACGCCAGCGGTGAATTGCTGCTGGGCCGTGAAGACATTGGCCGGCACAACGCTCTCGACAAACTGATTGGCGGCCTGATCCGCCAGAAGATTTCCACAGAAGGCGGCCTGGCGATTGTCACCAGCCGTTGCAGTCTCGAATTGATCCAGAAAGTTTTACGCGCCGGCATCCAGACTCTGGTCAGCCTGTCCGCGCCCACGGGCCTTGCCGTGCAATGGGCCCGTCGCCACAACCTCAATCTCATCCACCTGCCGCAGAAGAATGCGCCGCGGGTCTACAGCCCAGCGATGGAGAATCAAGCGTGAGCCAACATCATCAAGCCGACCAGAAACCTGTCCCGCGCTACAAACCTTACAAAGGTGCAGCCGGCGGCTGGGGTGCGCTGATCAGCGTGGCCCAAGCCTGGTTGACCAGCGACAACGCGTTGAAAAACCTGCGAATGATGCTCAAGACCAACCAGAACGGCGGCTTCGACTGCCCGGGCTGCGCCTGGGGCGATTCGCCGGAAAGCGGCATGGTCAAGTTCTGCGAAAACGGCGCCAAAGCGGTGAACTGGGAAGCGACCAAGCGTCGGGTGGACAGCAAATTCTTCGCCAAACACAGCGTGACCTCGTTGCTGGAGCAAAGCGACTACTGGCTTGAATACCAGGGCCGCCTGACCGAGCCGATGGTCTACGACGCCGAGACCGACCGCTACAAACCCATCGCCTGGGACGATGCCTTTGCAATGATCGGCAAACACCTGCAAGCACTGTCGAGCCCGGATCAGGCCGAGTTCTACACCTCGGGCCGTGCCAGCAACGAAGCGGCGTACCTGTATCAGCTGTTCGTGCGCGCCTACGGCACCAACAACTTCCCCGACTGCTCGAACATGTGCCACGAGGCCAGTGGTGTGGCGTTGGCGCAAAGCGTTGGCGTCGGCAAAGGCACGGTGACCTTCGACGACTTCGAACACGCCGACGCGATTTTCGTCTGGGGCCAGAACCCCGGCACCAACCATCCGCGGATGCTCGAACCGCTGCGTGAAGCGGTGAAGCGCGGCGCGCAAGTGGTGTGTATCAACCCGCTGAAAGAGCGTGGCCTGGAACGTTTCCAGCACCCGCAGCACCCGATCGAAATGCTCACCAACGGCGACAAGCCGACCAACACCGCGTACTTCCGTCCGGCACTGGGCGGCGACATGGCAGTGCTGCGCGGCATGGCCAAATTCCTCCTGCAGTGGGAACGCGACGCACAAAAAACAGGCGCTCCGGCCGTGTTCGACCATGACTTCCTCAATGCCCACAGCACTAACGTGCTGGAATACCTCGGGGTTGTCGACGACACCTCATGGGAGCAGATTGTCGAGCAATCCGGCCTGACCCTGGTCGAGATCGAGCAAGCGGCGCGCATGTACGCCAAAGGCAAGAACGTCATCATGTGCTGGGCGATGGGTATCACTCAGCATCGCCATTCGGTGCCGACCATCCAGGAAATCGCCAACCTGATGTTGCTGCGCGGCAACGTCGGCAAGCCGGGCGCCGGCCTGTGTCCGGTGCGCGGTCACAGTAACGTGCAGGGCGACCGCACCATGGGTATCAACGAGCGTCCACCGGTGGCGTTCCTCGATTCCCTTGAGCGGCGCTTCCAGTTCAAGGTGCCGCGTGACAACGGGCACAACGTGGTCGAGGCGATCCACGCCATGGCCGAGGGCCGCGCCAAGGTTTTCATCGGTCTTGGCGGTAACTTTGCCCAGGCCACGCCGGACAGCCCGCGTACCTTCGCGGCGCTGAGCAATTGCGACCTGACTGTGCAGATCAGCACCAAGCTCAACCGCAGCCATCTGGCCCACGGTAAAGACGCACTGATCCTGCCGTGCCTGGGTCGAACCGATATCGATATCCAGGCCGAAGGCCCGCAAGCGGTCACCGTGGAGGACTCTTTCAGCATGGTTCACGCGTCCAACGGCCAGTTGCAGCCGCTGTCGAACCAGATGCGCTCGGAACCGGCGATCATCGCCGGCATCGCCGCCGCCACGCTGGGCAGCAAACCGGTGGACTGGAACTGGCTGGTGGCCGATTACCGGCGCATCCGCGACCTGATCGCCGATACCATTCCGGGCTTCAAGGACTTCAACGAGAAGGTCAAGAACCCGGGCGGTTTCTACCTCGGCAACAGTGCCGGTGCACGCAAGTGGAACACCCCGTCGGGCCGGGCCAATTTCCGCGCGAACATGCTGCCCAAGGATCTGGTGCACGAGCGTACCCGCGCCACCGGGCAACTGCCGGATCTGATCCTGCAATCGATGCGCTCCCACGATCAGTACAACACCACGATCTATGGCCTCGACGACCGTTACCGTGGGGTCAAGGGTCAGCGCGATGTGCTGTTCGCCAACGAGGCCGACATCATTCGCCTGGGCTTCCGCCCGGGACAGAAGGCCGACATCGTGTCGATCTGGGACGATGGCCGTGAGCGTCGGGTGAAGGGCTTTACCTTGCTCGCGTTTGATATTCCGGCGGGGCAGGCCGCGGCTTATTACCCGGAAGTGAATCCGCTGGTGCCGCTGGAAAGCACCGGGGATGGCAGCCATACGCCGACATCGAAGTTCATTGCGATCCGGCTGGAGGCAGCAAGCGAGACTGGGTTGATCATGGCCAAATCTGCGTAAAGCGTTGCCTGGACTGACCCCTTCACGAGCAAGCCCGCTCCCACTTTGGAATGCATTTCAAATGTGGGAGCGGGCTTGCTCGCGAAAGCGGTGGCACATTCAACAAAACTCTTCGTACCTTGCACCCTTCCAACGCCCACAAAAAAGGCCGCTTTTTCACAAAAGCGGCCTGTCCGAAGTAGCTAAAGACCGGCGAAAATCGCTTAAGTTCCGCATACAAAACAGCAACTTGCATAATTGTATACAAGTCGTGTTATTCGTCGGATTTCGATTGTCAGCCTTGTTACACAGCCTCAGGATCGGCGCCGTCATCCCTTTGAGGCTCCTCTATGAAGTTCTCCTCGATTCTCTTGTTGTCCCTTGGCCTGGTCAGTGGCTTCGCTTCTGCCGGAGGCACCACCGAAGCAGGTGTGGGCGGCGCATTGGGCGGGGTTCTTGGCTCGGTCGTCGGTCAGTCTTTAGGCGGCAGCACAGGTTCAACCATTGGCGCAGCTCTGGGCGGCGCGGGTGGTAGCGCGGTCGGCGCCAACAAACACAGCCGTGGCGAAGCGGCCATTGGCGGTGCGTTGGGCGCAGCCGGCGGTAACGTGGTTGGCCGCAGCATGGGCGGTACCACCGGCAGCCTGATCGGTGCCGCAGCAGGTGGCGGCGCCGGCGGCGCGCTGGGCAACTACATGGGTAACCAGAGCAACGACGAGGGTCGTCATTACGATCGCGGCCGTGACGACCGTCGCTACTATCGCGACCGTCACCCTGGCCGTGGCCACGCTTATGGCCACCGCAAGCATCACCGCTACTATCGCGACTAATCCGTTGCGTTAAGCGCGAAAGCAAAAATCGCAGCCCAAGGGCTGCGATTTTTTTTGCTCTGGTTCAAACCACCAGACGCTCCAGCGCGTCACGCAATCTGCCTGGAATCGGCACCGGCTGATTGCTCGTCCGGTCCACGAATACATGGACAAAACGCCCCGCCGCACACGCCTCGCTTTCACCGACCTTGAACACCGCCAGTTCATATTGCACCGAACTGTTACCCAGCTTGCCGACCCGCAGACCGATCTCGATCAGATCCGGGAAAGCGATCGAGGCGAAATAATCGCAAGATGAACTCACGACAAAACCCACTACCTCGCCGTCGTGGATATCCAGGCCACCGACCTGAATCAGGTAAGTGTTCACGGCGGTATCGAAAAAGCTGTAGTAGGTGACGTTGTTGATGTGGCCATAAGCATCGTTGTCGTGCCAGCGGGTGGTGATCGGCTGGAAATGCGGGTAATCGGCGCGTTGCGCCATGGTGCTGGACATCGGTATCGACTCCTTGAGTTATCTGTCCAGTCTAAAGGTAAAAACCTTTGCCTCGCGCCGCCAGCTCGCCAATCAGTGGCGCCGGCCGCCATTGATCGCCCTGTCGCGTCTCCAGCGCCAGCAAGCGCTTGTGAATGTCCGCCAGCCCCTGATCGTCCGCCCAGGCCATCGGGCCGCCTCTGTCCGCCGGGAAGCCGTAGCCATTGATGTACACCTGATCGATGTCATGCGCCGATTCGGCAATGCCTTCCTGCAGAATTTTCGCGCCCTCGTTGACCAGCGCCAGAAGACACCGCTCGAGGATTTCCTCGGACCCAATCTCCCGGCGCTGAAAGCCGAGGCCTTCGCTGACGCTCAATATCAGCGCATCGACCTCGGGATCATGCTCGGCCTGACGACTGCCTGGCTCATAGTGGTAATAACCATTGCCGGATTTCTGCCCGAATCGGCCCATCTCGCACAAGCGGTTGTCGACCTGAACCTCTGGCGCATCCTGCCCCTTGCCGGCCAATTCGCGCGCGCGCCATTCCAGATCGATGCCCACGACGTCATACATGCGGAACGGTCCCATGGCGAAACCGAAGCCCTGCAAAACCGTATCGACCTGCTGTGGATAAGCGCCCTCGAGCAGCATCTTGCGCGCCTCCAGTACATACGGATGCAACATGCGATTGCCGATAAAACCGTGGCAGTTGCCCGACACCACACTGACCTTGCCCATGCGCTTGCCCAGAGTCAGTGCGGCTTCCAATACCGCCGGTGAAGTCTGCGCCCCGCGAACGATTTCCAGCAGTTTCATGATGTGCGCGGGGCTGAAGAAATGCAGGCCGAGCACTTGCGATGGACGTTTTGTTGCAGCGGCAATCGCATCAATATCCAGTGCCGAGGTGTTGCTCGCCAACAACGCCTCAGGCTTGAGCAGGCCATCCAGTTCGCGAAAGATCTTCTGCTTGAGCGCGAGGTTTTCGTACACCGCTTCGATCACCAGATCGACATTACGGATTGCCGGGTAATCCGCCGCCGCGCTGATCCGGGCAAGACGTGCATCCGCTTCGACCTGATCGATCCGGCCCTGGCGCACGTTGTGTGCATAAGTCTGCGCCACGGTGCCCAGCGCCTGTTCGAGCATCTGTGGGTTGTTATCGACCCACTGCACGGCGATGCCGGCATTGGCCAGGCACATGACAATACCGCGGCCCATGGTGCCCGCGCCGATCACGGCAGCTCGCTGAATATCGATGGATGTCTGGCTCATGTTGTTCTCTTGTTGGCGATCCGAAGACAGCCTTCACCATAGTCAGGCACCGGGCGTTTTTGAAGTTTATTACCGTGATGAGCGACATTCAGCGCATGAATACAGGCCGCCATGGCATCACACGCTCCCACAGGGTTTGTATTTACTCGAGCAGATGATTGTCAGCCCAACTGCGGACTTCCGCGTACGGATACTGCTCCAGCGCCGCATACCCCGAGATCGTCCGCGCCTTCAACTTGGTAAACAGCGGCACGCTGATCCCGCACAGAAAACGCGTCAGGCGCTCCGCCGTCGGCACATGGCCGGTGTGCTGTTCGTGCCTGTGGATAAAATCACCGCACAACGCCGCGAAGTTCTTATCCACAAGCGCTGGCAACTCGGGAGGTGCCGGCAGCCGCGCGACATCACCGTGGCACACCGAACAGTGCCCGCAGTGCTCGGGCGCATTGTGGTCGCCGAAGTACTCGGCCAGGCGATAACCCAGGCAGCGCTCAGTGGCGAACAGTTCGAGCATGGCGTGAATCCGCGCGACTTCAGTCTGTTCATGCCGGGTGAAGTACTCGTGCAACTCGGCGCTCAGCACAGCGCTGTCGAAATCGCTGTGCAGCACGTTGTAGACCTCGGTCATCTGCTTGCTCTCAAGCTCGACCCAGCCCTTCTCCTGAAAATAATCCAGCGCCGTCACCACCCGATTGCGCCCAGCTGAATACTGCGTGTACATCGCCTCGAAATTCACCGTGGCCCAGGTACGTGCGCGGCTGGAGGTGTGAATGATGGCCGCGACAAACTCCCTGCGCTCTCCCTCGAAACGCTCAAGCAACGCGTCCGGCTCCAGCAGGTATTTGAAACGGTACTCGGCGTAATAGGCATAGCGCGGCGCGATCAGGCCACGCAACTCCATTTGCACCAGCAAAGTCTTCAGCGGCAGCGTGCGAATGTTGCTCTGATCGGCCAGTGGACCGAGCAGGAACTCCCACTGTCCTTCAGCTGCGGCAGCCTGCATTTCCTCCAGCACACAACGAATCCCCTCGCGCTCCGGGGTATCGCCGTAGACGAAGTTTTCCAACACGTTGAGGCTGTCACGGTTGGCCAGCACCAGGCAATCCGACGGCTGTCCGTCCCGTCCGGCGCGACCGATTTCCTGACTGTAGTTCTCGATGGATTTCGGCAGGTCGAAATGCACCACGTTGCGGATATCGCTCTTGTCGATGCCCATGCCGAACGCAATGGTTGCGACTATGCAATTGGACTGCCCGGCCATGAAGCGCTTCTGGATCGCCTCGCGCTGATCGTTGGGTAAACCGGCGTGATAAGCCTCGGCCTGTATGCCGTTGCGCCCCAGATGCTCGGCGATGTGCTCGGCGGTTTTCTGCAGCGTGACGTAGACGATGCTCGGCTGGCTCGCGCGCTCGCTCATCCACTCCACCAGCCGCCGGCGCTTGTCCTGGCCACGCACCGGTTCCACCAGCAGATTGAGGTTTGGGCGATAAAAACCGGTGGTCACAACATCTTCGGCAGCAATGGCGAATTTGGCTTGCATGTCGGCGATGACTTTCGGCGTCGCCGTGGCCGTCAGCAGCAGGGTTTGCGGGATATTGAACTGACGCTGGTAGTCCGGCAGCTTCAGGTAGTCGGGGCGGAAGTTGTGGCCCCACTCCGAGATGCAGTGCGCCTCGTCAATCACCAGCAGCGAGATCGGCACCTGCTGCAAAAAATTGCGAAAACGCTCGTTCTTCAGGCGCTCCACCGAGATCATCAGGATCTTCAATTCACCCGAACGGGCGCGGGCCATCACATCATTGGCGTCATCGCGGCTTTGTGCCGAATCGATGCTGCCGGCACTGATGCCGTGACGCTTGAGGAATGCCAGTTGATCCTGCATCAACGCCAACAGTGGCGAGACCACCAGGGTCAGATGTGGCAGCAACAGTGCCGGTACTTGATAGCACAGCGACTTGCCAGACCCGGTGGGGAAAATCGCTGCCGCCGAGCGCCCGGCCAGTACCGCGCTGATCACGGCTTCCTGCCCGGGTCGAAACTGTGGATAACCGAAAACCTGTTCCAGGGTGTTGTGCATGCGCTGTCACTCCGTTGACCGCTGTGATGCCAACAGCCTAGCGGGCGATCGCAGCGAGTCGAGAAAAGGCCGGGGTCAATTCAATACGGGATGATACAGCCAATAGCGCAGATAACTCGGTCCACTGTAGGAGCGAGCCTGCTCGCGAGGGGGCACAAAACAGCGATACAAACTTACCCGTTCAGGGCCGCAAAACCGCCACTCGCAGTTGCTCGTTCAACACCTGCTCATGCACGCCCTGGCTCTTGCTCGCCCACAACGCATGAGCCGGGCTGATGTCACCGGTGAAGGCCGCCGCCAATTGCCGCAGTTCCGCAACACTGCGCACGCGCGGGCAGAACGGCTGCCCGTCACAGTCAACGCTGGCGTTGCGATAGGTGCTCAGCAAACGATCCCACAGACCGTCACGCACCTGCCTGATCGACTTGAGCTGCACATGCGGCACACCCAGTCGCTGCTCCAGCCCTGCCTCGTCCAGCGCTTCACTGGCGAGCAAGGCCCTGCCGAACATCAACACCTCGGCGCGCGAGGCGGTATCGATGCCAGTCTGGCTGGAGAGCGCATCGGGCCAACCGGTGCGTTCGAGGTCGGCAAACGTCCAGCTGTTGCCGACACCAGACGCCATGGCCAAACGGCAACCACTGGCCCACAGCAATAAAATCGAGGCCATACGTAGCCACTGCATACTCAATTCCCTTTAAGCGCGTATCGGACGTTTGGAAACGTCCTACAGATTCTGGCGCGCACCATACATAGATCTGCCAAGAAACGCCTGTGAATCCTGTGGGAAATTTCTGCGCTAGGGGTTTCACCCCGAAAAAACCGCAAAACCTTGTAGGGCATATGCCCGGCCCTCGGAAAATCCCCTACGAACGGCGTCCATTGCGGCGCTCTTGTGAGTGCTCGCCACCCACTTCTATAGTGGCCGGCGCGACTGACCACTGAATCAGCCCCGCCCGAGTGCCTTTGTAAAGGACAAGCCTCACCATGATTACCCGCTATCGCCCTTTGAAGACTTGCTACAACGAAAATCCCGTATTGGTCATCGACACTCAGTCCAGCCATCGCGATCTGCTTGATGCCGCTGACCAGCGACTGCGTGCGGCCAGCGATCTGCTGGAAACCCTTTACTGTTTATGTTTCAAACAGGCCGACGTGAAAGATATACCTAACATCGTCAATGCTCTTTATTTATTAGTGCAGGATGGCTGTGACTTGCTCGAAGTGGCAAAACATAAAACCCAACAACAGACCGACACTGAAAACAACTAAAATCCAGAAACAACAGAATTCTTTAATAAACGGCCAAAAAAGACCTAAGTTGTTGACTCTTACTTTAACCGAGAGCAACACAATGACTGTTTTAACTATATTTTTTTGCGGAACTGGTTCCAATAAATTCGACGTAGCCCACGAAAACTTCTGGAACGGCGAACTGATTTCCACCTTGGCTGCCAATCATACGGGTTACGAGTTTGCCGAGTGGATCGTGGTTGATGGCCCCGGCAGCGGCAACCTGCAGGCCGACGATCTATTCACCAAGACCAAGGAATACGGCCTGAGCGGCACCTTGTTCGGCAAGGGCTGGGAAGAAAACGTGTTGCATGCGCTCAATATCATCAAGGGCAAGTGCGACTGGCAACGCGAGCAACTGACTGAAGCCGAATACAATCGCCTGAAAGCTGCCGGCATTCCGATCGAAGATGTAAAAGTCGAGGGCTCCTGGTTCTGGCGCAAATATAATTACGGTAATCGCAGCATTACCCAGCAGCAATTACAGGAAGGAATCATCAAAACCCACCGCAAGGATGGTGTTATTCCTACTCAAGTCAATCTCGTCGGTTGGAGCCGGGGCGGCATCAGTTGCCATATGTTGGCCAATGCAATGTTCAAGGACAGTCTACTGAAAAACATCCCGGTCAATATTTTTGCTCTTGATCCCGTGCCAGGCATTGGTAACTTTCAGGAAGAGCGCGTCAAACTCGCGGGCAATGTCAAAGAGTATGTAGCGTTCTATGCTCGTGACGAACGCTCCAAAGGTTTCAGCTGCGTCATCCCACAGACCGCTACCGGCACTAAAACCTACATCTATCCTATGGCTGGCCGCCACGCCACCATGGCCGGCAATGCCACCAGCAGCGGCGGCGTCCCGACCGGCGCCAGTGATCTGAAAGCGCTGTCCGAGCCCGGACGCATCGTGCGCCACCTCGCCGAAACCTGCCTCAAACGCTGGGGCGTGCAACTGCAAAAAACGTTGAATCTGACCCAGGCCGATCTGGAAAACCTCACCAACGGCATCGCACGCGACGAAGCCAAATACACACTGATGCACAAACATTCCTACACCTACTTCACCGAGCTGGATCAAGGCGAGCGCTACGTTTCGCTGGGCAGCAAAGGTGTACCGTTCACCAGCGTGAAGGGCGAGATCTACAAGCCGGCGACCGGTCTGGCAACCAGCTTGCTGGATATTTCGGCGTATCAGCATTTACGTTGAAAAACGAAGAAAGATCGGTAGGAACGTCCGATGAGATCTTCATCCCGTTCCTACATGCCAAGACTCTTTGTCGCCTATCGCGGCTTGAGGTCACAAATCTATAGTCGTGACTGTCGCTGGCAAATCAGCGGCTCGGGCTTGGTCACCCGGTGGGACACATAAATGCGTCCGTTGTATGCTGCCGGCAATTCAAATGTCTGCACGCTTAATGGTGGCTGTGTTTGGGACGCCTTTGAGCGTGCCGGACTTGTGTGTTCCTTCGGTTGACCAACCCGAACACAGTTCGCCTCCCATCGCTTGGTCACGGTGGGATGAATCCTCACGACATTTGGAATACACACTATGAAAGCATGGACCCCGCTTCCTCTCGATCGCTACCGCTCACTCGAATCCAGCCTCACCGACACCAAGCCCCTGACCATCGACACAACGGCCAACCCGCAAGACATCCTCGAATGCGCCGTCCAGCGCCTGCGTGCCTCCAGCGACCTGCTGAAAACCCTCTACTGCCTCAGCTTCAAACAAGCCGACGTCGAAGACATCCCCCATATCACCCACGCCCTCTATCTGCTGACGCAGGATGGCTGTGACCTGCTGCAGGTCGCGCAGCAGCAGATGCCCGGCTGGAAAGCACCGCTCTGAGGCTGACAGTCTTCCGGTCGCTCTCACGCCTAACCTGATACAGATGAGCAACACTCGTGCAAGCATCGAAAATCCCAACCAATCCGTCCACACGATTGCGCTACACTGTAATCCTGCACCAAGAGGCCCATGCCATGAGCAAATTGACGTTCCAGCAAAAGCAGGCTTATTACGAAAAAGTACGTCGGTCTAACTACTTGGCGAGCCTGCGTCTAGAAGGGTTCGATACCAATCGTAGCGATGCTGAAAGACCGCTTCCATCACGGGAATCAGTCATCGAAAAATACCGTCAGAACACACGCTAATGGTGGACAAGTACGGGGTCGGGCAAGACCCCTACTGCTATCCTGGAAGTGATGTTCTGCGTAACTTGCTCAATATTCGCTGTGAAGAAGAACTGCAGAAAGCAGAGCGAGAACTATCAGAGATCGCTATCAGTCGATTTCGTCTTCCTCCCCCTCCATATGATCTAACCCTTTTTCAACATATCCATAGAACTCTGTTTTGCGATGTCTACGACTGGGCCGGGCAGCCGCGAACAGTCAACATTCAGAAGGGGGATACCTTTTTCTGCACCGCAGAAAGAATTCTCCCAGAGGCAGAGAAAATATTTCGCGCCATGGAACGTAATGCATGGTTCGTGGGGCTGAACAAAGAAGAGCTCGTCGTGGCTATCGCCGAAACCTATGGCGACTTGAATGTCATTCATCCTTTTCGCGAAGGTAACGGGCGTGCTCAGCGCATCCTTTTTGAGCAGATCATCATCAATGCGGGCTTTACGGTTGATTGGTGGCTGATCAAGGAAGACGCTTGGATTTCGGCAAATGTTGATGCGGTTGCATGTGACTATCGTGGACTTGAAGATATCTTCGAGAACTGTATTGGCGGGCCACTCCTCCCTTAAGTGGCATTATTCTGGCCGTTTACCCCAAATTCTGCGGGAATAATGGCAGTCAAGCCGATAACGACAGCTAAACCGTCACCCACAAAAAAGCCGCCCCTAGAGGCGGCTTTCTCATTACTGCAACCAATCTTACAACTTAGGACCCGCAGCCTTGATCGCGTCGCTCACTTCGAACTTCTTGAAGTTCTCGATGAACAGACCGGCCAGCGCCTTGGCAGCTTCGTCGTACGCAGCCTTGTCAGCCCAGGTGTTGCGTGGGTTGAGCAGGTTGGTTTCAACGCCCGGTACGGCCAGTGGCACGTCGAGGTTGATGGTGTCCAGGTGCTCGGTGGCAGCACCGATCAGCGCGCCGCTCTGGATCGCTGCGATCACCGCACGGGTGGTCGGGATGTTGAAGCGTTTGCCGACGCCGTAGCCACCGCCGGTCCAGCCGGTGTTGACCAGGTAGACCTTGGAGCCGAAGCCGCGGATGCGCTTGATCAGCAGTTCTGCGTATTCGCCAGCCGGACGCGGGAAGAACGGTGCGCCGAAGCAGGTGGAGAAGGTCGACTTGATGCCGCTGCCCGAACCCATTTCAGTCGAGCCCACCAGCGCGGTGTAGCCGGACAGGAAGTGATAGGCCGCTTGTTCTTCGTTGAGGATCGACACTGGCGGCAACACGCCGGTCAGGTCGCAGGTCAGGAAGATCACCGCGTTTGGCTCGCCGCCCAGGTTCTTCTCGGAACGCTTGGCAACGTGCTCCAGCGGGTAGGCCGCGCGGCTGTTCTGGGTCAGGCTGACATCGGCGTAGTCAGCGTGTTTGGCGTCGTCGATGACCACGTTTTCCAGGACTGCGCCGTGCTTGATGGCTTTCCAGATGACCGGCTCGTTCTTCTCGGACAGGTCGATGCACTTGGCATAGCAACCGCCTTCGATGTTGAACACCACGCCTTCGCCCCAGCCGTGTTCGTCGTCACCGATCAGGTAACGGCTCTCGTCGGCGGACAGGGTGGTTTTACCGGTGCCCGACAGACCGAAGAACAGGGTCACGTCGCCTTCTTCGCCGATGTTGGCAGCGCAGTGCATTGGCAGCACGTCAGCGGCCGGCAGCAGGAAGTTCTGCACGGAGAACATGGCTTTCTTCATTTCACCGGCGTAACGCATACCGGCGATCAGCACTTTCTTCTGCGCGAAGTTGATGATCACGCAACCGTCGGAGTTGGTGCCGTCACGCTCAGGCACGCACTCGAAGTTGGCCACGTTGAGCACTTGCCACTCTTCACGACCGGCCGGGTTGTACTGGGCCGGGTTGATGAACAGGCAACGACCGAACAGGTTCTGCCAGGCAGTCTGGGTGGTCATTTTCACGGCCAGGTAGTGATCTTCAGCCGCACCTACATGCACGTGGGAAACAAAGTGCTCTTGCGCGTTGTTGAACGCCTCGACACGAGCCCACAGCGCGTCGAACTTGTCGGCCGGGAACTTGCGGTTGATCGGGCCCCAGGCGATAGCGGCCTGGGTGGAAGGCTCTTCAACGATGAAACGATCGACTGGCGAACGGCCGGTGCGATGACCGGTGCGGACTACCAGAGCGCCGGTATCGGCAAGCTCGCCCTCACCGCGTTGCAGGGCTTCTTTAACCAGATCATCAACACTCAGATCGGTGTACACGGCGTTATTGGCTTGCGTCATGAGGTTCCCCGTCGGCCAGTGGCCGAGTGTGCTCCAAACGTTTTGTAGTAGAAAGTCGTGCACTACTACCGCGAAAAAAGTGGGCCGGATTATGCCAGAAAAGCCCAAAAAGAGTAGGGTCCTCCCGTCGTAACGGCGAAATTCCGTCGTTACGCAGTGAATTTACCTGCGCTGAACCGTTTTAGTGCCGGGTATCTGACGGCGTGTCGACGCCTGCGCCAGCGAACAATTGAGCAATATCGGCCGCATCGAACAGGTAACGCTGGTTGCAGAACTGGCAATCGATCTCGATTTCGCCACCGCGTTCTGCCACCAGTGCCTGCGCGTCTTCCAGACCCAGACTGACCAGCGCATTGCCCGAGCGTTCCCGCGAGCAGCTGCAACGGAAGCGCAGGTTCTGTACATCGAACAGGCGCACCTGCTCTTCGTGGTAGAGGCGATGCAGGACGGTTTCGTTGTCCAGGCTGAGCAATTCATCGGCGGTCAGGGTGCTGGCCAGGGCGGTGATGTGCTGCCAGCTTTCGGCGCGCTCTTCTTCGTCTTTCAGGCGGTCGGCCGGCAGTTGCTGCAGTAGCATTCCTCGAGCACGGCGGCCGTCGGCGAACAGCTTGAAGCGGGTGCCGACCTGTTGCGACATGACGAAATAATTGGTGAAGCATTCCGACAGGGTTTCACCATCGAGGTCGACGATACCCTGGTAACGCTGGCCGATCGTCGGGTCGACGGTCAGGGTCAGGTCACCGCCCGGCATCAGGTCGGCAAGCGTGGCATCCGCAGCGATCTGCTCGGCGTTGTATCGCGCCAGGCCACGGATCTCGCGCTCGCTGGAGCATTCGATCATCAGCAGCGGAATCGGCCCTTCGGAGCGTGCCTGCAAAATCAGCAAGCCGTCGAACTTCAGGGTGCCCACCAGCAGCGAGGCGGCCGCCATCAGTTCGCCCAGCAATTGCGCGACCGGCTCCGGGTACGGGTGCTTGGCGAGAACTTCGGCGTAGCTGCGTTCCAGCGCCACCAGTTCGCCGCGAGTGTCGCTGTCATCGAAGATGAAGCGTTGGGTGTAGTCGGTATCCGGTAGGTCGGTCATAGGTCTGGGTATCTGAATTGATGACAAAATGGTTACAAAAGATGAAAATCCCGCGCTTCTCCGCACCCGTTTGGTGCGAAATGTTCAGCCACGGGAGGCATTTTATGAACAATCCGGGTTTGTTCCAATCACGGTGGAACCTCGGCCGGCTGGTTCTGTGCAACGTAGTGCCATTGGCGCTACTGGCTTTCTGGTTATGGCCTACGGGCCAGATGCTGTGTGTGATTTTCGACGAGTGGCTGTTCCGCTCGCTCAATGCACCACTGGCCAGCAACCCCATATGGCTCCACATCTGGGCAATTGCAAGTCTGCGTCCGTTCGACATCGTCGTCGGTCTGATCCTGCTGACGCTGCTGATCAAGGGTGACTGGGTGTTCAAGGCGATTGATGTACGTCGCGCCTTCTTCGGTTTTTTCTCGATTCTGCTGTTGATGGTGGTGATTCGCGCGCTGTTTTCCAAATTCGCCGACTACATGGACTGGCAGCACAGCAGCCCATCGATGGTGCTGGAAGGCGCGGTGCACCTGAGCGACTATTTCCCGCATCTGGAAAAAGCCTGGGAGCTGAAGGATCGCTCGAGCCAGAGCTTCCCCGGTGACCACGCTTCGGTGTTGCTGATCTGGGCGCTGTTCATGGGCGTGTTCAGCCGTACTGTCGGCCAGTTCCTGACAGTCTGGGGCCTGGCGTTACTGTTCATGCTGCCACGTCTGGTAGCCGGCGCGCATTGGGGCCAGGACGATTACATCGGCGGCATGCTGCTGGCGGTGTGGGCGTTGGGCTGGGGTTACTACACACCGTTCGCTTATCACGCCGCCAACTTCTGGCTGAAGGTGACTGCGCCGGTTTTCGCTTTACTGGGCAAGCTGCCGCTGGTTTCGCGGATGAGCGTGGTGTCTGCCCGTTAATGGGTTGAATGCTGAAAAGATCGCAGCCTGCGGCAGCTCCTACATGTGAATACATTTTCCCGTAGGAGCTGCCGCAGGCTGCGATCTTTTTATTCGTGGCTGTTCCCACGAAATTTAAACAGATCCCGCCGCTGCTTCTTGCTCGGCTTGCCATCAGTGCTCACGCCTAACGCTCCGGCCTTGCGCATCGCCGCTGCCGCTTCACGTTTGGCAATACTCGCCTCCGTCTCGGTATACAGCGTCTGCGCTTCGGGCGCGCCGCGACGCACGATCGACAAGGCTTCAACCCTCACCGTGCGCTCTTCAAAGCCGGTACGAATCTCGAATTCATCGCCAATGCGTGGCTCTTTGCCAGGCTTGCAGCGGTCGCCTCGGCAATGCACCTTGCCACTCTCGATGGCCGCTTTGGCCAAGGCCCGGGTTTTATAAAAGCGCGCCGCCCACAACCACTTGTCGAGACGGACCTTGTCGTCCTCTTCGCTTTTTTGTGCCATGGAATTTCCTCATTCTGAAATATTGATGAACTGTACTACCGTTTCTGTCGTGCCATGAATTACCCCGTCCCGGATTACAATGCACACCTGCCGACACCTGCTTGAGGGGTCGGCGATCCGGGCCGTAGATATCTGTCGCCTTTTAACCCTTATTCTGCGTGAATACCGCGAATTCGGCCGCACGCGGCCCGAGCGGTTTCTGCCGGTTGAGCACCTTTGAAGACATTTGACCATTTGACCGTTGTCGGTCTGCGCGAGTGGGTGGCGCTCCCTGATCTGGGAGTCGCCGGTCTGCGGGCGAAAATCGATACCGGTGCCAGCACCTCCAGCCTGCATGCCACCGACATCGAGCCGTTCGAACGCGACGGCGAGAAGTGGGTGCGTTTCACCGCGCACCTGGGCACGGTGGTGCAGTTGCGTCACCGGCGCTGCGAAGCGCCGCTGGTGACGCGCAAAACCATTAAAAGCTCCAACGGCCAGGCGCAGGTGCGCTATGTGATCAGCACCACCCTGGCCCTCGGTGATCGGGTCTGGGCAGTCGAGTTCACCCTCGCCTGCCGCAAGTCCATGCGCTATCGCCTGTTGCTCGGTTCCAAAGCCCTGATCGATGGCCAGTTGGTGGTCAATCCGGGCATCAAATATGTACAAGACAAGCCGGTGTTCCCGGTATCTACCTCCTCCACAGGTGTTGCATGAAGATCGCTGTGCTGTCGCGGAATCCGCGTCTGTATTCCACCCGTCGTCTGGTCGAGGCCGGCACCGAGCGCGGGCATGAAATGGTGGTGATCGACACCCTGCGCGCCTACATGAACATCGCCAGCCACAAGCCGCAGATCCACTATCGCGGCAAGCCGCTGGAAGGCTTCGATGCGGTAATCCCGCGGATCGGTGCGTCGGTGACGTTCTACGGTTGCGCCGTGTTGCGCCAGTTCGAAATGATGGGGGTGTTTCCGCTCAACGAATCGGTGGCCATCGCCCGCTCGCGGGACAAACTGCGTTCGCTGCAACTGCTGTCGCGTCGTGGCATCGGCCTGCCGGTCACCGGTTTCGCTCACTCGCCGGATGACATTCCCGACCTGATCGACATGGTCAACGGCGCGCCGCTGGTAATCAAGGTGCTGGAAGGCACCCAAGGCATCGGCGTGGTGCTGTGCGAAACCGCTACGGCTGCCGAATCGGTGATCGAGGCGTTCATGGGCCTGAAGCAGAACATCATGGTCCAGGAATACATCAAGGAAGCCGGCGGTGCCGACATCCGCTGCTTCGTGGTCGGCGACAAGGTGATCGCAGCGATGAAGCGTCAGGCCAAGCCTGGGGAATTCCGCTCCAACCTGCACCGAGGCGGCAGCGCCAGCCTGATCAAGATCACCCCGGAAGAACGCATGACCGCGTTGCGCGCGGCCAAGGTCATGGGGCTGGCCGTGGCGGGTGTGGATATCCTGCGTTCGAACCACGGGCCGCTGGTGATGGAGGTGAACTCGTCGCCGGGCCTGGAAGGGATCGAGACCACCACCGGTAAGAACGTGGCGGGGATCATCATCGAACACCTTGAGAAGAATGGCGGGCCGAACATGACCCGGACCAAAGGCAAAGGCTGATCCGTTTGAAATGTGGTGGCTGACAGGGCGCCTTCGCGAGCAAGCCCGCTCCCACATTTTGGAATGCGTTCCCCTGTGGGAGCGGGCTTGCTCGCGAAGGGGCCATCAGCCCCGCTGAATATCCCGATCGTCAGACGGCATCCCGCGGCAACATCAACCCCAATGGCAACCGCACCCGCGCTTCCAGTCCGCCTCCGGAGCGGTTGCGCAGCTCTACATTGCCGCCATGCATCGAAGCAATCCGCTTCACGATCGCCAACCCCAGCCCCGTACCTTTCCCGCCCCGGGCACGGTCGCCACGGGTGAACGGGTTGAAGATCGCCTCAAGCTCCGACGGATCGATCCCCGCCCCTCGGTCCATCACGCTCAGCACCACGTACGGCGCGCTGGTGTCACCGGACACATAAGCCGCGACCTCGACGCCACTGCCGGCATGGTTCAGGGCGTTGCCGATCAGGTTGTTCAGCAGCCGCTTCATTGATACCCGGCGCAGTGGAAACGGCTGGATCGGTTCCAGACGCAGACGCACTTTCTCTTCGCTCTGGTTGTACGGCGCGGCCACCTCACGCACCAGATCGCTCAAGTCCACTTCCTCCACCGACTCGTCACGACCGTCGCGAATGAACGCGAGGAACTGGTCGAGAATCGCGTCCATGTCTTCGATGTCGCGCACCATGTCGTCGGTCAAATCGTTGCGGTCGCCCATCAGCTCCAGCGACAGACGCAAGCGGGTCAGCGGCGTGCGCAAATCATGGGAGACCCCTGCCAGCATCAGCTCGCGCTCGCGACCGGCCTGTTCGACGTCTTCGGCCATCTGGTTGAAGGCGCGATACACCTCGGTCATCTCACTGGGTGTATCGCTGATCGGCAAACGCACGCTTCGGCCCTGGCCGAGTTGTCGGGCGGCGTACACCAAGCGCTTCAATGGCTGGTTGAGCTGGCTGACGAAAATCCACGCCGAGGCGGTGGACAGCAAGCCAATGGCGAGGAACCAGCCGAGTACGTTCCAGATTTTCTGGCCGCGCAATGGATGCGGGTACAGCGGCACTTTCAGCCAGCCGTCACCGAGGCTTGGTGCACGCACCCACAGCGCCGGCGGCGAGTGCATGCGCAAGCGCACTTCGGTGTCGGCGCCCAGTTCTGCCTGCATCTGCCGCTGATAGATTTCACTGTAAGGCCAGTGTTGTTCGCCCTCCGGTACACCGGCGCCGACCACCCGGATCAGGGTCGCGGCATCGGCGATCTTCGCGCGGTTTTCTTCATCAGCCGCCCAATAGGCGCGCAGCGTCAGGGCGACGCCGTGGCTGTATTGGCGATCCACCAGCACGTCCTCGTTCATCAACAGATAAACCAGGGTCAGCGCCTTGGAAAACAGCACGACGATGAGCACCAGCCACAGGGTGCGGGAGAAAAAACTTTGGGGGAACCAGACGGGGGTTTTCATCGATAACCGTTACACACTTGCAGGAGCGAGCCATGCTCGCATATTGCGGATTGCGAGTCTGCGTAGAGGGTCGATCAACCCGATCTGCGCAGACCCGCTCCTACAAATCGCCGATCACTTGGTGGCGGCGCCGTCCGGTACGAACACGTAGCCCACACCCCAGACAGTCTGGATATAGCGTGGTTTCGACGGATCCGGCTCGATCATCCGGCGCAGGCGGGAAATCTGCACGTCGATGGAACGCTCCAGGGCATCCCACTCGCGACCACGGGCCAGGTTCATCAGTTTGTCGCGGGTCAGCGGCTGACGCGCGTTCATTACCAGCGCCTTGAGTACCGCAAACTCACCGGTGGTGAGCATGTGCACTTCTTCGCCACGTTTCAGCTCGCGGGTCGCCAGCGACAGCACGTAATCACCGAAGGTGACGTTTTCGTCTTCGCTGCCCGGCGCGCCCGGCACCGGTGCGGCCTGACGCCGCAGAACGGCTTTGACCCGCGCCATCAGCTCGTCCGGGTTGAACGGCTTGGCCAGATAGTCATCGGCGCCCAGCTCCAGGCCTTTGATGCGGCTCATCTCATCGCCCTTGGCGGTGAGCATGATGATCGGAATCTGATTGTTCGCCGCTCGCAGGCGACGGCAGGCGGTCAGGCCGTCTTCGCCCGGCAGCATCAGGTCGAGGACGACCAGATTGAACACTTCACGCGACAGCAGACGGTCCATTTGCTCGGTGTTCGGTACGGCACGGGCACGGTAGCCCTTGCTGACGAAGAAACGTTCCAGCAGGCTGCTCAGCCCCGGATCGTCGTCAACAATTAGAATTTTTTCGCCTTCAGCATTGTTTGCAGTGCTGCTCATTGGATGCTCCTTTTAGCTCGGCGCGCATTATGGCGTAGCTGCCGTTATACGCACCGTGTGCATTGTTAGCAGATTTTTCCTTCACTGCCAGAAAACCGGGGTTTCTACCTACAGACTGCTACACCCCCGAATGACAGAACGCTGGTTATAATGCGCGGCGTTTTGTGCCAGGCAACGTCTGAATCGTTACCGCAGGTGGCCGCGATATTTTCCGGGCCTGCGCAGTAATTATTCGATTTCACGGGTCAATGGGGTGCCTTTTGACCCAGGCAGCGGCAATTTTCTAGCCGCTCAACCAGACTCCGGGCCTTTATTTCCGTGCCTGCGAGCCTGCTTTCACAATATGTCAGGTGGTTTTATGGACAGCATCAACAGCCGCATCGCCGAGGAACTCGGCGTACGCCCGCAACAGGTCGAAGCGGCCGTCGCGCTACTCGATGAAGGCTCTACCGTTCCCTTCATCGCCCGTTACCGGAAAGAAGTCACCGGCAGCCTCGATGACACCCAGTTGCGTCATCTGGAGGAGCGTCTGCGCTACCTGCGAGAACTCGACGAACGGCGCATCAGCATCCTCGCCAGTATCCAGGAGCAGGGCAAACTCACCCCTGCCCTCGAACGCGACATCAAGCTCGCCGACACCAAGACCCGCCTCGAAGACTTGTACCTGCCGTACAAGCAGAAGCGCCGCACCAAGGGCCAGATTGCCCTGGAAGCCGGCCTCGGCGAGCTGGCCGACGGCCTGTTCAACGACCCGAACCTGACGCCAGAAACCGAAGCCGCACGCTTCGTCGACGCCGAGAAAGGCGTAGCCGACGTGAGAGCTGCGCTGGAAGGCGCCAAGTACATCCTGATGGAACGCTTCGCCGAAGACGCCAGCCTGCTGGAGAAGCTGCGCAACTTCCTCAAGCAGGAAGCGACCATCAGCGCCCGCGTGATCGCCGGCAAGGAAGAAGAAGGCGCGAAGTTCCGCGATTACTTTGAACACGACGAGCCGCTGAAAAGCATGCCGTCGCACCGCGCACTCGCGATTTTCCGGGGCCGCAACGAAGGCATCCTCAGCTCCGCGCTAAAAGTCGGCGACGAACTGCCGGGCACCATGCACCCGTGCGAAGGCATGATCGGCCAGCAATTCGGCATCCAGAATCAGAACCGCCCGGCCGACAAATGGCTCGGTGAAGTGGTGCGCTGGACCTGGAAGGTCAAGCTCTACACGCACCTGGAAACCGACCTGCTCGGCGAGCTGCGCGACGGCGCCGAAACCGAGGCGATCAACGTCTTCGCCCACAACCTGCACGACCTGCTGCTGGCCGCGCCGGCCGGCCCGCGTGCAACTCTGGGCCTCGACCCGGGCCTGCGTACCGGCTGCAAAGTCGCGGTGGTCGACTCCACCGGCAAGCTGCTCGATCACGCCACGGTTTACCCGCACGTGCCGCACAACAAATGGGATCAGACCATCGCGATTCTGGCCGCCCTGTGCGCCAAGCACTCGGTTGACCTGATCGCCATCGGCAACGGCACCGCCAGCCGCGAAACCGACAAACTGGCGATCGAGCTGATCAAAAAGTATCCAGCGATGAAGATGACCAAGGTCATGGTCTCCGAGGCCGGTGCATCGGTGTACTCGGCGTCGGAACTGGCTGCCAAGGAATTCCCGGATCTGGACGTGTCGATCCGTGGCGCCGTTTCCATCGCCCGTCGTCTGCAGGATCCACTGGCCGAACTGGTGAAGATCGATCCGAAATCCATCGGTGTCGGCCAGTACCAGCACGACGTGTCGCAGCTGAAACTGGCGCGTGGTCTGGATGCGGTGGTCGAGGACTGCGTAAACGCCGTCGGCGTCGATGTAAACACCGCCTCGGTGGCCTTGCTGGCGCGGATTTCCGGTCTCAACGCGACCCTGGCGCAGAACATCGTCGCTCACCGTGACGAGCACGGCGCATTCAAGACCCGTGCGGCGCTGAAGAAAGTCGCGCGTCTGGGCGAGAAAACCTTTGAACAGGCCGCAGGTTTCCTGCGCGTGATGAACGGCGACAACCCGCTCGATTCCTCGGCTGTTCACCCGGAAGCCTATCCACTGGTACAGCGCATCGCCGCTGAAACCGACCGCGACATTCGCTCGCTGATCGGCGACGCCGCGTTCCTCAAGCGTCTGGACCCGAAGAAGTTCACCGACGAGACCTTCGGTCTGCCCACCGTCACCGACATTCTGCAAGAACTGGAAAAACCGGGTCGCGACCCGCGTCCGGAGTTCAAGACCGCCGAGTTCCAGGAAGGCGTCGAAGACCTGAAAGACCTGCAACTGGGGATGATCCTCGAAGGCGTCGTCACCAACGTGACCGCGTTCGGCGCGTTCGTCGACATCGGCGTGCATCAGGACGGTCTGGTGCACATCTCGGCGTTGTCGGAGAAGTTCATCAAGGACCCACGCGAAGCGGTGAAGGCCGGTGACGTGGTGAAAGTGAAGGTCATGGAAGTCGACATCCCGCGCAAACGCGTCGGCCTGTCGATGCGCATGAGCGACACCCCAGGCGAGAAAATCGACGGTGCCCGTGGTTCGCGTCCGGGCTCGGCACCGCGCCAGTCGTCGAACAACGCGCCACGCAAGGAAACGGCCACAGCCGCACCGGTGAACAACGCCATGGCTTCGCTGTTCGCCAACGCCAAGCAGTTGAAGAAACGCTGATGGAGATTCCGGCCGGGCTCGTCGAGAGCGCGTTTTTCAAGCTGTTGGGCTGCCGCCTGCACAGCCTGGAAACCGGGGTGGCGCAAGTCACCCTGGTGCTGGAACCGCAACTGCGCAATCGCGGCGGCAAATTGCACGGTGGCGCGCTGTTCAGCCTGGTCGATATCGCCATGGGGCTGGCCTGTTCCAGCACCCACGGCTTCGATCAGCAGAGCGCGACCATCGAGTGCAAGATCAACTACATCCGCGCCGTATCCGACGGTGAGGTGCTGTGCACGGCGCGGGTGATCCACCCGGGCCGCCGCACGCTGGTGGTCGAGGCCGACGTGATGCAGGGCGACAAACTGGTCGCAAAAGCGCAAGGCACGTTCGCTGTCCTGTAGATGTTGTTCATCATTTTGAGTTAATTTCGGCGCTGTGATCGCAGCGTCGAGCTTTTCTGTGGGAGCGGGCTTGCTCGCGAAGGCGGTGTGTCAGGCAAATTGATGTTGACTGACACGCCCTCTTCGCGAGCAAGCCCGCTCCCACAGGGATCGCATAATCTTCGCGTGCATCTGCCAGATTCAGGGATTGAAGTCGGCGGTTCGAAAGGGGCTTCGTGAGCCCGAAAAACCAGGCGAAAACGCCAGTTTCAACTTCACCCTTGTAGACCGTCCTGCCCACCCCCATATTGGGGCGACTGACGCGTGAAGGAATCCAAATTGAGCGAACTTCTCAACCGCCGCCTGGCTCTGCTCGGCGAGCGCGCCAACCTCTCTCTGCTCGAACAGTGCCTCCACGGTATCGAACGTGAATGCCTGCGCGTGACCAGTGAAGGTCGTCTGGCGCAAACGCCGCACCCGGAAGCCTTGGGTTCCGCGCTGACCAATGAACAGATCACCACCGACTATTCCGAGTCGCTGCTGGAATTCATCACCCCCGCCCTGCCCGATCCGGCTGACACCCTGGCGAGCCTGGACAAGATTCATCGCTTTGCCTACAGCAAGCTCGGCAACGAGTACCTGTGGAGTCCATCGATGCCGTGCCCGTTGCCGGCCGAGGAAGACATCCCGATCGCCTATTACGGCACCTCCAACATCGGTCAGCTCAAGTACGTCTACCGCAAGGGCCTGGCCCTGCGGTACGGCAAGACCATGCAGTGCATCGCCGGGATTCACTACAACTTTTCCCTGCCGGAAAAGCTCTGGCCGCTGCTGCGCGAAGCCGAGGGTTTTGTCGGCACCGACCGCGACTTCCAGTCATCCTCGTACATCGCGCTGATCCGTAACTTCCGCCGCTACAGCTGGCTGCTGATGTACCTGTTCGGTGCTTCGCCAGCGCTGGACGCAGGCTTCCTGCGCGGCCGTTCGCACCAGTTGGAACAACTGGATCCGGACACCCTGTATCTGCCGTACGCCACCAGCCTGCGCATGAGCGACCTCGGTTACCAGAGCAACGCCCAGGCCGGCCTGACGCCGTGCTACAACGATCTGGCGAGCTACACCGACAGCCTGCGCAAGGCCGTGGCCACGCCATACCCGCCGTACGTGGAAGTCGGCACGCACCAGGATGGCGAGTGGGTACAGCTCAACACCAACATCCTGCAGATCGAAAACGAGTACTACTCCAACATCCGCCCGAAACGCGTGACCTACACCGGCGAGCGGCCGATCCAGGCCCTGATGGCCCGGGGCATTCAGTACGTCGAAGTGCGTTGCCTGGACATCAACCCGTTCCTGCCGATGGGCATCGACGTCACCGAATCGCGCTTCCTCGACGCGTTCCTGCTGTATTGCGCGCTGAACGACAGTCCGCTGCTGACCAACACTTCGTGCGGCAATGCCACTTCTAACTTCCTCAGCGTGGTCAAGGAAGGTCGCCGTCCGGGCCTGCAATTGCAGCGCGACGGTGAAGCGGTCGAATTGAAGGTTTGGGCAACCGATCTGCTGGAAAAAATCGCACCGCTGGCGGCATTGCTCGATCAGAGCCATGGCGGCGACGCACACAGCAAGGCGCTCGACGCGCAACTGGCCAAGGTCAAGGATTCGTCCCTGACCCCATCGGCCCAAGTGCTGGCGACCATGGCCGAGCACAAGGAAAGCTTCGCGCAATTCTCCCTGCGCCAGAGTCAGGCGCATGCCGAGTTCTTCCGCAGCGAGCCGTTGGCTGCTGATGAACAGGCGAAGTTTGAAGAACTGGCGCGCTCGTCACTGGCGCAACAGGCGGAGCTGGAGCAGAACGAGGTCGGCGATTTCGATGTGTTTGTCGGGTCGTATCAGGCGAGTATTCTGGCGATCAGCAACTGACATCAGAAGGTTCTTCGAACCTTTTCGCGAGCAGGCTCGCTCCCACATTAGATTGCAATCTCCTGTGGGAGCGAGCCTGCTCGCGAATGACCGCGCAGCGGCCAGGCTTAGATTTTTCCGCTCATAAGCTAAGTCTAAAAAGTTATTTATTTTTAGATTCTTAGATCATTTAGTCTCCTTTCACGCCGATCGTCGGTCGCCTGATTTGGAGCACTCCCCCATGAAACTGAATTTCCCGCTTCGCCTGCTGGCCGTGGCCTCGTTGGCTGCTGCGAGCTTTCTGGCGCAGGCCGCCGACCTCACCGTCGCCTACCAGACCACCGTCGACCCGGCAAAAGTCGCCCAGGCCGATGGCGCCTACGAAAAAGCCACCAAGGCCGACATCAGCTGGCGCAAGTTCGATAACGGCGCCGACATCATCGCTGCCATCGCTTCCGGTGACGTACAGATCGGCTACCTCGGTTCCAGCCCGTTGACCGCCGCCATCACCCGCAAGGTTCCGGTGGAAACCTTCCTCATCGCCACCCAGATCGGCGCCGCCGAAGCACTGGTCGCTCGCGATGGTTCCGGAATCAAGAGCCCGCAGGATCTGGTCGGCAAGAAAATCGCCGTGCCGTTCGTGTCCACCGGACACTACAGCCTGCTCGCGGCGTTGAAGCACTGGAACATCGATCCGTCGAAAGTCACCGTGCTCAACCTCGCCCCGCCAGCGATCATCGCCGCGTGGAAACGCGGTGATATCGACGCCACTTACGTGTGGGATCCGGCCCTCGGTGTGGCCAAGGAAAACGGCAAAGTGCTGATCACCTCCGGCGAACTGGCCAAGTTCGGCGCGCCGACCTTCGATGCCTGGATCGTGCGCAAGGACTTCGCCGAGAAGCACCCGGAAATCGTCACCGCGTTCGCCAAGGTCACCCTCGACGCCTACGCCGATTACCGCAAGGATCCTAAAGCCTGGCTCGCCGACCAGTCCCACGTCGACAAGCTGGTGAAGCTTTCCGGCGCCAAGGCCAGCGACATTCCATCGCTGCTGCAGGGCAACGTCTACCCGCTGGCGGCTGATCAGGTGATCAGCCTCGGCGCGCCGACCACCAAAGCCATTACCGACACCGCCGCGTTCCTCAAGGAGCAAGGCAAGGTCGAAGCCGTACTGCCGGACTACGCGCCGTACGTCAGCGCCAAATACATAACCAATTGATCGGGAGTGGACTGCGATGGCCTTGCTACAGCTGGAGCGCATCAGCGCACAGTATCCCGGCAGCCCGGAACCGGTGCTGGCGGACATTTCCCTGACCCTCGGGCCTCAGCAATTGCTGGTCGCCCTCGGCCCGTCCGGCAGTGGCAAGACTTCGCTGTTGAACCTGATTGCCGGCTTCGTCGAACCCAGCGCCGGGCGCATCACCCTCGACGGCGTGCCGGTCAAAGGCCCGAGCGCCGAACGTGGCGTGGTGTTCCAGGATGATGCGCTGCTGCCTTGGCAGGATGTGCTGGCTAACGTGGCTTTCGGTCTGGAGCTGGCCGGTGTCGCCAAAGACAAACGTGAAAAGATCGCCCGGGAAATGCTCGCACTGGTTGATCTCTCGGGGTTCGAAAGCCGCCGCATCTGGCAACTCTCCGGAGGCCAGAAACAGCGCGTCGGCCTGGCCCGCGCCCTCGCCGCCGACCCGCGCGTGCTGCTGATGGACGAACCTTTCGGCGCCCTCGACGCATTCACCCGCGAGCAGATGCAGGAGCTGTTGCTGCAAGTCTGGCAGCGCACTGCAAAACCGGTGTTCCTGATTACTCACGACATCGAAGAAGCGGTATTCCTCGCCACTGACCTGATTCTGCTGGCGCCGAATCCGGGGCAGATCGTCGAGCGTCTGCAGCTGGATTTCGGTCAGCGCTACGCTGCCGGTGAGTCGGCGCGGGCGATCAAATCCGACCCGCGTTTTATCGAAACCCGCGAGCACGTGCTGAGCAAAGTGTTCTCGCAACGCAGCGCCGTACAACGGCAGGAGCGCGCATGAGCAGTTACGACGTTTCCGCCCCGGCAGTGAAAACCCCATCGGTGGCGATTCCGCAGCGCCGCAGCCTCAGTACGCGGTGGATCAGCCTGCTGACCCTGTTCGCCTTGCTGGTGATCTGGTGGACGGTGACCGCCAGCGGTTTGATCGAACCGCTGTTCCTGCCACCACCCTCCGCCGTGCTGCAAAAAGGCTGGTTGCTGGCGACCACCGGTTACATGGATTCAACTCTGTGGCAGCACCTGGGCGCGAGCCTGAGCCGCATCGGTCTGGGTCTCGGTTTCGCGATTCTGACCGCGGTGCCGGTGGGCATTGCCATCGGCGCCAACCGTATTGCCCGTGGTGTGCTTGATCCGTTGATCGAGTTCTACCGGCCGATTCCGCCATTGGCTTATCTGCCGCTGATCGTGATCTGGTGCGGTATCGGCGAGCTGTCGAAAGTGCTGCTGATCTACCTGGCGATTTTTGCGCCGATCGCCATCGCGACAGCCACCGGTGTGCGCACTGTAGACCCGGCGAAATTGCGCGCTGCGCAGTCGCTCGGTGCCACTCGCGCACAACTGATCCGCCATGTGATTTTGCCGAGCGCCCTGCCGGACATTCTCACCGGTGTGCGCATTGGTCTGGGCGTTGGCTGGTCGACCCTGGTCGCCGCCGAACTGATCGCCGCCACCAGCGGTTTGGGGTTCATGGTGCAGTCGGCTGCGCAATTTCTGGTCACCGATGTGGTGGTGCTGGGGATTCTGGTGATCGCCCTGATCGCCTTCGCCATGGAAATGGGTCTGCGCGCCCTGCAGCGCAAACTGGTGCCGTGGCACGGCCAAACCCACTGACAAATTTCATGTGCCCCCTGTGGGAGCGAGCCTGCTCGCGAAAGCGTCGGATCAGTCACCGCACTGTCGCCTGACACTCAGCATTCGCGAGCAGGCTCGCTCCCACAAAAGCATGACACCCCGAATTCGAAGAGAAAGACCATGAGCAGCCTGACCATCACCCCATTAAGCTCGGCTCTCGGCGCGCAGATCAGCGGCGTCGACGTCAGCCAGCCGTTGAACCTGGAACAGCGCGACGCCATCGAGCAGGCGCTGCTCAAGTATCAGGTGCTGTTCTTCCGCAACCAGCCGATCGAGCCTTCGCAACAGGCACGTTTCGCCGCGTACTTCGGCGACCTGCACATTCACCCGATCTACCCGAACGTGCCGGAGCAGCCCGAAGTGCTGATCCTCGACACCGCGGTCACCGATGTCCGTGACAACGCGATCTGGCACACCGACGTGACCTTCCTGCCAACGCCGGCGATGGGCGCGGTGCTCAGCGCCAAACTGCTGCCAGAGTTCGGCGGCGATACGTTGTGGGCCAGCGGGATTGCCGCGTATGAAGCACTGTCGGCACCGATGAAAAAGCTGCTCGAAGGGCTGACCGCGACTCACGATTTCACCCGTTCGTTTCCGCTGGAACGCTACGGCAATACGCCGCAAGCCCTGGCGCAGTGGGAAGAAGCAAGGCGCAAGAATCCGCCGCTGTCGCACCCGGTAATCCGCACTCACCCGGTGAGCGGACGCCGTTCGTTGTTCGTCAACGAAGGCTTTACCTCGAAGATTAACGAGCTGTCGGAAACCGAGAGCGAAGCGATTCTGAAATTCCTGTTCGCTCATGCAACGCGGCCGGAATTCACCATTCGCTGGCGCTGGCAGCAGGACGATATTGCCTTCTGGGACAACCGCGTGACCCAACATTACGCGGTGGATGATTACCGTCCGGCACGACGGGTGATGCAGCGGGCTACGGTGTTGGGGGATGTGCCGTTCTTCAAATAAGGCCTGATTGCTGTGTTGTTTTCAAAGGCCCCTTCGCGAGCAAGCCCGCTCCCACAGTTTGATCGTGTTTCTTCAGGGAAGAACGCGATTAACTGTGGGAGCGGGCTTGCTCGCGAAGGCGTCAATGCAGGCGCCAGGTCAACCAGCGCCTGACAATTATTCAGCAGTCGACGGCTTCTCCCACAGATTGATCCCGCCCTCTTGGGCAAACCGGTCGATCTCCGCCAGTTCCTCAGCACTGAAACTCAGATTCTTCAACGCCCCGACGTTCTCGATGATCTGCTCCGGCCGGCTCGCGCCGATCAGCGCCGAGGTCACCCGTGGATCACGCAGGGTCCAGGCCAGTGCCAGTTGCGCCAGGCTCTGGCCGCGACGTTTGGCGATCTCGTTCAACGCGCGCACGTGGGCAATGTTGGCCTCGGACAAGTGCGAAGCCTGCAGCGAACCGCCACCTGGGCGGTTGACCCGCGCATCCGCCGGCACGCCGTTGAGGTACTTGTCGGTCAGCAGACCTTGCGCCAGCGGGGTGAAGGCGATCACGCCAGTGCCGAGTTCTTCGGTGGTGTCGAGCAGGTCTTTTTCGACCCAGCGATTGAGCAGGTTGTACGCCGGTTGATGAATCAGCAGCGGCAGTTTCCATTCCTTGAGCAGCGCAGCGATCTCGCGGGTTTTCACCCCGGAGTACGACGAAATGCCGATGTACAGCGCCTTGCCCTGTTGCACGGCAGTGGCGAGGGCGCTGGCGGTTTCTTCCAGCGGGGTGTCCGGGTCGAAGCGGTGCGAATAGAAGATATCCACATAGTCCAGACCGAGGCGCTGCAGGCTCTGGTCGAGACTGGCCAGCACGTATTTGCGCGAGCCGCCGCCCTGGCCGTACGGGCCGGGCCACATGTCCCAACCGGCCTTGCTTGAAATGATCAGTTCATCGCGGTACTGCTTGAAGTCTTCGCGCAGCAGGCGACCGAAATTGATCTCGGCGCTGCCGTACGGCGGGCCGTAATTGTTGGCCAGGTCGAAGTGGTTGATGCCCAGGTCGAACGCGGTGCGCAGCAGGGCGCGCTGGGTGTCGATCGGCGTGCTGTCGCCGAAGTTGTGCCACAAGCCCAGCGACAGCGCCGGCAGCACCAGACCGCTGCGGCCGACGCGGCGGTAAGGAATGGAGTCGTAGCGGTTTTCGGCAGCGGTGTAAGTCATCGAATCCTCTCTTGTTTGATTGACAGCAAATTGAGGGTGAATCCCAAACCTGTGGCGAGGGAGCTTGCTCCCGCTCGGTTGCGCAGCAACCGCAAACCCATCCAGCGCGGTATGCCTGGCTGAATGCGATTGCAGGTTTTAGGCCTGCTTCGCAGACCAGCGGGAGCAAGCTCCCTCGCCACAAAAGTCTTTACACAAATTTGTTTATGGGTCGGGCAAGCCCCAGGTTTTCGCGCAAGGTCCGGCCCTCATACTCGGTTCTGAACAGCCCACGCCGTTGCAGTTCCGGCACCACGCCGTGGGCGAAGTCTTCGAGCCCGCCCGGCAGGTGCGGCACCAGCACGTTGAAGCCATCCGCCGCGCCCTGTTCGAACCACTCCTGCAAGCGATCAGCGATCTGCGCCGGTGTGCCGACCAGACTGTAATGCCCTCGTCCGCCGGCAATCCTGCGGCCCAATTCGGCGAGGGTCAGATTCTCCCGCCCCGCCAGTTCCGTCAGCAATTTCTGCCGGCTCTGCTGGCCGCTGTCGGTCAGCGGCAAATCCGGTAGCGGGCCGTCCAGCGGGTACTTCGACAAGTCGAAGTTGCCCAGCATACGCCCAAGCAACGCCACGCCAACCTCCGGCTCGACCAATTGCTGAAACGTTTCACATTTTTCCTGCGCTTCGGCTTCTGTCTGCCCGACGACAACAAACACCCCGGGCATGATTTTCAGCGAATCGGCACTGCGTCCGTACTTGGCCAGGCGGCCCTTGAGGTCGGCGTAGAACGCCTGTGCGCCGGCCAGCGAAGTCTGCGCGGTGAACACCACCTCAGCGGTCTGTGCCGCCAGCTCACGCCCGGTCTCCGATGAACCCGCCTGCACAATCACCGGTTGCCCCTGCGGCGAGCGCGCCACGTTCAGCGGGCCTTTCACCCGAAAATGCTCACCGACGTGATCCAGCACGTGCAGCTTCGACGGGTCGTAATACGCGCCACTTGCCTTGTCGCGGACAAAGGCATCGTCCTCCCAACTGTCCCACAGCCCGGTGACCACCTGATGAAACTCGCGGGCACGGCTGTAGCGTTCGGCGTGGCCGATGTGTTCGTCGCGACCAAAATTCAGTGCCTCGGCGGCGTTGTCCGAGGTCACCAGATTCCACCCGGCGCGGCCACCCGACAGATGATCGAGCGAAGCGAATTTGCGCGCCACGTGATACGGCTCGTTGTAGCTGGTGGTCGCCGTGGCGATCAGGCCGATGCGCTCGGTCACCGCGCTCAGAGCCGAGAGCAAGGTCAGCGGTTCGAAGTGATCGGAGCGCGCCATGCGGCTGGCGATGTCCTGCGTCGGCGCGGCCACACTGTCGGCGACGAACAGCGTGTCGAACTTCGCCGCCTCGGCAATCTGCGCCAGACGCTTGTAGTGGGCGAAATCCAGACCGGCATTCGCCGGTACCTGCGGGTGCCGCCACGCGGCGACGTGGTGCCCGGTGGCCATGAGAAAGGCGCCAAGTTTCAGCTGTCTGCTCATCTCAGAAATCCTTGCGCAGTTGCACGCCGAAGTAGCGCTCGTCATCCCGTGGCACGGCGCGGTAGATGTAGCTGCCGCCGCTGGCCAGCAACGGTGAGTAGGACTTGTCGGCGAGATTCTTGCCCAGCAGCGCCACGCGCCAGCCGTTGCTGTAGTCGGCGAGCGCGACGCTGGCGTTCCAGATGCCATAGGCACCCTGTTTGGTGTCGGCGTTCTGGCTAATGTCGTACTGCACTTCGCTCTGCCAGCTGTAGTCGGTGCCGAGCTCGATATCGAGGCCGTTGTCCAGCGGGATGCTGTAGTCGGCGCGCACGTAGCTTTTCCAGTCGGGGCTGAACGGCAGTGGCTTGCCATTGACGTTGCACGAGGCTGCAGCGCCCGCCGGGCAGCTGAATTGGTCGATGCGCGCGCGGGTGTAGGCCAGCGCCCCGGAGAACTTCAGTTGCTGGGTCGCCTGCAAGGCGTAATCGAGTTCGACGCCTTCGGTGCTGACACTGCCGGCGTTGATCAGGCGCGTCACCACTTGCCCGGCGACGGTGTCGAAAAAGTTCGCCTGGTAGTTGTCGTAATCGCTGTGGAACACCGCAAGGTTGGTGGTCAGCCGATTGTTCCAGCTCGTCGCTTTGATGCCCGCCTCCCAGGTGTTCGAGGTCTCCGGTTTCAGCGCTTCGGTGTCACGCGGCTGCATGTTGAAGAACACGTTGTACGCCGGGCCTTTGTAGCCACGCGAATAGGTCAGATACGTGGTGACCGCATCGCTGAGGTCGTACTGCACACCTAGCCGACCGGACCAGCCGTCCTCGTCTACCGAACCGGAACTGCTGGTTGCAGGTTGAATACCACTGACCGTGGTCGCCGAGGTCGAGACGCGACGGTGATCGTATTCAAGATCATCGTGGGTGTAGCGCAGGCCGGCGATGCCACGCAAGTCCGAGGTGAAGTTCAGCGTGGCTTCGCCGAACGCGGCGTAGCTGTCGCTGGTGGTGCTGTAATCGGCGACGCCACGGTCGGTGCGTGTGGTGGTGGTCAAGGTGCGCTGATAGGTCTCGTCATCCTTGCCGTGCATGTAGAACAGGCCGCCAACGTATTCAAGGAACTCACCTTTCGGCGAGGCCAGGCGCAGCTCCTGCGAGTACTGGTCGAAGGCCAGCTCGCCCTTGTCGGCGGTGCCGGGGAACGCTGCAGTGATCGTGCTCAGCCGATCGCCGTCCTGATACTGGGTGTTGTCCCAGCCGCGCCACGCGGTGATCGAGGTCAGTGTGTAATCGCCCAGTTGCCAGTCGAGCTGGCCGGACAGGCCCTTGTTGGTGTCCTCGACATGGCTGCGGGTATCGGTGTTGATGTCGCGGTTGTGGTTGCTCGCATAGACCGGGCTCAGCGCGTTGGCGAAGGCCGGGGTCAACGACTTGCTGACGACGCCGTTGGGACCGTCGTCGTGGGACTGCATGTAGTCGGCGATCAGGGTGAAGGTGACGTCATCGTTCGGAGTAAATTCGAGTTTGCCGCGCACCCCGCGATGGTTGTAGCCGTTGACTTCCTGGCCGTTGTGCTTGTTATCGACGTTGCCGTCGTAAGTGCCGAACAGGGTGCTGATCGACCCCTTGAGCGTGTCCGGAATCAGGCTGCCGCCAATGCCGAAGCGGGTGCGGCTTTCATTGCCGCTGTAGTACGACTGGTCGATGTAACCGTGGGTCTCGTTGGTCGGCGCCTTGCTGGTGATGTTGAGCACACCAGCCGAGGCGTTCTTGCCGAACAGCGTGCCCTGCGGGCCGCGCAGCACTTCGACGCGCTCCAGATCCAGCAAGTCGAGAGTGGATTGGCCGGGACGCGCATAGACCACGCCATCGATCACCGTGGCCACTGTTGGCTCGACGCCGGGCGAAGTGGAAATCGTGCCGACGCCTCGCACAAACAACGAGGTGTCCTTGTTCGACGCACCGGTACGGAAATTCAGCGACGGCACTTGCTGGACGATGCTCGCCACGCCGTTGCGGTTGTCGCGTTCCAGTTGTTCGCCGTCGATCACCGAGACTGCCACCGGCACCTTCTGCAGCGACTCTTCACGGCGGGTGGCGGTGACTGTGACGGACTTGAGGGTCGGCTCTTGTTCGCTGCTGTCGGCGGCGAAAGCCGTGGGCAGCGGCAACGCCGCCAGCCCGGTAAAGATCCAGCCAGCGGCGCGAATCGACTGCGCCAGTTTGTGTGTCGCCCCAGGAATGTTGTGCATGGTTGCCCGCTCGAAATTGGCCCTGAACCGCTGCCGTTCTACGACGACAACGCCTGAATCGGTGTCTTTGGCATTCGCTCGAGCGAGTAGCAGACAATGCGCTTTGTTAGCGCTAACATCGCCAGTATTGGCAAGCTCGGCATAGAGCGTCCAATACTGAAAAATTACTTTTATATTCTTTTTGGTTTTTAAGAAGGATCAAGCCTTGAGCCAGGAAAAGCCCCGCAAACGCCGTGGCGCCGGACGCGTGACCCTCAATGCGGTAGCGCGCGAGGCGGGTGTGTCGGCGATTACCGTGTCGCGCTATTTCAATCAGCCGGAATCGGTCTCGCCGGAGCGCCGCGAGCGCATTGCAGCAGTAGTTGCCGAGCTGGGTTATGTGCCGAATCTGGTGGCCGGCGGCCTGGCCTCGGCGCGAGGGAAAATCGTCGGCATGGTGATTCCGAACATCTCCGGGCCGATCTTTGCCAACACCATTCAGGGCTTCAGCGACACCCTCAGCCGCCACGGTTATCAGCTGCTGCTGGCGTCGAGTTACTTCAGTACCGAACAGGAAGAAAACGCCGTGCGCGCGTTTCTCGGCTGGTCGCCGGCAGCGCTGGTGCTGACCAGCCACTTCCACAGTGCGGGCACCGAAAAGATGATCGCCGAAGCGGACGTTCCGGTGATCGAAACCTGGGATTACCAGCCGGATCGCGAGCCGATGCAGATCGGCTTTTCGCACTATGAAGTCGGCGTGACCGCTGCGCGTTATCTGCACGACAAAGGCTATCGCCGTATCGCCTTTGTGCAGAACAGCGCCCCTGGTGACCTCAGTGCCCTCGAACGTCGCGACGGTTACGCCGCCACCGTGCGCGAGTTCGGACTGCAACCGTGGGTGTTCGCCCCGGACGCCGACCGCGCGCCGTTCGAAGCCGGCAAGCAAGCGATGGAAGCGCTGATGAACGCCTCCCCGCGCCCCGACGCGATCATCTTCGCCAACGACAACCTCGCCGCCGGCGGCTTGCTCGCCGGGCAACGCGCCGGCATCAAGATCCCCGAAGACTGCGCCGTGCTCGGCTTCGGCGATTACCCGTTCGCCGAGATGCTGTTGCCGAGCCTGAGCACGATCAAACCCCCGGCACTGGAGATTGGCGTACTGGCGGCAACGCGGGTATTGGAAAGCCTTGGGGTGTTGCCGAGCGATGATGTGCAGCGGCTGAATCTGTTGCAGTGCAACGTGATCGAGCGAGAGAGCACCTGACATACATGCCTGCGGCAGCCCCTACAGGTTGTTCGTCATGCCGACAATTCGCGTAACGCAGCTGCGGCCAGAAATCCGGAGCGGGAACTGTAGCGTTGATCACGCCGGACTGTTTGATCAATACGCTCCAGCAGTTGCTCGGGCAGCGTGGCGTTGAAGCGTACCGACTTGCCGAAATAGGGCGTGATATCAAAGTCGACAACACCCCAGATTCCACCCGCGTAATCCGGGTTGTCGAGATGTGCATCAATATCCTGAACTCGAGGCAACGGTGCACCATCAGCCACCAGCCCCTCATAGTGCAGGGCCAGAGCCTCCTGAGTGTTTTCAAAAGCTTCGGCTACCGTGCTCCCTGCGGAGAAGCACCCCGGTACATCCGGGACAATCACTCCGTAGTCCGAGTCGGCATCCTTGTGCAAAACGACCGGGAATTTCATAAACGTGAATCCTTCCTCTGACGTGTCCATAACAGGACTTTCACTTCCAATAACGGGCTTCATTTCAACCCCGCCTGTTTCAAAATGCTGTTGATCGTCCCTTTGGGAAGGTCTGAATCCGGATGCTTGATCGTCACCCGACCCGGCTTGCGCGGATGCTTGTACTGATGGTGACTACCCTTCACTGCAACCAGATACCAACCATCCTCCTCGATCATCCTGATCATTTCCCGACTACGCATTTCCTTCGCCCTTTTCGACAGCAAGAGCTGGTCACTCTAGGGCGTGGACAACCGATTGATACACACAATACACACTCGGATAAATATTAGCTGAGTGAACAAACACCCGATTATTGGTTCGACCAACGGCAGACGCGGTCCAGCGAGAAAGGGCCTTCTCGTCCAGATACATTTGAATGAGTCGCGAAATATGTCGATCGAGAAGGGTTGGCTCGTATGGTTGTGGGCTGACTTGTCTATGCTCTAAATGACACCGAGGTGGCCCTTTCGCGAGCAAGCCCGCTCCCACAGGATCTTGGTTGTACGCAGAATCTGTGAATGACCGAGATCACTGTGGGAGCGGGCTTACCCGCGAAGGCGTCCGATCAAGCACCGCATAACCCGCAGGCACGCCTATGCACACCGCAATCATCATCTTCTTCGGCCTGGTCCTGCTGGCCCTGATGCTCTACATCGGCGAGCGCATTGGCTTCAGCCGGCAGACCCTGGCCTACAGCTTCGCCGCGCTGTGGCTGGCGTTGACGGTGATCAATGGTGCGGTGGGGGTGGTGCATGCCAGGCAGCCGCTGGGTTCGGAGATCGCGGTGGGCAGTGCGGTGTTCGGGGTGCCGATGGCGGCGATGGTGTTGTTCATGGTGCTGAGCGCCGAATCGTGAAACGTCCCGGCGCTCAATTGCCGATCAACGCACCAGATGCAGGAACTGCATGTGGCGTTCGTACTGGTCGAGGATGTCGTTGATGATCTGTTCCTTGGTGTAGCCGACCAGATCGTAGTCCTGACTGCCCTCGCTCAAGTGCACTTCAGCGCGGTAGTAGCGGCGGTTGTTGAGTTGCTTGGACCCCATGCCACCCCGAGCAAACGACGGCGTGAAATAGCCGCGCATCTGCACCTGGTAGATGAACGGATGCTGCTCACCGTGGCCGATTTCCAGGCTGATGTTGTCGTGCGCCGGGTCCGGCTGGGTGACCACGTTCAGACCCTTCTCGACAAATACCGCCGTCACTTCTTCAATCGCCGGGCGCACCGTGGTGTCCATGAAGCGGTACACCTCGTCGCGTGACGGGAAGTGCACCGCCTGACTGAGACGTTGGCGCCAGCCGCCCGTGCCTCGCCGCGAACCGGAGACCGGTGCCAGCGAATGCAGTTGCGCGATCTGCTTCTGCGACTCCAGATAGAACGCCTTGTGCAGGCCCCACATCATCAGCAGCAAAATCATCGAGAACGGCAGCGAGGTCAGTACCACCGCCGATTTCAGCGCATCGATGCTGCCGGAGAACAGCAACGCGCTGGTGATCAACGCGGTCATCGCGCCCCAGAACACTCGCAGCCATTTCGGCCCGTCTTCGTCCGGGTTGCCGCCTTTGGCCGACAACGTCGACAGCACCACGGTGCCGGAGTCGGCGGAAGTGACGAAAAACACGAAGCTGATGAACACCGTCACCGCGATGACAGTCTTGCTCCACGGGTAGGTTTCCAGTAGCAGATAAAGGCTCATCGACGGATTGTCGAGGGCCGACATGCCCAGCGCCGACATGCCGTGATTGAGCACCTGATCGATCGCACTGTTGCCGAAAATCGACATCCACGCCAGGGTGAAACCGAGCGGAATCAGCAGCACGCCGAAGACGAATTCGCGGATGGTGCGGCCACGGGAAATCCGCGCGATGAACAGGCCCACGAACGGCGACCATGCGATCCACCAGGCCCAGTAGAACACCGTCCAGCCGCCGAGCCAGTCGCTTGGTTTGTCGTAAGCGTAGAGGTCGAAACTCTTCATCGGCAACGCGCCGAGGTAATCGCCGAGGTTCTGGATCAGCGTGTTGAGCAGGTGCTGGGTGGGGCCTGCGAACAACACGAACAGCAGCAGCGCACAGGCCAGCAGCATGTTGATGTCGGACATCACCCGCACGCCCTTGTCCACACCCGACACGGCGACAATGATCGCCGCGCCCATCATCAGCGTGATCAGGCCGACCTGAATCCATTGGGTGTGAGCGATGCCGAACAGGTAGTCGAGACCGGAGTTGAGGTGCAATACGCCGAAGCCCATGTCGGCACCCAGACCGAACACCGTGGCGATGATGCCGAAGCCGTCCACCGCGTAGCCGATAGGGCCGTTGATGCGCTTGCCGATCAGCGGGTACAGCGCCGAACGCAAGGCCAGCGGCAGGTTATGCCGGTAGGCGAAATAGGCCAGCGCCATGCCGACGAAGGCGAACACGCCCCAGCCGTGCAGGCCCCAGTGCAGAAACAGAATCTGCATCGCCTGCCGCGCCGCATCGGCGGTGCCGGCCTCGCCTTGCGGCGGTTGGGCCAGGTGCGTCAGTGGCTCGGATACGCAAAAGAAAAACAGCGTGATGCTGATCCCGGCGGCAAACAGCATGCCGGCCCAGGACAGGTAACTGAACTCGGGTTCGTCGTGGTCGGCACCGAGTTTGATCTTGCCGTAGCCCGATAACGCGGTGACCACCACGAAGACCAGATACAGCGTCATCGCGAGCATGTAGTACCAGCCGACCGTGTTGGCCGCCCAGTTTTGCGCAGCCAGCAACCAGGCTCCTGCCTGCTCCGGCATGGCGATGACAACCAGACCAAACAGCAGAATCACCGTCGCGGCGAAGTAGAACACCGGCGGATTCATGCGCACCAGACCGCTGGCGGGGGTAGACGATGCACTCATGAAACGTGCACCTCGAGGGGTTGAAACGTGGCTGAAATGATCGGACTCAGCAAAGGCAAGCCTCCTGTTGTGAGCGGGCAGCGAACCACCGGTTTAACTTGAATGAACGTTCAAGTTAAACATGGATAGGGTGGTAAGGACTAATCGCAGGGCCAGGCGGTAGTTTTCCTACAATAGCCCAAGGAGGGGTATGACGTGGGTTTGAGGGGATTCGTTCAATGGAGAATTGGCTGAATGCCATTATCTCGATCTGACCCAAAAAACCATTCGCGAGCAGGCTCGCTCCCACATTTGAAACGCATTCCAGTGTGGGAGCGAGCCTGCTCGCGAAGAGGCCTGACGCGGCAACGCAGATTCAGGAACTTACTTCTGCGTCCCATCATCATGCTGCAGATTGGCCTGAGTCAGGTTGCTCCCTGCCGGCACGCTGCGCGTCAGCCACACATTACCGCCGATGGTCGACCCTTGGCCGATAGTGATCCGTCCCAGAATCGTCGCGCCGGCATAAATCACCACGTCGTCCTCGACAATCGGATGGCGTGGATGGCCCTTCTGCAACTGCCCGTCTTCATCCGCCGGGAAGCGCTTGGCGCCCAGAGTCACGGCCTGATAGATCCGCACACGCTCGCCGATGATCGCGGTCTCGCCGATCACCACACCCGTACCGTGGTCGATGAAGAAACTGCGGCCGATCTGCGCGCCCGGGTGGATATCGATACCGGTGGCCGAATGCGCAATCTCCGAACTGATCCGCGCGAGTAACGGCAGCCCGGCGCGATACAAATGGTGCGCCAGACGATGGTGAATCACCGCCAGAATCCCCGGATAGCACAGCAACACTTCATCGACGCTGCGCGCCGCCGGATCGCCGTGATAGGCGGCCAGCACGTCGGTATCGAGCAGGCTGCGCAGGCCCGGCAAGGCCAGGGCGAAATCCTGAATGATACGGATCGCCTGAGCTTCGACGTCGGCATCGCCTTGAGCGCTGTGCCGCGCGACATAACGCAACTCCAGCCGCGCCTGCGCCAGCAAGGCATTCAATGAGGTATCGAGGGTGTGGCCGACATAGAAGTCCTCACTTTCCTCACGCAGATCCACCGGCCCCAGCCGCATCGGGAACAACGCACCACACAGCGCCTCGAGAATCTCGGCCATCGCGGCGCGAGACGGTAACTCACGGCCACCCTGCTCGCCGCTGGCCCGGCCATTCTGGGTACGCCACTGATCCCGCGCGGTACGCAGTTGGCTGACGATGGTCTGCAATTGCCAATGGCTGGAACGCTCGCTCACGGTAAAGACTCCTCACGGGCGGCCGGACGGTCTGGCCGCGTCAACGGCGATTACTTTACGGCATGCCGGCGAGGGCGAATTAAGAACCGATAGTGCTGGTCTAAGCACATTTGGCTATAAGCAATTCACGGTTGCCCCGCTAAAACGGCCTGCCTATAGTCCTGTCATCTTCCTCCGCCAGTACGGGCTCATGATCAAACAACAGCTGGATCGCTTTAACCGTCTCGACCTGCTCGGCCAACCCACGCCACTGGAAAAACTCGAACGCCTGTCCGCCTGGCTGGGCCGCGATGTGTACATCAAACGCGATGACCTGACGCCGCTGGCCATGGGCGGCAACAAGCTGCGCAAACTCGAATACCTCGCCGCCGACGCCCTCGCCCAGGGCGCCGACACGCTGATCACCGCCGGCGCCCTGCAATCGAACCACGTGCGCCAGACCGCCGCGCTGGCGGCCAAACTCGGCCTGGGTTGCGTGGCGTTGCTGGAAAATCCGCTCGGCACCGACGACAGCAACTACACCGGCAACGGCAACCGCCTGCTGCTCGATCTGTTCGACACCAAGGTCGAGTTGGTGGACAACCTCGACAACGCCGACGAACAACTGGCCGCACTCGCCGTGCGCCTGCGCAGCAATGGCAAGAAACCGTATCTGGTGCCGATCGGTGGCTCGAATGCCCTCGGTGCATTGGGCTACGTACGTGCCGGTCTGGAACTGGCGGAACAGATCAAGGACACCGGCCTGAATTTCGCCGCCGTGGTGCTGGCCTCGGGCAGCGCCGGGACCCACAGCGGTCTGGCATTGGCCTTGAGCGAAGCACTGCCGAAATTGCCAGTGATCGGCGTAACGGTATCGCGCAGTGAAGAAGACCAACGCCCGAAAGTGCAGGGTCTGGCCGAACGCACGGCGGAGCTGCTGGGTGTGAAATTACCAGTGAACTTCAAGGTCGAGTTGTGGGACGAATACTTCGGCCCGCGTTACGGCGAACCGAATGCCGGGACACTGGCGGCGGTGAAACTGTTGGCCAGTCAGGACGCGGTGCTGCTCGACCCGGTATACACCGGCAAGGCCATGGCCGGCCTGCTCGACGGGATCGGCCGCCAGCGTTTCGACGAGGGCCCGATCATCTTCCTGCATACCGGTGGGGCGCCGGCGTTGTTTGCCTACAAGGACGCTCTGAGCGGTTGAAGCGCCTTTGTGGCGAGGGAGCTTGCTCCCGCTGGGGCGCGCAGCGCCCCCAAACTTGCTTCCCCATTTTCAGTTGAACACTGGCGGCAGGTATTGCGACTGCTGCGCAGTCAGGCGGGAGCAAGCTCCCTCGCCACAGGTCAAGGCCTCATATTCCATATATGAATATCAAATTAGATATTAAGTATTTTCAAGTCTAAAGCAGACATCTTATAGTCTCGCCGCAGGCGAATTTCGGGCAAGACGCATAAGCTGCTTTAGGGCACGATAACGCAGTCGTTCAATTCCCGGATTCGCCAACTTTCCTTAAGCGTCTTCCATAAGAAAACACAGGGGCTTGTCATGAATTTTTCCGCACTACGTCGCACTCTGCTGGTAGGTTCGCTGGGCCTTGCACTGAGCGCCGGCCTGATCGGCCAGGCAACCGCCGGTGAGCAGCTGCAACAGATCAAGGACAAAGGCGTTATCAACGTCGGCCTGGAAGGCACTTACCCACCGTTCAGCTTCGTTGACGAGAACGGCAAACTGTCCGGTTTCGAAGTCGAACTCTCCGAAGCCCTGGCGCAGAAACTCGGCGTCAAAGCCAAGATTCAGCCAACCAAGTGGGACGGTATCCTCGCTGCGCTGGAATCCAAACGTCTCGACGTCGTGGTCAACCAGGTGACCATCTCCGACGAACGCAAGAAGAAGTATGACTTCTCCGAGCCGTACACCGTATCCGGGATTCAGGCGCTGGTGCTGAAGGACAAGGAAGCCAAGTTGAACATCAAGACTGCCGCCGACCTGTCCGGCAAGAAAGTCGGTGTCGGCCTGGGCACCAACTACGAACAGTGGGTCCGCGCCAACGTGCCGGGCGCTGACGTGCGTACCTACGACGATGATCCGACCAAGTTCGCCGACCTGAACAACGGCCGCACCGACGCCATCCTGATCGACCGTCTGGCTGCCCTTGAATACGCCAAGAAAGCCCCGAAAACCGTGGCTGCCGGTGAAGCGTTCTCCCGTCAGGAATCCGGTATCGCCCTGCGCAAAGGCGAGCCTGAACTGCTGGCTGCGGTGAACAAGGCTCTCGACGAACTGCGTGCCGACGGTACCCTTGAGAAGCTGTCGAAGAAATACTTCAACGCTGACGTCACCAAATAATGGAAGAAGCTTTCCAACTCGCACTGGACTCCGCGCCCTTTCTGCTCAAGGGCGCGTATTACACGGTCATCCTCAGTCTGGGCGGCATGTTCTTCGGCTTGCTGCTGGGCTTCGGCCTGGCCTTGATGCGCCTGTCGCGCTTCAAACTGGTGAGCTGGATTGCCCGCATCTACGTGTCGTTCTTTCGCGGCACGCCGTTGCTGGTGCAACTGTTCGTGATCTATTACGGCTTGCCGCAATTGGGTCTGGAACTGGATCCGCTCCCAGCGGCGCTGATCGGCTTCTCGCTGAACATGGCCGCTTATGCCTGTGAAATCCTGCGGGCCGCGATCGGTTCGATCGAGCGCGGCCAGTGGGAAGCCGCTGCGAGCATCGGCATGACCCGTGCGCAGACCTTGCGCCGGGCCATCCTGCCGCAAGCGATGCGCACGGCCCTGCCGCCGCTGGGCAACAGCTTCATTTCGCTGGTCAAGGACACGGCACTGGCCGCCACCATTCAGGTGCCGGAACTGTTCCGCCAGGCGCAACTGATTACCGCCCGGACTTTCGAAGTCTTCACCATGTATCTTGCCGCCGCGCTGATCTACTGGATTCTGGCCACGGTGCTGTCGCACCTGCAGAACAAGTTGGAAGAGCGGGCCAATCGGCACGACCAGGAGTCCTGACCCCATGATTGTCGTGGAAAAACTGACAAAGCAGTTCAAGGGTCAAGAGGTGCTCAAGGGCATCGATCTTGAGGTGAAGGAAGGCGAGGTCGTGGCCATCATCGGCCCCAGCGGTTCGGGCAAGACCACGTTCCTGCGCTGCCTGAATTTCCTTGAGGAACCCACCAGCGGCCGGATCAAGGTCGGCGATATCGAGATTGATACCCGCCGCCCGCTGAGCCAGCAGCAGAGTCTGGTGCGCAACCTGCGCCAGCACGTGGGTTTCGTGTTCCAGAACTTCAACCTGTTCCCCCACCGCACCGCACTGGAAAACGTCATCGAAGGGCCGATCGTGGTCAAGAAGATGCCGCGCGAGCAAGCCGTTGCCCTGGGCATGAAGCTGCTGGCCAAGGTCGGTCTGGCCGGCAAGGAAGATGCGTATCCGCGTCGTCTGTCCGGTGGTCAGCAACAGCGCGTGGCGATTGCCCGGGCGCTGGCGATGGAGCCGGAAGTGATCCTGTTCGACGAGCCGACTTCGGCCCTCGACCCGGAACTGGTGGGCGAAGTACTGGCGACCATTCGCGGTCTCGCTGAAGAAAAACGCACCATGGTCATCGTCACCCACGAAATGGGTTTCGCCCGCGACGTGGCTAACCGTGTGGTGTTTTTCGACAAGGGCGTGATCGTCGAGCAAGGCGAAGCCAAGGCGTTGTTTGCCAACCCGAAAGAAGAACGCACCAGACAGTTTCTCAGCAAGTTCCTGAATCACGCCTGAGATACTTATTGCCTTGAGTCATTAACTTCCATGGACGGAAGTTTTACTTACCGCGCCTGAAAACTTCCAAATCCCTCCAGCTTAAACCTGTCAAAACAATACATATATGTTCTGCAACAGATACAAGTAATCTGCGGCGCGCTTTCGTGCCTGTGAAATGATCTAAATCGACCGGCACAAAAATCGCGAAACTCGCGAAAAACCGTAGTTCCATTCGCCATCACCGCTAGGCAGGATGCCTCATCAGCGTAGGACGCTTCTGATTAATCGGTAATTCACAGATTAACTAAGGCACTCTATTGACACTCTTTCCGGCACGCTCTTATCTAGTCGCCAACCGGCACCAATTAGTTGAATCAACGCTTACTCAGCCCGAACAAAGTTCACGGTTGTATTACCGATTCATCACGCCTTTTGTTGTTTCAAGAAACGGACTTCGCCGCAAGACTTCAAGGAGAGAACCCGATGACCCGCACTTCGCACGCCCCCGAACTGGCAGCGCCGAATCTGGCGTCCGCATCCAACAACGCCATCAATCTGGCCGCTGCCGCGCATTTGCTGATCGATGTCCTGCCCTACCCCGGCATGGACGCCGGTGATCTAATCGAACTGTTCTGGAACAACTGCTACGTCGCCTCGCGAGTCTTGACCAGCGAAGATGTCGGCGCCTCGATCAGCCTGCGGGTGCCGGAAAGCTTTATCGCCAGTGGCACCGCACGGATTCACTATCGAGTGATGCAAGTCGGTCAGGGGCCGGCGTTGTCGGCGGCCACGCGGGTGCAGGTCAAGCTCGACTGCCCTGGCGGCCAGCCTTCGCCACTCTGCGGTGACGAGAATCAGCAACTGGCACCCGTCTCGCTGCCCGACACCATTCGCCGCCAGGGCGTGAATCCCAATCAGATCAAACGCGGTGTGCCACTGACCATCGAACCCTACCTGAACATGGCCGAGGACGACGCCATCACCTTGCGCTGGGGCGACGTGCGTATGGACCTGGCCCGGATCACCGCTGCCGATGTTGGCCTGCCGATTCAGGTCTGGGTGCCACCGGCAGTGATCGTCGAGGGGGGTGAGGATCTGCGTCTGGACGTGACCTACTGCGTCATCGACTGGGTGGGCAACAACTCACGCTGGGCGCCGCCCCGGACGCTGAAGATCGGTTGCGTGAATCCTTATCTGAAGGTGCCGCTGCGCCAAGCGCTGAAGGCTGCTGAATCGACCAAGGATTGATGCCGCATTCCTGTGCTCATGGGGCTTTGTAGTGGGTGATTTAGCGAAACGTCGCACCGCCCCGATGGACTGCGAAGCAATCCCGTTTTTTATGACTCAGAAAAGGCCGCTGCGCGGCCTGTCGGGGATGAATCCCCTCACCACAGGTTGTATTGCCACGGCTGAGAGACTGTTAACCAACCCGACCACCGCCCCTTCTATACATATTCCTAAAAGTTAGTTTATTTAATATTTATACACGCTTAGGGTATATGAACCGGACCACCGGACATTCTTTCGTTCGCCGCACTTTTGCGGCGTTTTTCATGAGATGTGAGGTAGGTAGTATGGTCCGGAACACAATCACCCCAGTGCAGATCGCCAGGGCATTGCGTGCAGCCAAGGAGCGGCACTGATGTCCAGTCTGGCAGACGCAAATCTCCAGTCTGATCTGGACATCGCCCCGTTGTTGTTGCCCGCGCAGGTCTTGCGCAACGACGCCCAAGCCATCAAGGCTGCCCACGAACTGGCGCAAGTCGCCCGCGCGCAGGCCGCCAAACGTGATCGTCAGCGCAAGCTGCCGTGGTCGGAAATCGAACAGTTCACCCGCAGCGGCCTCGGCAGCATTGCCATCCCGCGCGAATACGGTGGCCCACAAGTTTCATTCGTCACATTGGCCGAAGTGTTCGCAATCATTTCCGCGGCCGATCCGGCGCTGGGACAGATCCCGCAGAACCAGTTCGGCATCATCAACCTGGTACTCGGCAGCGCCACCGAAGCGCAGAAAAAACAGCTGTTCCAGAGTGTTCTGGAAGGTTGGCGCATCGGCAATGCGGGTCCTGAGCGCGGAACCAAAAATACCCTGGAATTGAAAGCCCGCATCACCGCCGACGGCGATGACTACGTGATCAACGGCCAGAAGTTTTATTCCACCGGCGCGCTGTTCGCGCACTGGGTGGCGGTCAAGGCGCTCAATGACGACGGCAAACAAGTGCTGGCCTTCGTCCGCCGTGGCACCCCGGGCCTGCGCATCGTTGATGACTGGTCGGGCTTCGGTCAGCGCACCACCGCCAGCGGCACGATTCTGCTGAACAACGTGCGCGTAGAGTCGAGCCTGGTCGTCGATAACTGGAAAATCAACGAGAAGCCAAACACTCAAGGCGCCGTGTCGCAGCTGATTCAGGCGGCCATCGACGCCGGCATTGCCCGTGGCGCCATCGACGATGCCATTGAATTCGTCAAAACCCGCGCGCGGCCCTGGATCGACGCCAAGGTCGAACGCGCCAGCGATGACCTCTACGTGATCGCCGACATCGGCAAACTGAAAATCGAACTGCACGCGGCTGAAGCACTGTTGCGCAAGGCCGGCAAAGTGCTCGACCAAGTCCATGCCGCGCCGCTGACCGCCGAGTCCGCCGCCCGCGCTTCAATTGCGGTGGCCGAGGCCAAAGTGCTGACCACCGAGATCTCGCTGCAGGCCAGCGAAAAACTCTTCGAACTGGCCGGCAGCCGCGCGACCCTCGCCGAATTCAACCTCGACCGCCACTGGCGCAACGCCCGGGTGCACACCCTGCACGACCCGGTGCGCTGGAAATATCACGCGGTCGGCGCCTATCGCCTCAACGGCACTCTACCGGCTCGCCATTCCTGGATTTAACGACCAGACATCTGGAGAAGCATATGACTTATTCTCACCCCGTCGCGGTCATCACCAGCGATGAGCAAGCCCTGATCGTCGCCAGCGACCTGGCCGAAGATTTCAAACGCGACAGTGCCGTGCGCGACCGTGAACGCCGCCTGCCACTGCCGGAGCTCGACGTGTTTTCCCGCTCTGGCCTGTGGGGCATCAGCGTGCCCAAGGAATACGGCGGCGCCGGCGTGTCCAACGTGACCCTGGCCAAAGTCATCGCCCTGATCGCTCAGGCCGACGGCTCCCTCGGACAGATTCCGCAGAACCATTTCTACGCCCTCGAAGTGCTGCGCGTTAACGGCAGCCACGAGCAGAAACAGCGGCTGTACGCCGAGGTGCTGGCCGGTCAACGTTTCGGCAATGCCCTGGCGGAACTGGGTACCAAAACCGCCCACGACCGCGTCACCAGCCTCAAGCGTGACGGCGACGGCTATCGCATCAACGGGCGCAAGTTTTACGCGACCGGCGCGATCTACGCGCAGCGTATCCCGACCTCCGTGGTCGATGAAAATGGCGTGCAGCAACTGGCCTTCGTCCCGCGTGACAGCCAAGGCCTGACGGTCATCGACGACTGGAGTGGTTTCGGTCAGCGCACCACCGGCAGCGGATCCGTGGTGTTCGAAGACGTCTACGTTGCCGCCGAGGACGTAATACCGTTTCAGAGCGCTTTCGAGCGTCCGACCACGGTCGGCCCGCTGGCGCAGATCCTTCACGCCGCCATCGACACCGGCATCGCTCGCGCCGCTTATGAAGATGCGCTGCACTTCGTGCGCAGCAAGACCCGGCCATGGATCGACTCCGGTAACGACAAGGCCACCGAAGACCCGCTGACCCTGAAGAGCTTCGGCCACTTGAGTATTCGCCTGCACGCCACCGAAGCGCTGCTTGAGCGCTCTGGCGAATTCCTCGACAAGGCCCAGGCCGAGACCAATGCCGAAACCGTCGCTGCCGCCTCGATTGCCGTCGCCGAAGCACGGGCGATCAGCACCGAAATCTCCTTGGCCGCCGGCAGCACGCTGTTCGAACTGGCCGGCAGTCAGGCGACCCTGATCGAGCACGGCCTCGACCGTCACTGGCGCAACGCCCGGGTGCACACCCTGCACGACCCGGTGCGCTGGAAGTATCACGCGGTGGGCAATTACTACCTCAACGATGAAAAGCCTCCGCTGCGAGGGACCATCTGATGAGCGCCGCGAAAAAGAAGATCCTGCTCAACGCGTTCAACATGAACTGCATCGGCCACATCAACCACGGTCTGTGGACGCATCCGCGCGACACGTCGACGCGCTACAACACCATCGAGTACTGGACCGAGCTGGCGCAGTTGCTGGAGCGCGGTTTGTTCGACGGACTGTTCATCGCCGACATCGTCGGCGTGTACGACGTCTACCAGAACTCGGTGGACGTCACGCTCAAAGAGTCGATCCAGTTGCCGGTCAACGACCCGCTGCTGCTGGTGTCAGCGATGGCCGCCGTGACGAAAAACCTCGGCTTCGGCCTCACCGCCAACCTCACTTACGAGCCGCCCTATCTGTTCGCCCGCCGCATGTCGTCGCTCGATCATCTGAGCCGTGGTCGGGTCGGCTGGAACATCGTCACCGGTTACCTCGACAGCGCCGCCAAGGCCATGGGCCTGCGCGAACAGGTCGAGCATGACCGTCGCTACGATCAGGCCGACGAGTACCTCGAAGTGCTCTACAAACTCTGGGAGGGCAGTTGGGAAAACGGCGCGGTGCTCAATGACCGTGAGCAGCGCATCTACGCGCAGCCGGAGAAGGTGCACAAGGTCGAGCACCACGGCGAGTTCTATCAAGTCGAGGGTTATCACCTCTGCGAGCCGTCGCCGCAGCGCACACCGGTGCTGTTCCAGGCCGGCAGTTCGGACCGCGGTTTGCTGTTCGCCGGGCGTCATGCCGAATGCGTGTTCATCAGCGGCCAGAACAAACCGTCGACCAAAGTGCAGGTGGACAAGGTCCGCGCCAGCGCCGTCGAAGCCGGACGCAATCCCGAGGACATCAAGGTGTTCATGGGCCTCAACGTGATCGTCGGCGCGACCGAAGCAGCCGCGTGGGCCAAGCACGCCGAGTACCTGAGTTATGCCAGCGCCGAGGCCGGCGTCGCGCATTTCTCGGCCTCCACCGGGATCGATTTTTCCCAATACGAAATCGACGAACCGATCCAGTACGTCAAGAGCAATGCCATCCAGTCCGCCACCAAAAATCTGCAGAACAACGACTGGACCCGACGCAAATTGCTCGATCAGCACGCCCTCGGTGGCCGCTATATCACCGTGGTCGGCTCGCCTGAGCAAGTCGCGGATGAACTGGAATCGTGGATCGCTGAAACCGGGCTCGACGGCTTCAACCTCACGCGCATCGTTACCCCGGAAAGCTATGTCGATTTCATTGAGCTGGTGATTCCGGAGCTGCAACGGCGTGGGTCGTACAAGACTGCGTATGACAGCGGCAGTTTGCGCGAAAAGCTGTTTCACGGGGCGGCGCAACTCCCTGAGCAACACATCGGGTCTTCATTTCGCCGCTAAAAGCTTCGCGAGCAAGCCCGCTCCCACAGGGGGGAAAGCATTCCAAAATGTGGGAGCGGGCTTGCTCGCGAAGAGGCCCGACCAGACACCACAAAATTCATGCACTGACTGGAAAAACCACCATGACCAAGAAACTCCTGACCCACCCAGTCAAAGCACTGGCCCTGGCCTTCGGCCTGTTCAGTTCGGCGGTGTTCGCCGCCGATGCACCACTGAAAATCGGCACCACCGCCGCCTTCGCCATTCCACTGGAAGCCGCCGTCGAAGAGGCCTCCAAACAAGGCCTGAAAGTCGAACTGGTGGAGTTCACCGACTGGATCGCACCGAACGTCAGCCTCGCCGCCGGCGACATCGATGTGAATTACTTCCAGCACATCCCGTTCCTCGAAAACGCCAAGGCTGCCTCCGGTTTTGACCTGGTGCCGTTCGCCCCGGGGATCATCAACAACGTCGGCCTCTATTCGAAAAAATACAAAAGCTTCGACGAGTTGCCGGAAGGCGCCAGCGTCGCCATCGCCAACGACCCGATCAACAGCGGTCGCGGTCTGCAACTGCTGGCCAAGGCTGGTCTGATCACCCTGAAACCGGGGGTCGGCTACAAGGCCACCGAAGACGACATCGTCGCCAACCCGAAGAAGATCAAGATCCTGCAAGTCGAAGCCGTGCAACTGGTGCGCGCCTACGATGACGCCGATCTGGTCCAGGGCTACCCGGCCTACATCCGTCTGGCGAAAACCTTCGATGCCGGCTCGGCGCTGCTGTTCGACGGTCTCGACCACAAGGAATACGTGATCCAGTTCGTCATCCAGCCCAAGAGCAAAGACGACCCGCGCCTAATCAAATTCGTCGACATCTACCAGCACTCGCCGGCCGTTCGCGCCGCGCTGGATAAAGCTCACGGCAAGCTGTATCAGGCCGGTTGGGAAAGCTGAACATGACGGCCGCGATCCAACGGCGACTGGAGATTCCAGAGCCAGAAAATGCTGAAAAAACCGAACTGCATCCCGAGCTGAATCGCGCCCACGTGCGCTTCATCGGCCTGGGTAAAACCTACGCGGGTCGGCAAGGCCCGGTCGCGGCCCTGCAAGGCATCGATCTGGCGATCCAGCGCGGCGAGGTGTTCGGCATCATCGGGCGCAGCGGCGCCGGCAAGTCGTCGCTGATCCGCACGATCAATCGTCTGGAACAACCGACTGCGGGGCGGGTGCTGATCGATCAGGTCGACATCGGCGAGTTCGATGAAGACCGGCTGGTCGCCCTGCGCCGAAGGATCGGCATGATCTTCCAGCACTTCAACCTGATGTCGGCCAAGACCGTGTGGCAGAACGTCGAACTGCCGCTGAAAGTCGCGGGCGTACCGAAGGCGCAACGCGAGCAGAAGGTGCGTGAACTGCTCGAACTGGTCGGCCTGCAAGCCAAGCACAAGGCTTACCCGGCGCAGCTCTCCGGCGGGCAGAAACAGCGTGTCGGCATCGCCCGCGCATTGGTGCATGACCCGGACATTCTGCTGTGCGACGAAGCCACTTCGGCGCTCGATCCCGAGACCACTCAGTCGATCCTCGGCCTGCTGCGCGAGATCAATCAGCGCCTGGGCCTGACCATTGTGCTGATCACTCACGAAATGGCGGTGATCCGCGAAATCTGCGACCGCGTGGTGGTCCTGGAACACGGGCGGATCGTTGAGCAAGGCCCGGTCTGGGAAGTGTTCGGCAATCCGCAGCACGAGGTCAGCCAGACATTGCTCGCGCCGCTGCAACACGCACTGCCGGAAGAATTGCAAAGCCGTCTGCATGCTCAGCCACCCTCCCCGGGCGCGGCGGTGGTGCTGCGTTTGCAGTTCACCGGTGGCGCCGCCGACGAGCCGGATCTGGCGGCGCTGTTCGCCGCTCTCGGCGGACGCGTGAAGTTGCTGCAGGGCGGCGTCGAACGGATTCAGGGGCATGCGCTGGGACAACTGTTACTGGCGGTCAGCGGCTCGGCCCTGAGCGCCGAACAATTGCGCGAGCGCGCCGGGCAGTGGGCGCAACGAGTGGAGGTATCGGGTTATGTGGTTTGATCGTTTGCTGCAGGGATTCATCGACACCTTCCTGATGGTCGGCGTGTCGTCGCTGATCGCGTTGCTGGTGGGGATCCCGATGGCGGTGATTCTGGTCACCAGCGACAAGGGCGGGATCTATCAGGCGCCGCTGCTCAACCGGGCGCTGGGCGCGTTCGTCAACCTGTTCCGCTCGATCCCGTTTCTGATTCTGATGGTCGCGCTGATTCCATTTACCCGACTGATTGTCGGCACCACGTACGGTGTGTGGGCGGCGGTGGTGCCGCTGACCATCGCCGCGACGCCGTTCTTTGCGCGGATTGCCGAAGTGAGTCTGCGTGAGGTCGATCACGGCTTGATCGAGGCGGCGCAGGCCATGGGCTGCCGACGCTGGCACATCGTCTGGCATGTGCTGTTGCCTGAAGCGCTGCCGGGGATCGTTGGAGGGTTCACGATTACGCTGGTGACCATGATCAACTCGTCAGCCATGGCCGGGGCGATTGGTGCCGGCGGTTTGGGCGATATCGCTTACCGCTACGGTTATCAACGTTTCGACAGCCAGATCATGCTGACAGTGATTGTGTTGCTGGTGGCGTTGGTGGCGGTGATTCAGTTGGGTGGAGATCGTCTGGCGCGGGGCCTGAACAAGCGTTAAGGCATGCCGCGCCTCTGAAACCGCTATCGCGAGCAGGCTCACTCCTACAGGGGAACACATTTCAAATGTAGGAGTGAGCCTGTTGTGGTCGAATTTTTTTAGACCATGATGTAGGAGCGGCGATTTAAGGAAGCATCATGGGATATCGGGTTGTCACGTCAGAGGAAAA
>NZ_JAZAQQ010000031.1:0-515 GCF_036861315.1 Pseudomonas sp. S3(2024) | reverse complement strand
CGCAGGGTGCCCCAGCCCTGATGCTCGGTGATCAGCCGGTCCTGCCGGTCATATTCAAAGGCCAGCGGATGTTGCTGGCCGTCATCAACCCCGGTCAAACGGCCCAGTCGGTCGTAGGTGTAAGCCACCTCAACCCCGTCAGGCAGGGTCTTGAGCAGCAAGCGCCCGGCCGCATCACGCGCGTAAGTGGTGACCAGCGTCGAGCCGTCATCACCGAACTCGGTCTTCTCCAGCAGGTGCCCGTTGCGGTCGTAGGCGTAGGCGGTGCGCCGGCCGTCGAAGCCGGTTTCCTGTCGGATCAATCCAGTGGGCGTGTAGTCCAGGCGGTACTTTTCCCCGGACTCGTTCTCGATTTCCGTGAGCAGCAGTTGCGCATGGTCGTAGCGGTACTGCACCCGCGTGCCGTCGGGATTGATCTTGCGCGAGACGAGGTGCAGGTCGTCGTCATACTCGTAGCGGGTGATGTGCCCGAGTTCGTCGCGCTCGGCAGTGATCTGGCCGTAGGCGCCGTAGCT
>NZ_JAZAQQ010000030.1:0-836 GCF_036861315.1 Pseudomonas sp. S3(2024) | reverse complement strand
CGATCAGGCGGTGCTGGCAGTCGTAGCGGTATTCGGTGACGAGTTGCTGGTCGCGGCCACGGCGTTCGCGGATCAGGTTGCCGAAGGCGTCGTAGTCGTAATGCCGGTCGCCCTGCATCAGCAGGCGGTTGCCCTTGATCCGGGTGGGGCCGGGACGATCCTGCATCAGCAGGTTGCCGGCCGGGTCGTGGGCGAAGGATTCCGGCAGTTCGTCGCGCGAGTGGCGCACGCGGATCAAGCGGTCGAGGGCGTCGTAGCCGTAGGTGCGCTGGCCATGGCGGCTGTCGGCGATGTGCTCGAGGTTGCCGTTGGCGCTGTAGGCATAATCCCGGCGATACAGCGAGTCGTGCTGATGGCCTACAGCGTGGGCGAGTAAACGGCCCTGATCGTCGTAGGCATAATCGCTGAGCAGCAGGCCTTGTTGGCGTTGTTGCNGGCGATGTGCTCGAGGTTGCCGTTGGCGCTGTAGGCATAATCCCGGCGATACAGCGAGTCGTGCTGATGGCCTACAGCGTGGGCGAGTAAACGGCCCTGATCGTCGTAGGCATAATCGCTGAGCAGCAGGCCTTGTTGGCGTTGTTGCTCGCGACCGGACTGGTAGACGTGACTGGTCAGCCGCGTGCCATTGAGGTCGATGGCGGTCAGCGCGCCGCCCTTGGCGTAGTGATAGTCGAGCTTGCTGTTGTCCGGCAGACGCTGGCGCTTGAGCTGGCCGCAGGCGTCGTAGACATAACGCAGGGTGCCCCAGCCCTGATGCTCGGTGATCAGCCGGTCCTGCCGGTCATATTCAAAGGCCAGCGGATGTTGCTGGCCGTCATCAACCCCGGTCAAACGGC